>NZ_VTDQ01000011.1 GCF_015627175.1 Acinetobacter pollinis | reverse complement strand
TCACAACTCAGGCCTTTATTGATTTCATGGTGGCCATCGATGCGTTGTATAAAAAGTTGTGGATTAAGTAACGGACTTGAGAATTGAGCGTGAATCGCTCGTGTTTGATATCCAAACCCCAAACTTTCTAAAAGAGAAAAAACATCACTGATCATTAGAAAAAGTTATTTAAATAAAAAGTAAATTATACAATAAATAAACAAATCAAAAACACAATATTTATAAAAAATGTGACATATATTGCATTTTAATTAATCTGAAAGTAACTTTTGTTTCTCTTCTCAATTTATAATGATGGCAAGATAAACAAAAAAACTCCAAAGCACGCTTTATGCTAAATATTATTTATAATAAAAAGACGTTCTTTATTTAAATACAACAATGCGCGCATTAATTCAAAAAGTACAACACGCTAAAGTCGTTGTAGAGCAGCAGACAACTGGCGAAATTCAAACAGGTTTATTGGTTTTTTTAGGTATTTCTAAAGATGACAATTTTGAGATTGGCAAAAAGCTTATTGAAAAATTACTAAAATACCGTGTTTTTGATGATGAGCAAGGTAAAATGGGATGGAATATTTCACAAGCGCAAGGCTCTATATTACTTGTATCTCAGTTTACCTTAATGGCAAGAACACAAAAGGGATTACGTCCTGACTTCGGAGATGCCATGCCTCCACAAGAAGCAAAAGTTCTATATGAACAGTTAATTGAATATACAAAGCAACAGAATATTAAAGTCGAGACCGGTATATTTGGTGCAGATATGAAAGTTCATCTTATTAATGATGGACCAGTTACATTTAATCTTGAAGTAACAAATTAAAATAAAGCCCTTAAATAAGGGCTTTATTTTTACTTACTCGTTTTTTTACGAATAAATGCTTTCGCATGTTGAATTTTTTCTTGAAGAGGATTTGGTAGTTTTGGTGGAAGCAAACGCAACAACTTTGCAAAAATAACCAATAATCTTTGGTCGCCTTCGAGCTGAATACTTCCTTTCTGAATACCTGAAAGAATTACAGCAGGATCTCCTTGTAAAAATGTTTTTACACCCTGATCGCTATTTTTAAATTGAAGCACTAGATCGGCAGGTTCGACCTCACCAGATACACTTGAAACAGCACCTTGGTCAATTATAATTTGACGCGCCATTCCCTTTTGCGTACTTATTTGAATACGTAATTGGCGATCGTGTGTCAACTCAATAAATTTTGGACTGGTTTTTGCAAGTTGCTTCATACGCAATGCTATACCTGCAACCAATAAATCTAATGGATCCGTACTGACATCCACTACAGGTAATTTCACAACAGGAATTGCTGAAAGATTTATACGCATTCGCCGATTCTCATATTCCCAAATATTAGAGCATCGTATCATACCCAAGGATAAGTAAGATTTGAACTAAAATACATATCTTGTAATATCTAAAAAAAAAGGTGTATTTTTCAATACACCAAGTCGAGTGAGCTACTACTGGTTATTATTATTGTTTGTCGTCATACACAGGTGTATGTTCTATAAGTTGTCGATTCGCTATTGTCTTTTGTTCAACACGATTAAGACGTAGTAAAACGAAGAGTAAGCCAACCATTCCAATAAAAGCTGAAATAAGATAACTAGACGATGTTGAACACTGTAACGTGTATTGGATACTCAAGCGCATAATTTCTATTGCACCCCAAAACACCATACCCGCTAACATAAAACCAAGCCAATGACGATACGGTGAGAAGTACACAGAAACAAGTGCTATCATGATGAGAAATGTCCCCACCATACTGGCAAAACTTGCTGTTAACATAAAACCTCCGTCAATCACTGTATGTGATGAACCATAAATAAAAATAACTACTATTTATTTTGTTGCAACTCGAAGGAGTTAAACATCTGATTCAACACTCCTTAAGCCATATTATGCCGTAAAAAAGTGGAAAAAAAAGTGATATAAATGCTCAGTACGACACAAGATGTCGCAATATTATTTTGTAATTACAGTTTTTTAAATTGGTCTTTAGCGTATAGCCATGATGACTTATAGCTTCCCGTGTCATTACAAAAAAATACCACCTGAAAAAGTGAGAAATTTCTTTTTTTATAAGAAATATGATTTATAGATATCGTTTAAGCCTATTTAATAAGAACACCATAATTTTCAAATACTTTTATTCAATTATGATGTCCTTTGATCACTAAATATTTGTTTTAGATTCAATTTCATCATCAGAAAGCTGAAGTAAATATAAAATACCGTCAAGCCCTTCATATGAAATAGATTGCTTTGCCTGCGCCTTTACCAAAGGTTTTGCTCTAAATGCTACACCAAGCCCTGCCAAAGAAAGCATAGGTAAATCGTTCGCACCATCCCCTACAGCAATAGTTTGCTCTAATGAAATATCAAGCTTGTTCGCAAGCTCTTGTAACAAAACTGCTTTTCTTGCACCATCTACAATTTGACCTTTCACTTCACCTGTGACTTGCCCATCTTGTATATCTAAAGTATTTGCATGTACTTCATCTAAACCCAGTTTATTTTTTAAATATTCAGCAAAATACTGAAATCCACCAGAAAAAATAGCTGTATGAATCCCATTGGCTTTTAAAGTTGAGATAAGTCGAGCAGCGCCATCATTAATTGTTAAACGCGATGCAATTTTATCAAGAACATCTGTATCTAAACCTTTTAAAAGTGCAACTCTTGCTTTAAAACTTTCTTGAAAATCGAGCTCACCTTGCATAGCACGCTCAGTAATTTCAGCAACTTGCTCTCCTATCCCCGCTTCCTTTGCTAACTCATCAATCACTTCTTGTCCAATAAGTGTAGAGTCCATGTCGAAACAAACCAAGCGACATGCTTTCGTGTCAAACGACTGTGGTTGCGCCAACAGGTCAACTTTGTGGTGTGCAGAAAAGTTTAAGCACAAGTCACGTAATGTATGCTGAGCATGAGAGGTTTTAACTGCAAATTGAACTGCATCGTGCCCCTGCCCTACAGATAAATATTTTGGCGACGAATCAACAGTAATTTGAGATTCTTTAAACACCTGATTTAAAGAAGCAATATGATCTTTGGTCAGAGTTTTTCCCAAAAGGGTGAATTGATAAGATTGGATTGGAGTTGTCTGCGTCATATAGTCAATCTTCTATGTTACTCATTGGTTTCAATCTAGCTACTTTAGCATTCTAATATGTTAAAATTAGCCATATTTTTTTACACATACAACAATAAGTTGGATATAGAAACGAAATCACTTTATACATAAATTAACTGAAGCCAATGAAATAAGGTGCCATATTTAAAAAGTGATGAGTAAATTAAACTTAATTTATTAAAATATATCATCATTCATGCGTTAAATATGCCCCATACTGGCTTCAGCATTTATAAATATCTCTTGATATAAGCGCATTTCGGCTCAATAGCCAAGCTATTGTAATAGGCACTAGAAATAAACTAAATTGCTTTGGAACGTTACCTTGAATGCACCTAGACAAGGGCTTTTTGCAAGCCTACTTATCATCAGTTTTGCACTGCAAGCTTTTTTATTGGTTCTTGCGACAACCTATCAATTAAAAGAAAATCGCGCGAATCAAGGGCAACTCATGACAAGCCAATTGGTTGCAGATGGGTTACAGGAAATGAGCCCTCCAAATACAGTTTCATTGGCGCTCATTGCAAATCGTTACTCAAGCAACCCAAGCGTTGCATCTATTCGTATATTAGGAATGAATAATGATGTACTTGCAACGAGTGGTTTACAACAAACACGTACGGGTGAAGTTTTTTCTCGCGATGCCTTACAAAATGAGAAGAAAGTCGGACGTGTCGAAATTACCTTAGTGAAGCCGAGTATCGGAGAAATCTTACGAACTGAGTGGCTTGCTATCGTACTTTCATTCTTCCTACATGTAATTTTATGGCTTGCCTATCGCGTCATTGCACGTCCAAGTCGAACTGAATATATTCAGCGCATTCAGCATGAAATGCAGTTAAAAAATGAAATTCAATCTTTAACTGAAGCTTTAGAGCAAGAAAAACAAAAAAACATTGAGCTTGTGACACAGCAAGATATGCCTAAAAGTAAAGTGTTTAATGCTGAACAAGTCTTAGATAATACTCAGGCCAAAGATCTCAATAAAAGTCAAATTGCGTTAAATATTCAGTTTTACGACCCAAAACAATTGCTTAACTCTGTCAGTCAATCTGTTGCTACGTCACATTTTAACCTGTGCCAAATCTTCCTCAATAAAAGTATTGCTTTATGTGCACAGCATTACCAAATTCCGACATCAACCATTTCAATTGAAGAAGAGTTTAATGCACAAGGTGCAACAATCTGTATTACTACAGACAAACCTAAAGCAGCAACCTGTTTACTCATGATTTCAACCGTTTTTCAATTGTTGTCTGAAGTGTTATATAAACGCTATAGAGAAGAAAAACGTTTTGTACTTCAAACACGTTGTGGTATTTCAAACGCTGTAGATGAAATGCAATTAGAAGCACCTCAAGCTGCATCACGCTTATGTCAACTTTTAAGCGCAAAAGAAAGTGCTGTGCATCTAGACCATGCGATGCTCAAAAGCGTAAATGACTGCTATCAGTTAGTTGCACTGCCTAGCCCAACTAATGTACTTACACGCCATGCGTTTATGATTAATGGTATGAATACCCCATGTGCCGTTATTGCTCAAAAGTTAAGAACTGAAATCCTAAAGGGTAAAAAAACTACAACATAATTTAAATGACATCTGTATTCATAACGTAATACAGATGTCTCTCAGCAGCTTTAACAAATGTATAAATAACAAAGCCCCTTCCCTCTATTCAATTCTCTCCATTTCTTTTATTGTAAAATTTTAATATCACTTTCATAGCAACCCATCGGCGCTTACGGTAAAATATCGAAGAAGTGCGATAAATATTGCTAACATAACTTACAAACAGTATTTGCAGAATAAGTGCAATCTGGGAAAGGTGGACGGATGTCACTTAACACAGTAGAAGAAATTATCGAAGATATTCGTGCCGGTAAAATGGTCATCTTAATGGATGATGAAGATCGTGAGAATGAAGGTGATCTTGTGATGGCAGCGACGCATGTTCGTGCTGAAGACATCAACTTCATGATTACTCATGCACGTGGCTTGGTCTGTCTTACTTTAAGTAAAGCTCGTTGTGAACAGTTAAATTTACCTTTAATGGTAGATCAAAATGGTGCTCAACATGGTACAAACTTTACATTGTCTATTGAAGCAACTGAGGGCGTAACGACAGGTATCTCAGCAGCAGAGCGTGCACATACCATTAGAACTGCCGTTGCAGCACATGCAAAACCCTCAGACATTGTACAACCGGGACATATTTTCCCATTAATGGCACAGCCCGGTGGTGTACTACACCGTGCAGGACACACTGAAGCAGGTTCAGATTTATCTCGTTTAGCTGGTTTGGAGCCTGCATCTGTTATCTGTGAAATTATTAATGATGACGGTACGATGGCACGTCGTCCCGATTTAGAAAAATTTGCCGAGAAACATCAGTTAAAAATTGGTACAATTGCCGACCTGATTCATTATCGCATGACAAATGAACAAACTGTTGAACGCTTAGGGCAAGAAACGCTTGAAACGGAATATGGTTCATTTGAACTTTATCGCTACCGTGAACATGGTAGTACTGAAACACATCTTGCATTGGTTAAAGGCGAACCGAAAGAAGGGGTAACTACCGTTCGAGTTCATGGGTTTAATCCACTGCGCGACCTCGTGAAACTGAAGCAGCAATCTGGCGAAACGGCATGGAGTTTAGATCATGCCCTTCAATACATTGCACAAAGTGAGCGTGGTGTTTTAGTATGGATTGGTCAAACACATTTGTTAGATCTTGGTCATGCTTTAGAAACATCATTGTTACCGCGTAAAGCAAGCAAGTCTAATGCTGAGCTCTCAAAGCAATATCAAAATATTGGTGTGGGTGCACAAATTTTACGTGACTTAGGTGTAGAGCAAATGAAATTGCTCAGCTCCCCTTTACGTTTTAATGCATTATCAGGTTTTAACTTAGAAGTAGTAGAATATATTTCTGCTGATCAATCTACTGAAAAATAATAGAGGTTTCTTATGGCTATTCGCCGTATCGAAGGTTTAATGCATCTCGCGAGCGAAGGCCGTTACGCGATTTTAGTTGGACGTTTCAACAGTTTTGTTGTTGAACACCTTCTTGAAGGTGCTATTGACACATTAAAACGTCATGGTGTTGCTGAAGAAAATATTACTGTTGTTCACGCACCCGGTGCGTGGGAACTTCCTGTAGTTGCTAAAAAATTAGCAAATACATCAACTTACGATGCCATTATTGCGCTTGGAGCCGTAATCCGTGGTAGCACACCTCACTTCGACTTTGTTGCAGGTGAATGTGCGAAAGGATTAGGCGTTGTTGGTCTTGAGACTGGTTTACCAGTCATCAATGGAGTCTTAACTACTGACAGCATTGAACAAGCCATCGAACGTTCAGGTACTAAAGCGGGCAACAAAGGTAGCGAAGCTGCTCTTACTGCCATTGAAATGGTTAACTTGTTAAAGGCAATTTAATCGATGTCACAAACACAACAAGCAATTTATGCTGCTAAACGTAAAGCTCGTCGCTTTGCCGTACAAGGGATTTATGAATGGCAAATGAGCCAAAATCCTGTACACCAAATTGAAGCACGTACACGTGCAGACAATGCAATGCATAAGGTTGATTTAAATTACTATCATGAACTTCTTACACGTGTGGTTGCAGAACATGACGTTCTCGATCAACTTTTAAGTAGCGTACTCGATCGTGATTTAACTGCTCTTGATGGTGTAGAGCTTGCAACCTTACGTTTAGGTGCTTACGAATTGCGTGATCATGCTGAAATTCCGTACCGTGTTGTACTAGATGAAGCGATTGAGCTCGCAAAACACTTCGGTGGTGCAGATAGTCATAAATACATTAACGGTGTATTAGACCGCCTTGCACAGACATTACGTCAGGCTGAAAAGCAAGCATAAAGACAGACTTATGGCCGAATTTTCAATTATTGACCGCTACTTTAAGCAAAAACATGCTCGGCAGAGTAACGTAAACTTAGGTATAGGTGACGATTCGGCCTTAATTACCCCACCAGAAAACCAGCAACTTGTCATTTGCACAGATACATTGGTCGAAGGTAGACATTTCCCTTCATCGACCACTGCACATGCTGTTGGTTGGAAAAGTGTAGCTGTGAATCTATCTGATATTGCTGCAATGGGGGCAACTCCTCACAGTATATTACTTGCGATTACACTCCCCAAGATTCAAGAAGATTGGCTAGACAACTTTTGCCAAGGCTTATTTGCATGTTGTGAACAATATGGTGTTGAACTCATTGGTGGCGATACAACTCAGGGGCCTCACTTAACAATTAGTGTGACTGCTTTAGGTTGGGTTCCAAAAGGTCAAGCCATTACTCGTAGTGGTGCAGAAATTGGTGATTATATTGTCGTGAGTGGCCAACTTGGTGATGCTGCATTTGGCTTACAGCACTTAGGTCATCCACTTCAAAAGCGTTTAGATTACCCTACGCCTCGTTGTGAGCTTGGAAAGCATTTGCTAGGTTTTGCATCGAGTATGATAGATCTATCTGATGGTCTCATCCAAGATTTACAACACATTCTAAACGCTTCTAACGTGGGCGCAACGCTTCAACTTGAAAACTTACCGACAGACAATGCCCTACATTCACTCTCTCGACAACAGCAATGGCAATATGCAATTGCAGGTGGAGATGACTATGAGCTTTGCTTTACAATTTCTCCAGAAAACTATAAAAAACTTTGTTTACAAAAACCAAATGTTTCATTAAGTGTGATTGGTTATATTGAATCTGCTTTAGGTCTACGTCTGACTTATCAAAACGAAGAACAAGCTTTAAATTTTCATGGATACCAGCATTTTGCATAAACCAGCTATTCATTTTCGCCAATTTTCCCTTTATCACCGATTTATTATATTTTTAGGTGTGGGGCTCGGCTCTGGTCTTTCTCCTAAAGCACCGGGTACATTTGGTTCAGCATTTGCACTTTTATTTATTCCAATATTTATGCACGTAGGTTTTTATAGCTCGTTCATACTCATAACCTTCATGACACTGATTGGGATATACATTTGTGGCAAGACAGCACGCTTAATTCAGGTACACGATGACGGTCGTATTGTATGGGACGAGTTTGCTGGGCAATCAATTACCTTTCTTCCTTTAATCTATTTTAATCTAATGAATATACAATGGGCACTGATTGGTTTTGCCCTCTTTCGTTTATTTGATATATGGAAGCCTTGGCCAATTCGTGTCATCGATCAAAAAGTTGATGGTGGCTTCGGCATTATGCTCGACGATGTCATTGCTGGTATCTGGGCTGCCTTATGTATACTTATTTATTTAAATTTCTCGGTTTAATTCCAATAGGGTGATTATGTCAACTACCGTGATTATTCTCGCTGCCGGCAAAGGAACACGTATGCGTTCTCAACTGCCCAAAGTACTCCAACCTTTGGCTGGTCAACCTTTACTTGGTCATGTTGTTGAAACAGCAAAACAATTAAAAGCCCGCCGTATTATTACTATTTTTGGTCATGGCGGCGCACACGTTCAAAATGCATTTAAAGAAGAAAATATAGAGTGGGTTGAACAAAAAGAGCAATTAGGTACAGGACATGCAGTTCAAATGACACTGCCAGTGCTACCTACAGATGGTTTCTCACTTATTTTATATGGAGACGTGCCATTAGTCTCTTCAGAAACCTTAAATAAATTGCTCGAAGCCAGTCAGAAAACTGGTATTGGTATGATTACACTGAATGTAGATGAGCCAACAGGTTATGGTCGTATCGTTCGTTCGCATGGTCAGATACAGGCAATTGTCGAACATAAAGATGCCTCTGAGGAACAACGTCAAATTACTGAAATTAATACAGGTATTTACTGTGTTGAAAATAGTAAATTACATGAGTGGTTGCCTCAGCTTTCAAATGAGAATGCACAAGGCGAATATTACTTGACTGACATTGTTGCAATGGCCGTTCAAGACGGTTTAGAAATTGCATCAATTCAACCGAAATTGGCTTATGAAGTTGAAGGTGTAAACGACCGCATTCAGCTTGCAAATTTAGAACGTGCTTTTCAACGCCAACAAGCAATACATTTAATGCGTGAGGGTGTTGCTTTTGCCGACCCAGAGCGTTTTGACTTACGTGGTACATTAACCACTGGGCAAGATGTTTATATCGATATCAATGTAATTATTGAAGGTCATTGCGAAATTGGAAGCAATGTCGAAATCGGTGCAGGTACGATATTAAAAGATGCCAAAATTGCTTCAAATACAAAAATTCAACCTTATACCATAATCGACAATGCTGTTATCGGTGAGAAAGTTATTATTGGTCCTTTCGCACGTTTAAGACCAGGAACTCAACTGGATAACGATGTTCATATCGGGAATTTTGTAGAGGTTAAAAACTCACACCTTGAAAAAGGGGTTAAGGCAAACCATTTCACTTATTTAGGTGATGCAGAAGTTGGTACCGAGTCTAATATTGGTGCAGGTACAATTACCTGTAACTATGACGGCGTAAATAAGCATAAAACCAAAATTGGCTCATCTGCTTTTATCGGTTCAAATAGTTCATTGGTTGCCCCTATCTCTATTGGTAAAGGTGCAACAGTCGGTGCTGGATCTGTTATCACTCGAGATGTACCTGAAAATACGCTTGCTTTTGAACGTTCACAACAAATCGAAAAAGCAAATTATCAACGTCCTCAAAAGACTAAATAGCAAAACAGAAATAGAGGCTTAAAATATGTGTGGTATTGTTGGTGGTATTGCAGAACGAAATATTAGTGAAATTCTTATCGAGGGTTTAAAACGCTTAGAGTATCGTGGGTACGATTCTGCAGGTTTAGCACTTATTAATGATAATAATATTCTGCGTGAACGACGCGTAGGTAAAGTGATTAACCTAGAAGAAGCAACGAAAGAACATAAGATTACAGGTCATATTGGAGTTGCTCATACGCGTTGGGCGACACACGGGAAACCTACTGAAACAAATGCACACCCACATATCTCGGGTAAAGTCGCCGTTGTTCATAATGGTATTATTGAAAACTATGTAGAAATTAAATCTGAGCTTGAACGTTTGGGTTATGTATTTGTTTCTCAAACAGATACTGAGGTAGTCGCGCATCTTGTTGCCGAAGCAATGAAAACTCATCCATTACTTCTCGATGCCGTTCGAAGTATTGTGCCTCGTCTAAAAGGTGCTTTTGCTTTGGGTATTGTACATGCAGATTATCCAGAAGATTTGATTGCAGTCCGTGAAGGCTCACCTCTAGTAATTGGTGTAGGGATTGGTGAACATTTTATTAGTTCAGATCAACTCGCATTGTTACCCATTACAAATCGTTTTATTTACCTTGAAGAAGGTGATATTGCGCACCTCACACGTACTCAAGTTGAAGTATTTAAAAATCATGGTCAAGAGCGTATAGAACGCCCAATTAAAGAGTTAGATGCGACAGTCAGCCATGCTTCTAAAGGTGAATATAAACACTTTATGCTCAAAGAAATTTATGAGCAACCCGAAGCGATTCAGCAAACGATTGCGCAAGCTCTTAATGACAATGCACTTCGTGAAGACTTTTTAAGTGATGCAGTCACTAGCTTTCAGAATATAGAGCAAATCCAAATTATTGCCTGTGGTACAAGCTACCATGCGGGTATGATTGCTAAATATTGGGCAGAACAACTGATTGATTTACCGTGTCAGGTTGAAATTGCAAGCGAATTCCGTTATCGCTCACCTGTAATTATTGACCGTACATTGTATGTATGTATTTCTCAATCAGGTGAAACAGCAGATACATTGGCAGCTTTACGCGACACTCAAAAGCGTGCGAAAGATAAAGGGCTGAATATTTCAACAATGGCGATTTGTAACGTTCCAACTTCATCTATGGTACGAGAAACAGATCATCATTTATTAACTTTAGCAGGCCCTGAAATTGGTGTTGCCTCGACGAAAGCATTTACAACTCAACTTTCTGCACTCATGTTGTTACTGCTTAAAATTGGTCAAGTGAAAAAGCGCTTAGCTGAATCACAATTGACTGAAATCGTTGCAAGCTTATGGCACTGTCCAAAAGTTATTTTAGATACATTGCAACGCAATGCAGAAATTCTACGTCTTTCGGAACTATTTGTTGAAAAACAACACTGCTTATTCTTAGGTCGTGGAACAAACTACCCTATCGCACTTGAAGGCGCACTTAAGCTCAAAGAAATTTCGTATATTCATGCTGAAGGCTATGCTGCAGGTGAGTTAAAGCACGGACCTCTAGCACTCGTAGATAATGAGATGCCCGTTGTTATTTTAGCGCCTAAAGATGACATGTTAGATAAGCTAAAATCGAATATGGAAGAAGTGCAAGCACGTGGTGGCGAGCTTTTTGTTTTTGCAGATGAGCACAGCGGTATTGCGAATAAAGAACGTCAACACGTTGTTGATATTCCAACAGTTAACCCTTGGTTAGCACCAATTATTTATAGTATTCCTGTACAGCTTCTGTCATACCACGTTGCTGTATTACGTGGTACCGATGTAGACCAACCACGTAATTTGGCGAAATCTGTAACGGTTGAATAATACGTTTTGAGTTATATTTGTTTTGATATAGCTCCTTTTGAATAAACGTATTTATATAAGAAGCCACATAAGACTCTCAATCTTATGTGGCTTTTATTTATTTAAGACTTTAAGTGTGAAATAATTATATTTATTTAAATAAAATTTGAAATGTAATACATTTCAGGTAATCTATGCTTAATTTTCTCTCAACTGATTCCATGTAAATCAAATTTCATTCACTCAGTTGCTTTTAATGATGTATCACATCTGCAGATTTAGAGTTTTTTTAAGATTTCAGTTTTTACAAAAATAATTATAAAACCAAATGACGAAAGTAAACTCGACTTAAATCTTAGATTTATCTGATTGATACATATTTTTTATAGTATAGGGGTCACTTTTTAGAAATAAGAAGTGAAATAAATATGTCATCTATTTATGAATTAAAGTCTAGATTTCAAAATATTCTTCGACCAAGTGTTGTTCGATTACATGCTTTAGGTGTTACTGCAAATCAGGTAACGCTAGGCACTGCTGTAATTTCAGTTTTTATTTCACTTATTATTGCCATAAGCACAACATACCAAATATACAGTACGTTTCTCATTATTCCTATTTGGATGTTTATACGCATGGCATTGAATGCAATAGACGGCATGCTTGCTAAAGAGTTTGGACAACAAAGTTATCTTGGTGCTTATTTAAATGAATTATGTGATGTAATCTCAGATACAAGCCTATATTTATGTTTTATAGGATTAATCTCCGTCAATTCCTCTTTACTACTTTTGGTTATTTTTTTATCAGTTTTAAGTGAGTATGCAGGTATTCTGGGTCCTTTGGTAAGTGCCGAACGTCGTTATGATGGACCTATGGGTAAAAGTGATCGTGCAGCCGTATTTGGTGGGTTAGGCCTATATATAGGATTATCACCATGTTTTAACACGTCTCATATTTATAACCAGCTATCACTTTATTTTCCAAATATTCTTTTAGGTTGTTGTATAGCATTATTAATGATGACGATTTACAACAGAGTTCGTCGTGGAATACAGCAAACCACTTACTCTAATGAAAAAAGTAAGGATGTATAATATGCGTACTATTTCGAAACACTTTTTTAGTAGTCACGATGATACACAACTATTTTACCAACATTGGTCTGCGCTCACACCAGCAAATTTAAATAAAAAAGCTATTTTATTATTTCATCGTGGTCATGAACACTCTGGAAGAATGGCACATTTAGTGAATGAATTAGACCTACCCGAATACGATTTTTTTGCTTGGGATGCACGTGGTCATGGTCAGTCTCCTGGTTTACGCGGTGATAGCCCAAGTTTTTCTTGTAGTGTAAAAGATATTCAGAGTTTTGTAAGTCATATCGAAAAAGAATATGGAATTCA
The DNA here is from genome assembly GCF_015627175.1 of Acinetobacter pollinis. Lineage (GTDB taxonomy): Bacteria > Pseudomonadota > Gammaproteobacteria > Pseudomonadales > Moraxellaceae > Acinetobacter > Acinetobacter pollinis. The sequence goes on along the minus strand of NZ_VTDQ01000011.1, from coordinate 67,464 downwards.
ACCTGAAAATATAGCGATTGTTGCACAAAGTGTAGGTGCTGTACTCGCATCAACGTGGGTTCATGATTATGCACCGAATATTAGAGCACTTTGTCTGGTTTCACCGGCTTTCAAAATTAAACTTTATGTCCCATTTGCTCGTACAGGTTTACGCGTTTTAAAATCAGTAAAGGGCAATTTCTTTATTAATAGCTATGTAAAAGCAGGATTACTTACTCACGATATCGATCGTGCTAAGAGCTATGAGCAAGATCCATCAATCGCTAAAGCAATTTCTGTAAATATGCTTTTAGGTTTACATAATACTGCAAAACGTATTGTTAAAGATGCACATGCCATTCATGTACCTACGCAAGTTTTAATTTCTGGCTCAGACTATGTCGTTCACAGCAAACCTCAAATTGAGTTTTTTAAAAATTTAACGCATCCTTGCAAAGAGCTACATGTATTAGAGGGTTTTTATCACGATACATTAGGAGAAAAAGATAGAGATATTGCCGTCCAAAAAATTCGTAGATTTATTTCTCAATGCTTTGCTAGTTCCTTACAACTCCTCAACTTACGTCAAGCACATCAAATTGGTCAGAGCTGTGCAATAGCTGAACAATACAATACTCCACTCCCCAAAAAATCTCTTAGCCATTTTTACTGGTCTTTTACAAAATATAATTTACGTTTAGGAAGTTACCTTTCTCAAGGCTTGAAGCTCGGCCAAGATACAGGTTTTGACTCTGGAAGTACTTTAGATTATGTCTATCGTAATCAGGCCGATAGTCATCATTGGTTGGGTCGTATCATAGATAGACAATACCTCAATGCCATTGGTTGGAAAGGAATACGTGTACGTAAAACACATTTAGAGCAACTCTTACAAAAAGCCATCACTCAACTGAAACAAAAAAATCATCAAGTAAATATTGTAGATATTGCTGCGGGTCATGGAAGATATGTTTTAGAAGCAATTGATGAACTGCAATATCGTCCACACCATGTTTTATTAAGAGACTATCGTCAAGTCAATGTAGAACACGGTCAGAAACTTATTCATGATAAACAATTAGAGGATATTGTTGAGTTTCAACAAGGTGATGCCTTTTCAAAAGAAAGCCTAGCCAAAATTCCACAGAATACGACCATTGCTATTGTTTCTGGCCTTTACGAATTGTTTAGTGACAATACACTCATTAGTACTTCATTAAATGGGCTATCTGAAACAATTGCTCAAGGTGGTTATCTCATCTATACAGGACAAATTTGGCACCCTCAACAAGAATTTATTGCACGTGCTTTAACAAGTCATCGTGAAGGTCATGCTTGGGTAATGCGCTTACGTACTCAGGCTGAAATGGATCAACTGGTTGAGTCAGCAGGATTTCTGAAAGTAGATCAGCTCATTGATGAATTTGGTATTTTCACTGTGAGTTTGGCAGTGAAGAAATAGTATGACTCGACAATCTATTCAGTTCAATCTATATAAAGTGATGACTTTAGCAATCTTGGGCATTATTTTTTTTAGTACCTATGGTTTTGCAAACTGGTATGCTGGTACACATACTGTAGTACCAGAAATCATGTTCGACTGGGAAAAGTATATTCCTCTTCTTCCTTGGACAATTATTCCTTATTGGTCAATCGATCTATTTTATGCATTGTCTATACTCATGTGTAAAAATAAACGCGTTCTATATACACATGTAAAACGCTTACTTACAGCACAGGTCATATGCATTACATTCTTTTTAGTTTTTCCACTTCAATTTAGTTTACAACGCCCTCAAATTGATGGCGTGTTTGGTTTAATGTTTAATACTTTAATGGGTTTTGATCGGCCATTTAATCAGGCTCCTTCATTACATATTGTTTTACTCATTATTTTATGGGTGTTTTATGCTCAAAGAACAAGAGGGATTTTGCACTGGTTTGTACACGTATGGTCTTGTTTAATTGGCATATCTGTTCTTACAACATGGCAACATCATTTTATTGATATTCCTACAGGTATATTGGTTGCTGCTCTTTGTATATGGATGTGGCCCACTCATAAGCCAAGTCCGCTCGCTCAATTTCACTTTGATCAAAATAAACAACGAAAAAAAAATTCAACTTACTATGCTTTAGGTAGCATTATCTTATGCACATTAAGTCTTTACTTTAAACCATATGGTCTATGGCTGTTATGGCCAGCTTTCAGTTTGTTTATGGTTTCTTGTATTTATGCATTCCTAGACGTACATGCATTTCAAAAACATAAAAATGGTCGACTCTCCATAGAAACAATCATTCTACTCGGTCCATATTTAATTTTTGCTTGGTTAAACTCTAGAGTGTGGACACGGAAGCATCCAAACGCATCACTTATATGTTTAGATTCTCTACGTACTACCCGACATTTTGAAATATACCTAGGCAGAATAAGTACATGTCATACACTAAAAAAATTCAATGGTTTAATCGATACTTGCGCAGAGCTTCCCGTTTTTGTACCAAGAGGCTGTACATATCTATTTACGCCTATTCTAGATCTAACAACACCAACTTTAAGGCAATTAGAACAAGGAGCGAAACAGCTACAATATATGACTCAAATATTGCCACAAGAACATCCCAAAATTCTTATCAGTTGTGCTTTAGGTTATTCGCGTAGTGCATGTATTTTAGCAGCTTGGCTCATTTATTATCATCATGTTCAAAGCGTTCAAGAAGCGATAGATCTCATTCAGAAATCTCGCCCTTTTGTAGTTATTAAAGATCATCAAATTCAACAGTTAGAAACATTATTAAATTTGAGAAATCATGATTAATATTATTCATCTGACTCGTGCATCTCTTTCTTACTATAAAACTATAGATGTAAGTTCGAGCATCTTATTGCTTATATTTTTAACTTTAAATTTTTTCCAATCACTATCATATATATCTTCAATCTGCTTAATATTAAACGCTATTTTAGCAATCATTATTAAATATTACTCATTACGTTTATCTATAGATAAACAGCTTTTCGACTATCTTGCAGAGCAACCTCATGAAAGCCTACCTGAGCAAGCAAAAGCATTAGATAATAGTCTATTATTACTTCAGTTAAGCAATCAAAGAAAAATAAATAGAGACTGGGAAGCTCGCTGTTTAGCCACCTTTAGACTGATTAAACAACAGTTTATTCTGTTTATTTTACAAGCTTTCATTTGCTTGGTGAACGTTCTTATTTAAGAGCAGGCTTTATATAAACTCACCTTTAGAAATCAATCTTGCATATCGCTCCAAATCAATATTTCCACCCGTAATAATCACTCCAACTCGCTTACCTTTACATAATGAACGATATTTCATAAGTCCTGCCAAGCCCAAACAACCTGTGGGTTCAACAATCATTTTCATTCTTTGGGCAAAGAATGTCATCGCTTGCTGTAGCTCTAAGTCACTTACCGTTTGAATATCTGTGACATATTTTTGAATAATTGGAAATGTAAAATGCCCTAAACTGGTAACTTGTGCACCATCTGCAATGGTTTGAGGCGTATCGATTTGAATAATATGACCTGCCTGCAAAGAACGCTCGCCATCATTCCCTGCTTCTGGCTCTACACCATAAACCTTACAATCGGGCAGTAATGCATGTGCTGTAAGTAGCGTACCTGATAACATTCCCCCACCACCGAGTCCAACAAAAATAGCATCAAGCTGGCCTATATCTTCTATAAGTTCCTTAGCTGCTGTTCCTTGCCCTGCAATAATATCTGGATGGTTGTAAGATGGTATTAACGTCATTTCATGTTCCAATGCCAACCGCTTACCAATCTCTTCTCTATTTTCTGTATAGCGGTCATAAAAAATAACCTCTGCACCATAACCTTGTGTTGCTTGTACTTTAGACTTAGGCGCATCTTTTGGCATGAGAATTTTTGCTGGAATATTCAAAATTTTTGCTGCATAAGCAATACCTTGTGCATGATTACCCGATGAAAATGCCAACACACCTTTTTGTCGTTGTAGAACATTAAAATTTAATAATGCGTTCAATGCACCTCTCAATTTAAATGCGCCTGTTTTTTGGAAATTCTCACATTTAAAATAAACTTCTGCATCCAATAATTTATTTAAAGTTTTAGATGTATGTATCTCTGTTCTTCTAATATGCGCATTAATTTTCTCATGTGCTTGAACTACATCATTATATTGAATTGTACTCATATTTATATTTCTATCCCATCGATATATTTACAAAATATTAAATAAATGACATTTTGTAAAGTTAATTTTTAGAAGATGGTACTAGAACTTAAAGTATGTTTTATTTTAGATAAGCATAAATCGTTGGTCGTGAAACACCAAGATGCTTAGCAATTAAGTCAATTGAGCGACGAATTTCTAAAAATCCTTGTTCTTTTAATTCAGACATTAATTGCTTTCTTTCTTGACTACTTAAACCTCTTACGGAAATTCCTTTGGCTGCAGAGAATTGATTCATATACTCAATCAAATCGTCCTGATTAAAAGGTTGTAATTTTTCCTTAGGCTGTAAATCACCAACTGCTGTAAATTGGGCAAGCATATGTTGCACTGTAGAGAATGCAGAGATATCTACATTCAAACATAAAGCTGCAATATACTCACCTTGTTTATTTTTAATTCCAATAGAGGTACTTTTTAGTGGTTTTCCGTCGGGTAGTGTATTTGCATAATTGGCAATAATACTCGGATAATTATCATCTGAAATACGTGCTTCGCCCAATGTTGTTACAGGGTCACCTTCTATTCGGCTAGATAAATTATTGTAAATCCGATGTATACCTTGTTGATCACCATTTAAGTGATGAACAACCACCTCACAAAACGGTTTTAGAGTTTGGCTTAAACCATCTGCAATAATGTCTAACTGCGCTAAAAGATGTTGTTCATCTAACTGACTATCTGACATAAATTACCCAATCACAATATAGTCATTTTCAAAGCTGTTTGGCTCAAATGAACCCTCTATAAGATGGATATATTGTTGATCAATTAAATTAAGTTCAATACATGCATCGACATCGACAACCGCATCTGTATGTGGTTTAAACCAATGCTTTTCTATTGCCTGTTTGCCTTGTTGCTTTGCATCTGCTGTACTTTTACCCGCAACGACTAGGTACTTATGCACCTCTCCAAACTCTTGAGGAACATAAGCACCTAAATTAATAAGGTATAGTTTTAATGCCGAAGATTGTGGTTGATCTGAAATCACAAGCTTATAAGATTGATCATGATAATGAACACCCTGAATTTTCATCCATCCATCAATATGTAATCCCTTTTGGAGACCAAACCATTGTTGCTTTAATTTGGAGTATACATCTTCCAAGTTTGCACAAATGATCGGTCTGATATCATGAACCTCTATATTTGCTTTTTCATGTTTTCCACCCAATAAAACAATATATAGAGTTTCCTGCGACATCGGTATTTCCTATTTATAAAGGTTTAAATATAAGTATAGATGCAATTGTAAACATCATTATAGCGACAAAGCCATCTATAAAACGCCATGCCATTGGTTTTTGTAGCCATGGTGCAACTTTTTTCGCCCCCCAACCTAACAAAGTAAACCATATAATCGATGCTGAAATAGCCCCTACAGTAAAGGCAATTTTTGCATTACTGGCATCGTGCTGACTTCCAACTGCTCCTAAGAGTACCATTGTATCTAAATATAAATGTGGATTTAGTACAGAAACTGCCAGAACAAGTTGAACTGCCGTCATTCTTGTTAGTGTTTTATTTTGCTGAGCAACATATAATCCCTCTTTGGCAAAGAGTGCTCGTTTCAATGCTAAAAATCCATAGCTTAATAAAAATAAAGCACCGCCCCAACGTGCAATATTCATTAAAATTTCATTACTTTGAATAAAGTTTCCCACGCCTGCCACACCTACTGAAATTGCAAGTGCATCGCATAAAATACAAATGAGTACTGTAATGAGTACATGTTGTTGCTGTAAACCAATGCGTAATACATGCGCATTTTGTGCTCCTACTGCAATAATTAAACCTGCCCCCATAACAAGTCCTTGCCCCCAGATTCCCCACAACATTTTAGACTCCTCATATTTTCAGTTTTGTACTCAAATGCATTATTCATATTTTTATTGCTTTTTAAGTATTATTAAGAAAATATAGGTCAAACTAAAAATAATTTAGGTAGCATATGCTTGATAATAAACAGTGTGAGGCATTTCTAGCAGTGATTGAAACAGGAAGTTTTGAATTAGCCGGTGCTCAATTACATGTAACGCCATCTGCCATTACATTAAGAGTAAAAGCACTTGAGCAGTGTGTAGGAAAAACATTATTACTGCGTGAAAGGCCATGTAAACCAACCCAATCAGGACATGAGTTATTATCTTATTTAAGAAAAGTTAAGCTATTAGAGCAAGATTTATTGTATCAATTTTCAGGCAAAGACCTATCCTCAGAGTTTTTCAAACTCGCAATTGCAATTAATGCAGACACTTTAGCGACTTGGTTTTTACCTGCTTTACAACAAGTCACACTTACTGAAAAAATCTTACTAAATTTACAATTAGAAGATCAGGACTACACTCATTATTTACTAGAGACAGGACAAGTGAATGCCTGTATTTCTACAGAATCAAAAGCAAGAAGCGGTTGCTATGCCACTTTTTTAGGTAAAGTTCGCTATCATCTAGTTGCATCCGATGCATTTATTCGCAGATGGTTTCCATATGGGATTTCTAGAGAAGCGCTCAAGCATGCGCCTGCTGTTATTTTTAATCGTAAAGATAATATGCATGGAAATGTACTACTCGAGCATTTTGGATTACCTAAAACTGCTTATCCTTATCATTTCATTCCATCTTCAGAATCTTTTGTAGATGCCATTGAGCTTGGACTAGGCTATGGCATGGTACCCGAACTGCAAGTAAGAAATACTGAGTTGGTTGTGCTTACCCCAAAAACAACTTTAGATATCAGTTTATATTGGCATCATTGGCAACAACAGTCACCACAATTGGAAAAGCTTACACACCATCTCATTATTAAGTCACAAGAGTTTTTACTTTAACCAGTTTCAGCAGGCGTATAAGTCACTACAAACTGACCATCGGGTAAACTTTTAACAGCATAAGTTACTGCGTTGTCCACCGTTTTTTGCGCATAACTTTTTGGACTAGCGACAGAAGCTTCTATCACATCTTCAAGTAAATCCCCCTTTTTCTTTTCATCAATCGTTGGAGGCAACACTTTGGCAGTTGCATCTATCAATGTCATCGTTTTAACGAGACTTTCATCGTCATTCATACGACTTTTATAGATAATTGCAGTGAGTTCACCATTCGGTGCAACCGTCCCTTCCAATATAATATTACGCTGTGAGATGTCATCCACTTTAAACTTATTTTTTTGAATATTGAAAGACTGAAATGGTACAAGTACAAATGTATTTGTCTTATCCATACGTGCATTCATTTTTTCACGAAACTGTTCAGCTGTAATACCAAATGTTTTTTGGTGTTCATCTGCATATTTCGACTTTGTACTGGAAGATATTTCATTTTTAGGATTTTGTATGGATGTTGAACATGCTGTATTCAGTAGTGCAAAAAAGCAAACAGCCATACCTATGAAATATTTCTTATTCATTGATTTACCTTCTTATAATTCATTGTAGGGAAGCGTGTAAGTTTATTTTTTATACCTACATTCATATTGAATGTTTTATGCTTCCTAATATAACAAAAAAAATTGTAATATAAAGCTACTAATCTATGAAAAATGATAACCTAGTAGTATTACCTATATATTATTTGAGAAAATTCATCTTTATACAGCATAGAAAAAATAATTATACCTGTATTAAATTTTTGATTAAAAAGAAAATATTTAAATTACTAAGAACTCTTAAGATGTCTAATAAATACTATTTTTTACAGTATTTTCATATTAAAAATATTTAAAATATATCTTTATATTTAAAAATCTATAACTCATATGACCCAAGACCTACCTACCCATCGACCAGGTTTTATTGCCGTTCTCGCATTTGACGAAGGTGATTATTTAGAACTCAAAGAAGGCGTTGAATCTATTGACCAACCTATTTTAATTTCTTCAAATACCATATTTAATCTAGCTTCTTTATCTAAACAATTTACAGCTTGTTCTATATTACTTTTAGAACAAGCAAATAAACTGTCTTTAAATGACAAACTATCCACATACTTTCCTCAAATGAGTATTTGTGCAGATCAGATTACATTACAGCATTTAATTTATCACACGAGTGGACTCTACGATTATATTGACGTTGCTATTGATCATGGCGTTTCTCTCAATCAACCGTATACCGTACAAGACACACTTGATGACATCTTTCGTCAAACTCAAACAAAATTTCAAGCAGGAACAAAGTTTGAATATTCAAATACAGGGTATTTTTTACTGGCTCAAATTATTGAGCAAGTCACACAAACCCCTTTCTCAGTATTTGCAAAGCAAAATATTTTCGAACCGTTAGGTATGTTCAATACTACCATCATTGAAAAATATCCATTAGATTTCCCAATGGCAACAGGCTATAAAATATCAGAGAATCATCAATATGAAATTTCTGAATCTTTATGGACACAAACTGGAGATGGTGCTGTTCATTCAACAGTTAACGATCTTTTAAAGTGGGGACATAACTTTAAAACATGTCAAATTGGTGGAAAAGCACTAATAAATAAGATGATGACTGTTTTACCTAAATATCACATTAACCACTTACCTGTTATCAATCATGAATCGTATGCCTACGGTCTTTTACATGTAGAAAATGAATATGAAAATATCTTAGAACATTCAGGAGAATGGCTCGGCTTTGTTTCTTATTTCTTAAGAGATATAAAAAATAGTTTTACGTTAATTGTCCTGTCCAATAATGAAGATTTAAATGTACATCAAATCGCATCTCAAATGCGTGAAAAAGCAAGAACAATCATGACTTAGCACGCTTTATTATTTGAGAGGAATATTAAACTTTTTTAAACACTCTATCAGTAAAGTAAAAGCATCAAACATATTTTTTTCATCAACACAGGCAAAACCGAGTAATAATCCTTTTTCGCATGCGCTATGTCTATTTAAATAATACTGAGATAAAGGTCTGACTTTTACACCACGTTGAATGGCATATTCACTTAATGCAGTATCATCAACACTTTGAGGAAGTTTAAGTACTAAATGCAGACCTGAAGCATTATCATAAGGGTGTAAAAAACGTTCGCCTAAGTATTTAAAAATAAGATCTATTAGATAAGATCGACGCTTACCATATAGTAGTCGCATACGGCGAATATGTGCTTCATAGTGGCCTTCTTCAATAAATTCAGCTAAGGTATTTTGAAGTAAAGTATGTCCACCGCGATACAGCTCTGTAGAGGCTTGACGTAAAATAGGTGCTAAACTTTTTGGCGCAACCACATAACCAATACGCAGTGCTGGATAAATCGTTTTACTAAAGGTTCCCATATAAATAACAGGGCTATTTCTTTCAAGTCCTTGTAAAGATGGGTATGGTTTTCCCGAAAAACGAAACTCGCTGTCATAATCATCTTCAACAACCCAGCATTTATTTTCTCGTGCAAACTTAATCAAATGTTTACGTCGCTGAATACTTAAATGTGGCCCTAAAGGATACTGATGTGAAGGTGTGACAAAAATAAGGCTTGGTAATCTTTGAGGTGAATTGGGAATATACAATCCTTCTGATTCAATAGAGATGGGTTCTACATCGAGCCCATTCATACTTAAATTGTTTTTAACACCCCAATAACCAGGCTCTTCAACCCAAGCTAAATCGCCCACATCACTTAATACTCGCGTAATTAAATCAATTCCTTGATGAATGCCTTCTGTAATAATAATCTGATCGGCATCGCAAGAGACTGAACGAGATACTTTTAGATACTGAGCCAAAGCAGTACGTAATCGAAAACATCCACCTGTATTGCTATAAATTAATTGTTCAATTTGAGGCAATTTGCTTTGCTTGGTTTGAATACGTTGAAAAATATGATGAGGAAAAGCCATGACATCTGGTACACCTGGTACAAAAGCACCCCATTGATGTGGTGAAGCTGACGCCCTCTCAATTAAACATTGTCCCCTTTTAGAAATCTCATACTTCTCTTCTTCATCCATTTTTTCTCGTTTATTGTCTATGTGCGAAGGAAGTGAAGATAAAAAATCATCTGGAATACGAGAAGATACCCAAGTCCCATGCCCTGTCTTTGCTTCTACATAGCCTTCAGCCTGTAATTGGTCGTAAGCACTTAAAACCGTATTTCTAGACACATGTATTGCTTGAGCAAGATCGCGTGATGCGGGCAATCGTGTACTTGGTTGTACAACACCTTTGACAATAGCATGTCTTAAACAACGAAATAAGCGATAATGTAACGTACCAGTTTGCTCATTTTGTAAATGTTGTAAGACATAATCTCCAAGTAGACTCCGCAATTGGTACCCTCCACATTTAAGAAAATGGCTCTCGTCAACATCTATAAAAACAGACACATTAGAGCATAAGAAATTTCTGACTCAGCTTTACATTATAAAGCATTGTATATGCACGATGTAGCCATAAACTCAAGGATGCCACCATGGAAAAAAATACTTTAAATACTCGTAAGCAAAAAGCTACCCCTCGTGGTGTAGGTGTTATGTGTAACTGGTACGCAGAGAAAGCTGAAAACGCTACGATTTGGGATACCGAAGGACGTGTATTTACAGATTTTGCAGGTGGAATTGCTGTACTCAATACAGGACATCGTCACCCCAAAATTATTAAGGCCGTCACGCAACAACTTGAACATTTTACGCATACTGCATATCAAGTCACACCTTATGAAAGTTATATTTCTCTCGCAGAACGTATTAATGACATTGCGCCAATTGAAGGTGAAGCAAAAACAGTATTTTTTACAACAGGTGCAGAAGCTGTAGAAAATGCGGTAAAAATTGCAAGATCGTATACTGGTCGTCATGGCATTATTACATTTGGCAATGCATTTCATGGCCGTTCTTTTATGACCATGGCAATGACAGGAAAAACAGCACCTTATAAACGTGATTTTGGTGTAATGCCTGCTGGTGTATTTCATGCTCGCTATCCGGTGGCATGCAATGGTGTCACTGTCGATGATGCCATTGAAAGTATTCATAATATTTTTAGTGAAGACATCTCTGCACATGATGTCGCTGCAATTGTTCTCGAACCTGTTCAGGGTGAAGGTGGTTTTCATATTGCTCCACCTGAATTTCTGGTTCAGCTCAGAAAAATTTGTGATGAACAGGGTATTTTACTCATTGCAGATGAGGTTCAATCTGGCTTTGCTCGCACAGGTCAAATCTTTGCAATGCAATATCATCAAGTAAAAGCTGATCTCATCACTATGGCAAAAAGTTTAGGTGGCGGATTTCCAATTTCAGGTGTAGTCGGTCATGCAGAAGTCATGGATGCACCCCAAGCTGGAGGCCTTGGTGGCACATATGCAGGTAGTCCAGTTGCTGTCGCTGCCGCTCATGCTGTTTTAGATATTATTCAAGAAGAAAACTTATGTGAGCGTGCGCATACTTTAGGTAAATCACTTGTTTCTTTACTTGAGCAGTTAAAAGAAAGTTATCCTTCTGTTATTCAAGATGTTCGTGCACTTGGTTCGATGATTGCGGTTGAAGTGACAACAGCCGATATTGCGAAAGCAATACAAAATCATGCAATGGAAAATGGTTTGCTGTTATTAACTTGTGGTAAATATGGCAATGTAATTCGCTTTCTTTATCCACTGACTATTCCAACAGAACAATTTAATGCAGGGTTACAAATCCTAGAACAAAGTTTTGCATCTTTATAAATACAAAAGCGTAAAGCACGGAGAAATTTAATGATTGCAACAAAACTACAATACCTACTCAAACATCCCGATATTTCTTTTGATAAGCAAACTTCGGATTATCTTGAAGTCACAGATGCAGCAACCAATGAAACTTTGGCATGGGTTAAAAAGCATGACAAAGTTGCTGTAGAAAAAATCATTCAGCGAGCTGAAAAAGCACAAGTATCTTGGAAAAATCAAACTGCTTTGGCACGTGCAGATATCTTATTGGCTTGGTATCAATCAATGATTGAACATAAAAAAGATCTTGCACAAATTCTTACAGCAGAACAAGGTAAATCGCTTGCAGAGGCTGAAGGTGAAATTGGCTATGCAGCTTCATTCATTCGTTGGTTTGCGGAGCAAGCAAGACGAACTGAAGGTGAAATTATTCCACAAACCCAAAGTCATCAACGTCTTCTTGTCATTAAACAACCTATTGGTGTTACGGCGGCAATTACCCCTTGGAACTTTCCTGCAGCAATGATTACACGTAAAGCAGGACCTGCTCTCGCCGCAGGCTGTGCCATGATTGTTAAGCCTGCTGAGCTAACCCCATTAACTGCTTATGCACTTGAAGTGTTAGCACTACAAGCAGGTTTACCTCAAGACCTCTTAATTCATGTAAGTGGTGAAACTGAAGATGTTGGACAAGTTCTTTGTGAAAGTGATGTTATTCGCAAATTGAGTTTTACAGGATCTACAGAAGTCGGGCGTATTCTCATGAAGCAATGTGCGCCCACTATTAAAAAACTTTCTTTAGAACTCGGTGGAAATGCACCTCTTATTGTGTTTGACGATGCCAACCTAGAGCAAGCAGTCCAAGGTATTATGGCAAGTAAATTCCGTAATAGTGGACAGACGTGCGTTTGTGCAAATCGTATTTATGTACAAGACGGTATTTATAACGCACTAAGCGAGAAACTCGTTGAAGCTGTTAAAAAACTTAAAGTCGGTGATGGTCGCGATGAAGGTGTAACTCAAGGGCCACTCATCGAACAAGCTGCTGTAGATAAAGTTTTATCACACATTGAAGATGCAACATCTAAAGGTGCCCATATTGCAACGGGTGGAAAATCTACAGATCAAGGCGCTTGCTTTTTTGAACCAACAGTCCTTACAGATGTTACACAAGACATGAAAGTTGCCAAAGAAGAAACTTTCGGACCAGTTGCACCTCTTTTTCGTTTTAAAGAAGAAAGCGAAGCGATTACTATGGCAAACGATACAGAGTTTGGCTTAGCTGCCTATTTATTTACGCAAAACACTGGTCGCCAATGGCGTGTTGGCGAAGCTTTAGAATATGGTATGGTAGGTATTAATACAGGTGCAATTTCAAATGAAGTCGCACCATTTGGCGGAATTAAACAATCTGGTCTTGGTCGTGAAGGTGGTCAGGTCGGCATTGACGAATACCTTGAAACAAAGTACTTATGCCTTGATATTTCATAAACACATTAACCAGCCTTATTTACTAAAATAAGGCTGGTTTTTTTATGCATTAAAACGACAACCGCATTGCTTACACAAATAATCAAAAAAAACATTCTTATCGACAACTGTACCAGCTTTATTCCCAAACTTTCTACCTAAAAAACCACCTGTTACACCTGCACTAATTGCACCGACAAAGGTACCAATTGTTGCACCTGTAATAACACCTAAAGGTCCGGCCAATGTCCCAATAGCGGCACCTGTAGATGCACCTGCTGCTGCACCACCAACTGTGCCTGCGGCAACACCTGCAGAACCAAGAACAATGCCACCTAAACTTTTTAACCGCTGTTCATGATCTCTAATTTCTAGTTCAGATGAACCACACTTTGGACATATCATCATTTTTCCAGATTTATGAATGCATGTTTTAATCATAAACTGTATTCCATGCATGTGCGTTGGCAAAAAACCTCTTTCATTTTTCCTTATGTTAAGCTGGTGATCGCTCCATAAATGGCAATAAATATTAAAATTATCCCGCAGAGATATAAAGTTTTAGAGTAATGTCGACTTTTAGATAATCGATTAAATCCCATATAAACAATAGATAGCGTAAGAAAATCTAAAATAATCCAGAGAACAATCAGAACCATCAAACTCATATTTACATCGGATGTAACATTGACAAACTGAGGAAAAAAAGCCGAGAAAAAAATAATATCTTTAGGATTAGAAATACCTACCAAAAAACCCTTCTTAAAACCACCTGCTTGAGGAGAAATTTGATCTATTTTTTCTTTATTGCCACTCTCTTTTGCATCCTTGAGTGTCTCATAACCCAAATATGCGATATATAAACAGCCCAACAATTTAAATAAAATAAAAAACTGCATATTTAAAGTAAATATGCCCTTTAAAATACAAATAGAAGCGACAATTAAAACTAATGAAGCAGTATTGGTACCGAAAATTGTTTTTAAAGCTTGTAAATATCCACCTTTTAATCCTGCACTAGCAACAAGTAGCATAACAGGGCCAGGAACAGCAATCATTACTACAACCGTAATAATATAGCTCAATAACTCTAACCAATTCATTTCTTTACCTTTCTATTTTTCAATTTCAAATAATTGATTGAGATATGAAAAATAATAAATTTATACGATAAAAATATTCAACTAAAAATATATTATTTATGTGCCTTGTTTTACAAAAATATATATAACCGTGATTATTTTTATTAAATCACAGCGAATATGTTACTTATATTCTGTTTAAATACTAAACTTACATATATATACTCTCATATTTAAAATTAGATATTTATCTCCTATGAATACTAGTACAATATTGCTTACCAACTCCCCAACATTAATTACAAATAAAAAAGTTTATCTTCAGGGAATTAATGGGAATTTCCTATTTGCTTTTTCAGATAAACGTCCAACACTCGACATTGTTCGACATGCACATGTAGACAATGAAATCTATATTGATGAAAATTTAGGCAATTTATGGGTGTGGAAAAAGTACTCATGGAAGACTAAATTAATTGTTTCAAAATCACATAAATAGTATATAAATTAATAATATAAGATAATTTGTGGTACTGAGTTAAAATTAATAATTAAACCAATACTGTCATTTTTATATGTATATTTTAATTTAAAAAATAATCTTTAATTTAAGTACCATTTAAGTTATTTACATTAAATAGAGAACTATTTAACTAAATTAGACAGACCGGTCTTTATTAGTGTAAAATAAAACCAATTCAAGCAAGAAAGTTGAAGAAAAATGCATTTGTACGAAATGACTTTTCAGATTACACCTTGGGAAACTTACAGCAGAGTTTTCCCATGTAACAATACAGAAAATAGAGAATTATTCTTTGAACATATACAGAATAATAACTATAAAGAAATAGTGAACTTACTCAATACAGAAGGTAGCGATATTTCAGTATTTACAAATGTATATAGTGAAATTAATGATAATCTAGAAAAAATGAAAGAAATTTTTATTCAGACTGGTAATGCTGCTATTGATGATTTTACATTTTTGAACGTAGAAAAAACTACAAATCCTTCAAATTACTTAACAGTAGAATCGATTGATATAGATAATGACATTTACTCAGTATCAGCAAATGAAGACTTAGAGCTTGTAAACATTATTTAATATATAAATAAAGCTAAAAAAATAAATACTTTATAATAATAAAATTTTAGCTATATAAGTAATTTTAAATACATACTAACATCTACTCTAAATAATCATTTGCCTAACAGGTCTAGTTATAACAACTACACTTATTCCATCTTACTCCAAAATGCATACCATAAGTCACAATACTCAATCGCGACTTTTCTAACGTCTTCAAAGTCTGTTAAATGTAATGCATGATTAAGTAATAGCCATAAGTCTTCTTCATGAAGATCATCTGCAGCCGAGATACTTTCATCCTCTGTAGTACCATGTACGTCATAGTAGCCCTGATCTATATCGATATCTAAATTTTTAACAGACTGTTTCAATGGTGGAGAGAATGTAATCACTTGTTGTTCCGCAATTGCAAGTGCCAGTACCACTTTAATGTAGTCAGAATAAGTGTTTTCTAAAAATGTTCTGAGATTGTTTGCTTCTTGAGAACACACATATTGCTCAATTTTTTCTTTAGAAATACTTAAATCATCAAGCACGCGATTAAACAAACAAAAATGGGCATTCAAAGGCGTATCATCATAACTATTATGTTCTGAAGACAAACCGAACTCATCATTAATATTAAAGGCAATCAGGAATCTTGGGTACATTTTAATTGTTGGAAATATTTTCGGATCTAGCTGGCGTGCCTGAAATTGTGACATTAACAGTGCATCCGTAAATATCTCAACAATACTGTGTTGATACTCTAAATGTATATCTTGTACTTGTTCTAAACTAAAAAATTTATTGTTCAATTTTTCAATAATGGCATGTTTGAATAATGGATGTGCTAGAATCTCTTTTTTCAAACCAATAAGTTTATTTTCGCTTTCATTCCATATATTTTCAGGAATAGATTTTTTTAGAAGATCAATGGCAGTATACCTAGCCGATTGATTATTCGCTATATTACACACAAGGCTTCCCCTTTTTTAATACAACTAACAGACTTATCTGTATATAATATTACACATAATATTTTTATATCATAATATTTTAAAGAGATTAAATGATGTCAAAAAAGCAAAAAGATATCCTTTATAAGGCTATAGAATTGTTTAACCAATTTGGTTATGCAAGTGTGGGAATTGACCGCATTATATCGGAATCGAAAGTAGCAAAAATGACATTTTATAAGTATTTTCCGTCTAAGGATAATCTTATTACAGAATGTCTTTTAGAAAGAGATCGACTTATCCGAGAAAGTATTCAGTCTTCATTAGAAGAGAATCAAGACTCTTATTTCAAACTAAAAACAATTTTTGATTGGTTTGAAAAATGGTTTTATCAGGAAGACTTTCATGGATGTATGTTCATTAAAGCCTTAGATGAGTTACCGCATCATCCAGACTCCCAAACAATATCAAAAGCTCACAAACAATGGTTAACCGATACGATAGAACAACTATTACAGGAAATGAATGTTGTAGATAATCATAAATTAGCCATACAAATTCGCTTATTACTCGACGGTGCTATTATTCATGAACAACTATTTAAAGATTATCAAGCAATCACTTTCGCATGGGATGTTGTTGCAGCAATGTTATCGCATGCTACGATCTCATAGCTAGTTACAAAAAAGTGAAAATAAATACAGAACTGTCTATCTTTTTAATGTATCATTACATACATACAAAATGTTAATATATATTTTTGGGTGATTATATGATTTACCAGTCTGAAGATCATTTCACGCATGATAGAAGTTGGAAAAATGAAATCATTGATGATTTAAAATCTGTTGCGATAGCAAAGAATTTTCCATGTACATCTGCCCAAAAATTTATTACGACGCATCGGTTCTTCTATAGTTTCTGTTGCAAAGAGCAGTTTAAAAACTATCATCAGTTTACTTCTGCTCTCTTGCTCTATACCAATACGCTGAAAGAACATTTAGATGATTCTTTAGTTGAACAACCATTAGTCGTATTTTTTGATAAAAACTTGAATCGATTCTTCAAGCATAATCCAAAGGAGCTCATTTGGGATGCCTTAGGTTATGCACAGCAGTTTGATTCTGGGTTATCAAATAACAGAAAATTTAATGAGATGACAGATACCAAACAAACTTTCTTTTTCAATGATTTAGAGCTTTGTTTAAATATTGTTGACTCATCTGTCAAATACTCCCGAGGTGTTTTTGACAAGAACCTGATGCTTATATTGCATCTAAAGAAAAAAAATAGCCCTCGTATAATTACAATGAAAAAAGCGAGTTAACGTTTTTTATCCCAACAGTAAAAATATAGTACCCCCTATATTTTTACTGTCCTTTTTTTTAAATATCTTTCATCAAAATTCTTTTGACACCCATTTGTGTCATTTGCAACCAACTTTGCCCTAATGATCCATTTAAATTAATTGCAGCTGTCGCATCTTCGATGACATAAGTGTTAAATCCAAGTTTAATTGCATCGATCGCAGTCCAAGCTACACAAAAATCTGTAGCAACACCTACAATATATACCGTATCAATTTCTCTTGAATTTAAATATCCTTTTAAGCCAGTAGATGTCTGATGATCGGCTTCTAAAAATGCAGAATAACTATCAATATGTTGATGAAATCCTTTGCGAATAATTAATTGTGCTGTTGGAATATCTAGTGCAGGATGAAAATCTGCATCATGAGTGCCTTGTACGCAATGTTTTGGCCATAAAACTTGCGTACCATATGCTAACTCTATCGTTTCAAAAGGCTGTTTGCCTATATGATTTTCTGCAAATGAAATATGGTCTTCTGTATGCCAATCTTGAGTAAGTACAACACAACCAAACTGCCTAGCTATTTGATTGATACTTGGAATAATCTGGTCTGCCTCTTTTACTGCAAGGTTTCCCCCAGGCATAAAGCCATTTTGTACATCAACCACAATTAACGCAGATTTTTTAGATACCATATGAGCACCTTCTATATAACAAGATATTTATAAAATTACGACGAATAATATGTAATTACATCTATTTTTTTCAAAAAATGAGCAGGTTTATTTTTTCTATTTAATAAACAGACAAATATGGTTGAAAAAATAACAAAAAATGACTATAAAGTTTTATAGACTTATTTCAAATGATATTGTTCTTCACGTCATGATCATTCATAATTTGAATAAGCATTATGCAATGATCAATTTTTTCATTCAATTTTAAAATTACTTTCACCATCCGCTTTATTGATTAAAATATGGATGACCAAACAGGATATTTTTTCAAAATGACTCAGCTAGCTCAGAATATTCAAGGCTCAATTGTCGCACTCGTCACCCCTATGTTTGAAGATGGCAGCGTAGATTGGAAGGGTCTAGAAAAGCTCGTTGAGTGGCATATATCCCAAGGTACAAATGCTATTGTTGCTGTAGGTACAACTGGTGAGTCATCTACACTTACCATGCATGAGCACGCTCAAGTGATCAAAGAAATCATTCGTGTTGCAAATAAACGTATTCCTATTATTGCAGGTACAGGTGCAAACTCAACGCATGAAGCGATTGAGCTAACCAAAGAAGCTTATGAATTTGGTGCTGACGCAGTTCTCTCTGTAACACCTTATTATAATAAGCCGACACAAGAAGGTTTATACCAGCACTTTAAAGCAATTGCTGAATCTGCAGATATTCCTGTTATTCTTTACAATGTTCCAGGTAGAACCAGTGTAGATTTAAAAAATGAAACTGTTGTTCGCCTTGCAGAAATTGAAAATATTATTGCAATTAAAGATGCAACAGGTGATGTCCCTCGTGGTCAAGCACTCATTGAACAATTAAATGGTAAAATGGATGTGTTTTCAGGTGATGACGATACTGCCGTAGAACTCATGCTTTTAGGCGGTAAGGGAAATATCTCAGTGACTGCAAACATTGCTCCAAATACAGTCAGTCAAGTCTGTAAAGCTGCTATTGCAGGAAACGCCCAAGAAGCACGCCATTTAAATGAAAGAATTGCAAATCTAAACAATATTTTATTTTGCGAATCCAATCCAATTCCTGTGAAATGGGCACTATACGAAATGGGTCTTATGTCTACAGGTATTCGACTTCCGCTTACGCCACTTGCAGAAGAATATAGAACACCGCTGAATGAGGCACTCAAAGAAGTCGGAATTATTTAAGAGCACAATATTATGCAATTACGTTTAGGTCTTACATTTATCACACTTTCAGTGTTAGCAATCACAGGTTGTAGCACTTTAGGCCATAAATTGGCTGTGAATAATGGATCTTTAGATTATAAAAAAGCAACTACGCTTGAACCACTTAAATATCCAGAAGGTGATCAAGTTAGACCTGCAACTCCTTTATATCCTGCTCCAACGATTGATCCACTTGCACTTCAACACGCACCTGATTTTGAAAATCAAAAGGGAAATCGATTTGCAATGCCTAGACCAGGCGAAATAGTTGCAAATAGAACATCTGCAAAACAGGGATTGTATGTCCGTCCTACTGTATTATTTGATGCTCAGCAAAATCCTTTACTGAAAGTCAGCGGTAAACCTGATACTATTTGGCAGTATACGCTTGGCGCGCTCAATCATCTGAACTATCAGGTCACTGACCAAAGTCGTTCAAAGTATCAAGCAACGATCCAAGGTAATGATGGTACATATATCATTAAACTTTCGGCTGTTGGCAAAGACAGTACAATCGTATTGTTTAACCCTGATAATAGTTTTGCTGATCAAACAAAAGCAAAAGCATTATTGGATCAAATTTCTCAAAATTGGCCAGCCTAAATTTTAAGCATTATTTTTGAAAAAACAGGTTTATCCCATGTTAAAACAAGCCCTGCTCTATACCGGTAAAGCAAAATCTGTGTATGAAACAGATCATCCAGATCATTTAATTTTAGTGTTCCGTGATGATGCTTCAGCATTCAACGGCGAAAAAGTTGCTCAATTAGACCGTAAGGGCAAGGTAAATAACCTATTTAATGCCTTCATTATGGAAAAACTTGCAGAAGCAGGTATCGAGACCCATTTTGAAAAGCTTTTAAATCCAAGCGAAGTGTTAGTTAAGAAATTAGATATGATTCCTGTAGAGTGCGTTGTTCGTAACTATGCAGCAGGTTCATTATGCCGTCGTTTGGGTGTAGAAGAAGGTAAACAACTTACACCACCAACATTCGAGCTCTTTTTCAAAGATGATGCTTTAGGTGATCCAATGGTGAACGAGTCACAGTCTGTGGCTTTAGGTTGGGCAACTGAAGAACAACTTGCACAAATGAAAGTACTTACTTATAAAGTGAATGAAGTACTTACTGCTCTCTTTAATGAAGGCGGTATGATCCTTGTCGACTTTAAACTTGAGTTTGGTGTATTCCATGATCGTATCGTTCTTGGTGATGAATTTTCGCCAGATGGTTGCCGTCTATGGGATAAAGAAACAAAGAAAAAACTAGATAAAGACCGTTTCCGTCAAGGACTTGGCGATGTCGTAGAAGCATATGAAGAAGTTGCACATCGTTTAGGCGTAAATCTAGACAGCATCTAATCATATTCAATATGATAAAAACCGAGTTATTTAGCTCGGTTTTTTTCTGCTTCAGTGATAAATAAATATAGAAGGCCATATTCAAAAATAGAGAACAGGCGAATAGAAAACTACAGGTACTAACAATATTTATCCTGTGGTTTAAGAATAGATTAAATATAGATGAATTATGCTCTCCCCTTAGTTTCTAATTCTTTGTAGGGTGATCATCAATGTTAAAAAGCTATTTTCTATTCATTTTTGCAATATTTATTACACCTCATCTTTTGTGGGCACAACCTATAAATATTGCTATATGGCCCAATCAAAATCTACTTCATCAGTCATTATTAGAAAAAAATGTAGATAGACAGGATATAGAAGCGCCAATGATCGCTTTATATCAACCGCAGCAAGAGAATAATAAGCATACTGCAATATTAGTACTCAGTGGTGGAGGTTATGCACATGAAGCATTAAATAAAGAAGGAACGCCAACTTCAAAATGGTTAAAAAAACAAGGTTTTACTGTATTTGAACTTATTTACCGACTACCTAATATTAAAGAAAATGCCAACTCACGCAATGATCCATTTGCAGACGGCCAACGTGCTATTCGTATTATTCGTGCAAGTGCAGAAAAATATGGTTACGATGCACATAAAATTGGTGTATTAGGCTTTTCAGCAGGAGGACATCTCGCAGGGATTTTAAGTACACGATGGAATACAACATTTTATAATCAACAAGATGCTTTAGACTCTATATCTGCACGTCCTGACTTTACAGTTTTACTTTATCCTGTCATTCATATGGAAGCTCCTCTTAATACTACACACTCTTACTATAGCCTTTTAGGACACACCCAAAATATTGCTCTAGAAAAAGCATTTTCTGTAGATGAGCAAGTCTCTTCCAAAATGCCGCCGGTATTTTTCGCACATGCAGAAGATGATGAAACTGCACCGATCATGCACAGTCTTCTCTTAGAACATTCATTGAATAAAGCACATGTTCCATACCAGTTTTATAAGTTTAAAAATGGTGGTCATGGTTGGGGACTTGGAAAGCAAGGTACAGAAACCACCGCATGGCCCCATCTATTTTTAGACTGGTTTCAAACCTTACAATAACTTTGTACCAAACGAAAATCCACCATCAAGGACACATAAAACGACTTCACCTTTTTTATTGTGTAGCCCTATGACCAAGCATTCTGACATAAACTTTCCAATCTGTTTTTTTGGAAAGTTTATAACCGCCATGACTTTTTTCTTTTAAACTAGTAGCCTCATATAAATCATTAATTCAAGTACTCGACTTACATATACCAATTTCATCATCAAAATCGACAAGCAATGTATAAGCAAGTTTCCTTACTTTTGGAAAATCGATTACATCAATAATTTGACCTACATGTAACTCTACTTTTTCAAAATCACTCCATGTAATTTCTTATATATTTATTCCTGTTCTTTATTCCAACGGCGTTGTTGTAATTTTTCACCCTCTACTTCTCTTTTATTACGTGCAGACTCATATAACTTTGTACCTTTTAATTCAGGTGGGAGGTAATCTTGAGTTACAAAATGTTCAGGGTAGTCATGAGGATACAAATATTCGACACCATAGCCTTGTTCTTTCATTAAAGTCGTTGGTGCATTTCTTAAATGAAGTGGTACCGAAACATCAGTTGTCTTTTCAGCGAGTGCCATGGCTTTATTTATTGCCAGATATGTACTGTTACTTTTCGCACTAGTTGCAAGATAAACTGCACATTGACCTAAAATAATCCTTGCTTCAGGCATACCAATGACTTGTACAGATCTGAAACACTCACCTGCGAGAAGAAGTGCATTTGGATTAGAATTCCCAATATCTTCAGAAGCAGCGATCAGCATTCTACGTGCAATGAATAATGGATCTTCTCCACCCTTAAGCATTCGTGCCATCCAATATAAAGCAGCATCAGGATCACTCCCACGAATCGACTTAATAAAGGCAGAGACAAGATCATAATGTTGCTCGCCACTTTTGTCATAGCGTGCAATATTTTGCTGTGCAACTTTAACAACAAGTGCATTGGTAATATGATTGACATCTTCATTCATATCGAATGTACTTGAAACTAAGTCTAACAAATTGAGTGCTTTTCGCGCATCGCCTGCTGAAAATTGAATAAGTGCTTCAAATTCATCAACAAATAAGTGACGGGCTTGTAAAATTTTATCTGTCGCAATCGCATGATTTAATAAATGAACAAGCGCCTTTTCATCTAAAGCATTTAGTGTATAAACCTGACAACGTGACAATAACGCGCTATTTACTTCAAACGATGGGTTTTCTGTAGTTGCACCTACAAGCGTAATTTTGCCTTTTTCGACTGCACCCAGTAGTGCATCTTGTTGAGATTTATTAAATCTATGAATTTCATCAATAAATACTACAGGCGTAAGTAGATCACCACTTTCAGCAATTACCTCTCTTAACTCTTTCACGCCTGTATTTAGAGCAGATAAGCTTACAAATGGTCGATCGATCGCTTGAGCAAGTAACAGCGCAATCGTTGTTTTGCCAACACCTGGCGGCCCCCAAAAAATAATAGAAGGTAAATGGCCTTGATCAATCATCTGACGTAAAGGCGCATGCTCACCCAACAAATGATCTTGCCCCATAATTTCAGATAAATCACGTGGACGAATACGTTCAGGTAAAGGAATGTGGCTGTCTGTCATCATGAATAATATGTAATCAAATCTAAATAAGAAGAAGTATTTCTACATCATGCCATGCTTTATAAAAAAAATCGCCATGCACATCATGTGGTTGTTGGGCTTAATGTAAATCAATCGTGCTTACATGTCCAAAAGATTGCTCATCATCCGAACGTTGTAATGCTTGAATAATTTGGCAGGACTGAATAGTTTCATCTGAATGGCACGAATGCTGTAATTGTTCCAATTGCTCTTTAAATACTTTTAATTGAGCAATTTTTTCATTCACATGTGCTAAATGGTTAGTAATTACCTGTTTTACTTCCGAACAATTATTTAATGGATGCTGTAACTGCAAATGAAGTGCTTCTATTTCTTTTAAAGACATGCCTAACTCACGACAATGCCGAATAAAAGTGAGTCGTGTAAGACTATCTTCATCATAGTAACGATAATTATTGTTTGCGCGTTGTGCAGGCGCAATCAATTTTTTCTTTTCATAAAAACGAATCGCATCTGCGCTTAGTTTTGTTTTTTTTGCTAACTCACCAATTGTAAATTTCATATTTACCTCTTGACCCTAGAGTTACTCCAAGCTTTCTAATGAGTTTAAATAACTTCTGGGGGATTTTCAAATGGCTGGATGCGCTTGCAGTCACGACATTCCAAAAAAGTCGTACTCAAAAAAATTTCGTAATGCGTTATGGATTGCACTCATACTCAATCTAAGTTTATTTCTCACCGAAGTGATTGGTGGTATGCAGTCAGGTTCTGCTGCACTTTGGGCAGATGCACTCGATTTCGCAGGTGACTCTTTTAATTACATTCTTTCACTCATCGCATTGGGAATGAGTTTATATTGGCGTGCCAATGCTGCTCTCCTCAAAGGTGCAATGATGCTTTTATTCGCAGGGTTAGTTGTTGGAAAAGTCATCTGGTCTTATGCCAATGGACAGCCACCTGAAGCAATAACAATGGGGCTGATTGGTATCTTAGCACTAGGCGCGAATATCATCAGCGCTTTGGTACTTTATGCTTTTAGAGAAGGTGATTCAAATATGCGTTCGGTATGGATTTGTAGCCGTAACGATGCCATTGGTAATATCGCTGTTTTACTCGCAGCACTTGGTGTATTTGGGACACAAAGCATTCTTCCAGACTTAATTGTTGCTTTTATTATGGCAGTACTTGGTTTTTCAGGTGGGCTACAAATTGTGAAAAAGGCATGGGCTGAACGTCAAGAATCTCAAGAACATCACCACGCACACTAGCTTCAATCTAAACATCTCATTGTACGTTGGACTATCTTACCCAACGTACAATATATTCATCAATATCATCATCATTAATTTCTTTTTCTGAAATACAGCGACCAGCAACGGATTTTTTAGCCTGAATCACACTCTTACGTGAGCCTGTGTTCAAATAATGCCAAGATGGTAAATTTTTTCCTTCATATAAACGGCGATATGCACAGCTCGTAGGTAACCAATAAGCGATTTCAGTAATTTTTTGAAGGGTGAGTTGAATACAGTCTGGTACAAAATTTTTACGATGAACATAGTCGGAACAGTACCCCGTTGAACAATCTAATAACTGACAAGCAACTTTAGTATAAGCAACCTCATCCGTTTCATCATCTTCAAGCTTAATTAAACAACATTGGCCACAACCGTCACACAATGCCTCCCATTCATCTGCATTGAGTGCTGCTAGGGGATATTTTTTCCAAAACAATGGACGTAACGAGGGCATTTTTCCAACCAACTGAGGTACAACATAGCAGATATTATAACAGCTCAAGAATGGTAAAATATATTGTCTTCTCAATGCAGATTTTTGCTTTTTGACACATAAAAAATATTGACGATGGGTTATAGAGAACCACATGATAAAGGTAAGATTTAGACAACAAGAACTAAGTTCTTGGACATAGCAACTCTAATCTGCCCGATATACTTCTAAAGAATACTTATTAAATAAAAACTTAACTGATAGGAAAATAATATGTCTGACATTACAACCCGCGAAATTGAATACACGGCACATGACGGAAAAAATTTTGTTGGTTTTTTTGCAGCACCTAAAACAGACCAACCTGTCGCAGGTATAATCGTTGTACCTGAGTGGTGGGGACGTGACAACTATGTTGTAGAGCGTGCAAAAGCACTTGCAGAAAAAGGCTACGCAGCTTTTGCAGTAGACATGTATGGTGATAAAAAAACAACCGATGAAGCCAGTCAAGCACACGAATGGATGAATGAGACATTCGCACAACCCAATACCCTTGTAGATCGTGCGAATGCGGCTTTAGCAACCTTAAGCGCCCAACCTGAAGTTGATCCGAATAGACTCGCTGCAATTGGTTTTTGTTTTGGTGGTAAAGTCGTTCTTGAACTTGCACGAGCAGGCGCACCCATCCAATCTGTTGCATCATTTCATGGCAACCTACAAACTCAAAACCCAGCCAAAGAAGGAGTTTTCAAAGCAGCAACTTTAATTTGTCATGGTAAAGATGACAGTATGGTAAGTTTAGAAGATGTAGCGAATATAACCCAAGAACTTGAAAGTGCCCACGTGCCACATCAAGTTCTTGTTTTAGAACATGCAAAACATGGATTTATGAACCCACTTGCAGATGAGCGCGCTAAAAAAACAGGTGTAGATGTGGGATACAATGCACAAGCAGAACAAAAAAGCCTAATTGCTTTAGATGAGCTACTTCAAACCACACTCAAGTAAAACCTCATTAAAATGAGTTAGACTAAAGATAAGCCAATAATATAAAGAGATCGGTTAAACTCTTTATATTATTCAATGATATGGCCTAAAGGAACACATCATGTCCTCAGAAAAATGTATCTATTGCGATGTAGATGAGTACGATATCATTGCAAAAAACGAATTTGGTGTAGTTTTTCCAGAGCCTACTTCATTGTCTAAAGGTCATGTGGTTATTGTACCTTTACGCCATATCAGTTCATTTTTTGAAATTACAGATCAAGAACGAAAAAGCTTAATGTCTTTGCTAGAAAAAGCACGTAATGAATTAGAAATGCGCTATAAACCATCTGGTTATCATATTGGTTTCAATGATGGTGATGTATTCGAAGACCGTACTGCGCATCTACACATTCATATTATTCCACGCTATGAAAAACAAGCACTTCAGTTAGATCAACGTTGGGGTGTACACCAACCAGATTTAGATGCTCTATCTTAATGTAGCGTAAATATTAAAATAACTGTTTAAACCTTATTTTTAATCTAATTCGATTTATAATATGTCGTATTAAGAATAGGGTTTATATGTCGAATTTTTCTTTTTCTCAAGCATTACTCAACTGGTTTGATGACTATGGTCGTCATGACCTACCTTGGCAAGTTTCAGATAATCCTTACAAAGTATGGGTATCTGAGATTATGCTTCAGCAAACCCAAGTTAAAACAGTCCTCAAATATTTTGACCGCTTTATTGAACGCTTTCCAACTGTTGTTGCACTGGGCGAAGCATCATGGGAAGAGGTCGCTCCTTATTGGGCAGGACTTGGATACTATGCAAGAGCAAGAAACTTACATAAAGCTGCAACTCAAGTCGTTAAGAATAATAAAATACTTCCACAAACCTTCGAAGAATGGATTGCGCTACCTGGTATTGGACGTTCGACAGCAGGCGCACTCATGTCACTCGGATTACGTAAATACGGCGTAATTATGGATGGTAATGTGAAGCGTGTACTCGCTCGGTTCTTTGCTATTGAAGATGACTTAACGAAGTCTATTCATGAAAAGGAAATGTGGCGTCTTGCAACTTCACTTTGTCCAACAGAGCGCAACCACGACTATACACAAGCAATTATGGATTTAGGTGCAACAGTATGTACCCCTAAAAAACCATTATGCCTTTATTGTCCAATGCAAAAACATTGCAAAGCACATCAACAAGGACTTGAAAACGAGCTTCCTTTTAAGAAAACAAAAAAACCTGTACCAATAAAATATGCAAAGGTTCTACTACTTCGCTCTCATAATCTTTGGCTTTGGTATCAGCGTCCATCGACTGGATTGTGGGGTGGCTTATGGTCTCTTCCAATTTATGATGTACCAATACAGCAAGAATATCGTGCTTTGAGTCTACCATCCGTTGAATCGACATTTGAAATTAAGCACAGCTTTACACATTTTACATGGCAATTAGAAGTTCAAGTTGTAAGTATTACACCTGAACAAAAAGAGATCTTTGCTAAAAATATTGGTGGTGAATGGATAACACCAGAACAAGCAGACGAACGAGGTATTCCAACTGCAATGAAAAAAGTGATTACGACAGCCAATAAATATAAAGATCTTGGTGTTTAAACCCATGTAAAAAGGATCTTTCAGTGAAATATTCAACCTCTATTATTATTCTTTGCTGTACTTTTTTGATCAGTGCATGCCAGCATACTCCTGTTAAAAAATCACATCCCTTACCTGCAAGAGATGTTCAATATTTGAAACAATTGCCACTTAGCCCTGTTTTACCAATTCCTGTCTTTGGTATTACACGTCAGCAGCTCACAGACACTTGGGGAGCTGCACGCAGTGTAGGTAGACGCCATGAAGGTGTAGACATTATGGCTCCACGTGGAACACGTGTCATTAGTGCAACAGAAGGAATCATCGCTAGCCTACAAGGCAATAACTTAGGTGGAAATGTTGTTTGGATTCTAGGCCCTAGTGGCTCATGGCACTATTATGCACATTTAGATCGTCATAAATCTGGATTACGTGTGGGCGACTATGTTCACATTGGTGATACAATTGGCTATGTGGGAAATAGTGGCAATGCAAAATATACAGCAAGCCATTTACACTACGGTATTTATTTAACAGGCAAAGGACGTGGTGCAACAAACCCCTTCCCTTATTTAAATGGTGATTTTTAATGTCTGATCAACAGTTAGCATCTTTAATTGAATTTGCAGAATCTGGCAACCAACAGAAAATTGAATTTCCTGAAATAACTTATCAAGGTTGGATTATGGAAGTTTCTGAAGAAGGACTGCTTATCAGTACAGGATTTAATGAGAAGAAAGGCACTGATGTTTGGCTTTCTTTTGAAGCCTTAAAGAATGCTAAACTATTTTTTTGGGATCAAAAACACAGCATATGGCAAGCATTTAACGACGTTTCGTAATCCCCCATCCCCTATTCTTATCTCATAAACTTTCGTTTAATCTAAACACATTAGATAATAACGATGAGATCAATGATATGTCACGCTGTGGTTGGTGCTTAAACGATTCCATATATATTCAGTATCATGATTTAGAATGGGGAAAACCCTTATATGATGAGCAAAGCCTCTTTGAGTTACTCTGTCTAGAAGGACAACAGGCTGGACTTTCTTGGCTAACCGTTCTCAAGAAGCGCGAATGCTATCGCCACCACTTTTTCCAATTTTCTATCCATGAGATTGCACAATTTTCAGATCATTTTCTAACAGAAAAATTACAAGATCAAGGCTTGATACGGCACGCTAAAAAAATTTATTCAATTCGTGATAATGCTATTGCATGGCAAGCGCTTAAATCAGAAGTGGGTGATGTATCCACATGGCTTTGGTCTTTTGTACAACAAAAAACAATTATCCATCATATCGATAATTACAAGACACTTCCAAGTAGTACAATCATAAGTCAAGCGATGTCAAAAGCGCTTAAAAAGTATCGTTTTAAGTTTGTCGGCCCAACCATCTGCTATGCATTTATGCAAGCTTCTGGCATGGTGAATGATCATGAAAATGATTGTATGTTTAAGTAATATAAAATAAAAACTTAATTCTAGGAGAAACAATGTCTAACAATACGATTCGTGCTTATGCAGCAAAAGAAGCTGGTGCAAAACTAGAAGCATATGAATTCGATGCAGGTGAGCTCGAAGCTCATCAAGTTGAAGTTAAAGTTGAATATTGTGGGTTATGCCACTCCGACCTATCCGTCCTTAATAATGATTGGGGCGTTTCATCTTATCCTGTGGTGGCAGGTCACGAAGTTATTGGCACAATTTCACGCTTAGGCTCAGAAGCAAAAGGTCTTAAAGTCGGACAACGTGTTGGTATTGGCTGGAATGCTGAAAGTTGTGAGTCATGTGATCAATGTATTAGCGGTCATCAAGTCCTTTGTACAGGTGAGCAAACACCAACGATTGTAGGTCATGCTGGTGGTTTTGCAGATAAAGTACGTGCAGGTTGGCAATGGGCTATTCCTTTACCAGATGAAGTTAATCCTGAGAGTGCAGGACCTTTATTGTGTGGAGGTATTACTGTCTTCAATCCAATCATTCAACATGACATCAAAGCCATTCACCACGTTGGTGTCGTTGGTATTGGTGGCTTAGGACATATTGCCATTAAGCTATTGAAAGCATGGGGTTGCGAGATTACAGCCTTTACTTCAAATCTAGATAAAACAGATGAACTCAAGGCAATGGGTGCAGACCATGTTGTTAATAGCCGAGATTCAGAGGCTTTAAAATCACAGACTGGAAAATTTGATCTTTTACTCAGTACGGTGAATGTGACTTTAGATTGGGCAAGTTATCTTTCAACACTTGCCCCAAATGGCAGTCTACATCTCTTAGGTATTCCTTTAGAACCTGTATCAATTCCTGCGCCATTATTAATCAGTGGTACAAAATCATTAGCAGGCTCAACGACTGGTTCACCATCTACATTACGTCAGCTCTTAAAATTTGCAGCACGTAAAAACATTGCACCACAAATTGAGTTATATCCAATGTCAAAAGTGAATGAAGCTATCGAACACCTAAAATCTGGGAATGTTCGTTACCGTGTGGTTTTAAAATCTGATTTTTCTTAATATTTGATATGTTTATGCTCAGACTTCTGGGCATAAACCCCATGATCCCATTTGAATAAATATTTATTTTTAAAAATTATATCTTGTTCTTATATCGCTCTTTAATCTTAAATTTATAAAGCCTCTTTGAATATCGGAACATGATGCATAATTTTATAAATTTGTGCGTTATATTTCGAACCCACTAAATAACCATTTTTGACACCGCCGAGCGACTGTGCAATACGTTGACTGGCAATATTCTCTTCTGCAACAGAATAACTAAATTGCTCAATTCCTAGCTCCTGCGCTGCCCATTCAATGACTGCTTGTACAGATGCTTTACCGTACCCACGTCCATGACTGACTTCTTTAATCCAAATACCAATACGAGGCGCAGTAGTTAAACGATGTAACCCCACAAGCCCTAAAAACTCTTGTGTTTTTCTATCTCGAATAACGAAAACAATCTCTAACTCTCGTTTACGATTTTCTTCCCAACCTTTCCAAACTTTTTCAAAATCAGCAGGGGTTTTAGGTACCTCCCAACTCATAAACTTCGACAAGCTAGGTGTCATTGCTTCAAATGCTTCTCTTGCATCTGTCGCTGAAAAAACGCGTAAAATAATACGCTGAGCTCTTACCTCGACGTTATTTCTTAAAGGCATGGTTTTTTACCGTCATGTTTCTATGAGGAAGCTTAGATTAACTTCAAACCATGACAGTAAATTGACTATATTTAAATCAGTAAAATAATATAACAATTTAATGATCTATTTTATTTAATTTTAAACAAAACACATCATATGAAAATATTGTGATTCAGTTTTCATAAAAAAGCCTGAACAATGTTCAGGCTTATAAAATTAGTTCAAAGGTTTTTTCAAATCTAAGACATCTTGCATATCATATTTTTGTGCTTCTTTTCCAACGACCCATGCAGCCGCACGTACAGCACCAGAAGCAAAGTTCATACGGTTTGTTGCCTTATGTGTCACTTCTACACGTTCACCTTCACCAATGAACATCACGGTATGTTCACCAACAATATCGCCGCCACGAATCGTTTCAAAACCAATCGTTTGACGATCTCTTGGTCCCGTATACCCTTCACGGCCATATACAGCAACTTCTTTTAAATTGCGACCAAGTGTATCAGCCACAGCTTCACCCATCATAAGTGCTGTACCTGATGGTGCATCTACTTTATGACGATGATGTGCTTCAATGACTTCTATATCTACCGTATCACCAAATACTTTAGCAGCAAGTTCAAGAAGTTTAATAGAAACATTTACACCCACCGAGTAGTTAGCTGCATATACAATTGGAATATATTTTGCTGTTTCTTCAAGAATTTGTTTTTGTTCGTCTGAAAAACCTGTCGTACCAATGACCATTGCAACACCTGCATCACGACATAATTTTAGATGCTGTTCTGTTGCAGCAGGTGCTGTGAAGTCAATAATAACATCGACCTCTTTAAGTACAGTTTCTAGTCCACCAACAATTTTCACATCTAGTTTGCCAATGCCCGCCAACTCTCCTGCATCTGCACCCACCAGAGAACTTTCAGGACGCTCTACAGCAGCAGCTAAAGTATAACCCGCTTGTTGTACCGCCTGAATTAAAATACGGCCCATTCGACCGCCTGCACCTAAAATACCAATACGAGGTGAACTAGACATTTTCTTTTCCTAAACATTGAGTCTTTTATGTTATCTAATATAACAAACTAAAATGATCCGTTTCGACCTAAACATAAAAAAAACCTACCATTTGCAGGTAGGTTTTTTATAGTCATTCAATAAATTAATCGAATGTTTCTTTTAAACGATCAAAGAAAGATTTTTTCTTTTCGCTTGAATGATGGTCTGTGCCATCCATAGAAGCTTGAAGCTCTTTTAGTAAATCACGCTGATGACTGGTTAGATTTACAGGGGTTTCGACCACAATACGACAAAGTAAATCACCAACCATGCTTGCACGTACAGGACGAACACCTTTGCCACGCAAACGGAAAACTTTTCCATTTTGTGTGCCTTCAGGAATTTTCAAGCTTACACGGCTATCAAGCGTTGGAATTTCAATTTCTTTGCCAAGCGCTGCATCTGCAATGCTAATCGGTACATCCATATATAGGTCTGCACCGTCACGCTGAAATACAGCATGCTCACGTACAGCAACTTCTACATATAAGTCACCTGCTTGACCATTACGAATTGCTTCACCTTTACCAGTCAAGCGAACGCGGTCGCCATTGTCAACACCTGCAGGAATCGTTACTTCTAACGATTGTTGACGATCTTTTACACCAGAACCATGACAGGTACCACATGGGTTTTTAATAATTTTACCCTGTCCATGACATGTACTACATGTTTGCTGTACAGAGAAAAATCCTTGTTGCATACGCACTTGACCTGCACCATGACAGGTCGTACATGTTTGTACATCATTTGGATTTTGAGAACCTTTACCATCGCAAGCATCACAAGGTGCAGGAGCAGTAAATGTAATGGTTTTCTTAACGCCTGAAACTGCTTCTTCTAACGAGAGCTCCATAACATAACGAAGATCGGAGCCTTTACGTTGACGTTGTTGACCACGGCCACCACCACCAAATGCACCACCGAAAATATCACCAAACTGGCTAAAAATGTCTTCTGCGCTAAAACCGCCGCCGCCGAAGCCACCGCCACCACCAAAGCCACCTTCAAACGCATTATGTCCCATACGGTCATACATACTACGTTTTTCGCTATCTGAAAGTACTTCATAAGCTTCACTTGCTTCTTT
Organism: Acinetobacter pollinis; assembly: GCF_015627175.1. Lineage (GTDB taxonomy): Bacteria > Pseudomonadota > Gammaproteobacteria > Pseudomonadales > Moraxellaceae > Acinetobacter > Acinetobacter pollinis. The sequence continues at coordinate 34,079 of NZ_VTDQ01000011.1, read as the reverse complement.
GAACTTATCTTCAGCTTCAGCATTGTCAGGGTTGCGGTCAGGGTGATATTTCATCGCCAACTTACGGTAGGCTTTTTTAATTTCATCATCACTTGCGGTTTTAGCTACACCTAAAACCTCATAATAATCACGTTTAGCCATGATAGGCGATGCTCCTTACGGAATTTGAAAAAATACGATAACTTTCGAATAGATTGGGCTATTGATTTATTTTACAAGGGGAGATTTGTAGAAAATTTAATTTTACTAAAATACAGCTTTCTTTTTTACATATCTGACCAAGCCTTTAATAAAGGCATTGAGCAACATCATCCATGCAATAAAGACAAAAACGATTCCAGCAATCGTACAACCTTTTACCCACAAGAAAGTGTCCCAGTAGTAAAAGTGTAAAGGAATAAACCACAATGAGGCAAAAATACTTGTAGTAATAAAAAAGAGAATACTGCGCATAACCCATAAAGCTTGGGCTTGTATCCAAACTTCGACATCTTGTGCATGTGCAACTTTTGCAGACAAGAGGTAGGCAATGACACCTGTGACAGCAGTGAATAATGCAAAAAACATAAAAACATATGCCCAATTCATTAAACGTCGGTGCTTGAGAATATTGTCTTGCCCCATGTAGTGTAGACCTCTCTCATGACCTCTTATGATGCCATGGATCATTGCTTGAAATTATCTTTTAAAATTAGCCCACTACTATAAAGTAGTTTTGTAAATTTAGCATCTACAATCCCAATATAGTTCTGCATAATTCACAAAACTACTAAACAAAATGTAAGTATTTATGTCATTCCTTCACATATTTCTTGGCTATGCTGAACATACACATGATCAGTTCAAATCTTTTCTATTTTTAAACCAATGGTAGACCAATGGCTAAAGATTTTTTGATCTTTATTTGCTATGGTTGAAGGAGATTATTGAGGATTAATAATTCAAAGCATCATTCTTTATTTTATAAGAAACATACTCCTTAGAAGGAATTTATTATGGCACAAGATATCGATGCCCCATTACGCGACGATGTTCGTCTTTTAGGCAATCTCCTTGGAGAAACTTTAAAAAGACATGTTGGAGAAGATCTGTTTAACCAAGTTGAACAAATTCGTGCTTTGGCAAAGGGTGCAAGTGATGGTCAAATTGAAGCTGAAAAAAAGCTAGAAGAATTATTTTTGAACCTTGAGGATGATGCTTTCCTTCCACTCACACGCGCCTTTACCAATTTTTTAAATTTTGCAAATATTGCAGAACAATACCATGTTGTACGTGGACGTCGAGAAGCTGAATTCGATACAGCACGAACTTCACCAAATCCACTCATTCCACTATTTGAAAAACTACAACAGCACGATATTGATCAAGAAACGCTATATCAACAAATCTGTGATTTAAATATTGAGCTTGTACTTACTGCTCACCCAACAGAAGTCAGTCGTCGTACGCTTATTCAAAAGTATGACAATATTAATCTATGTCTTGAAACATTAGATCAGAAGAAATTAACGCCTCATCAACGCACAAAAATTATTGAAGACCTGAAGCATCTTATCTGTTCTGCATGGCATACGGACGAAATTCGTCAACAGCGTCCAACACCTGTAGATGAAGCGAAATGGGGCTTTGCAGTTATTGAGCAAACACTATGGAAAGCGATTCCACGCTTTTTACGTGAATTAAGTGCATTGGTTGAAGAAAAATGTGGTAAGCCTTTGCCAATACACTCAACACCTATACGTTTTGCCTCTTGGATGGGTGGCGACCGTGATGGGAACCCAAATGTTACACATAAGGTTACTCAGCAAGTACTATGGTTTTCTCGCTGGCAAGCAACTGACCTCTACTTACGTGACTTAGAAAGTCTACGTTGGGAACTGTCTATTCAGGAATGTACGCCTGAACTACGCCAAGCTTTAGGCAATGATCATGCAGAACCTTATCGTGAGTATTTAAGAGATACCCGTGAACGTTTACGTTTAACTCACGAATGGCTTGCAGACAAATTGCAAGGTAATCCAACCACAGATCACCCTCGCTTAATTCGTCATAAAAACGACTTATTAGAACCTTTAATGCTTTGTCATAAATCATTAATTGAATGTAATCTTGCAGAAATTGCCAATGGTAATTTACTCGATTTCATCCATCGTGTTCAATGCTTCGGAATTGAGCTACTTAAACTAGATATTCGTCAAGAATCTACACGCCATCGCCAAGCAATTTCAGCAATTACGGAATACTTGGGTCTTGGAAATTTTGAGACATGGACAGAACAGGCAAAGCAAAACTTTTTGCTTAATGAATTACAAAGTAAACGTCCTCTACTTCCTAAAATTATTCATGAACCAAAAACAAGTCTAATCAACCACCCCGATGTACAAGAAGTGTTTGCAACAATGCGTACATTGGCTGAACAACCTCCTGAGTCTTTAGGTGCTTACATTATTTCAATGGCAGAGCATCCAAGCGATGTGTTGGCTGTGCTACTGTTGCAAAAAGAAGCAGGCATTCAGCATCCTTTGCGTGTCGTGCCTTTGTTTGAAACCCTAAAAGATTTAGATGGTGCTTCAAAAGCCATGGATACACTCTTTAATATGCATTGGTACAAACAGCATATTCAGGGTAAACATGAGGTAATGATTGGTTATTCAGACTCTGCAAAAGATGCAGGCTTTATGTCTGCCAATTGGGCACAGTACCGTGCTCAGGAAGAATTAACTGCTGTTGCGAAAAACCATGATGTGCGCTTAACACTATTTCACGGTCGTGGCGGATCAATCAGTCGTGGTGGTGCACCGACTCAACAAGCCTTGTACTCTCAACCACCGGGTTCAATTTCAGGTGCCATTCGTGTTACTGAACAAGGAGAAATGATTCGATTCAAATTTGGTGTCGCAGACATTGCTTTACAGAATTTGGAAATTTATACAGCCGCAACACTTGAGGCGACCCTACTCCCACCTCCTGTGCCTAAAAAGGCATGGCGCACGCTCATGGATCAGATGACAGAAACATCTGTACATGTGTACCGTGCAACGGTTCGTGAAAACCCACATTTTGTAAGTTACTTACGTACAGTTACACCTGAACTAGAGTTACAAATGTTACCTTTAGGTTCTCGTCCTGCAAAACGTAAAGTAAGCGGTGGTATCGAATCTTTACGTGCGATTCCTTGGGTATTTGCTTGGACACAAATTCGTTTAATGCTTCCTGCTTGGCTAGGAACAGGGGCTGCACTAGATGAAATACTCAATGCAGATAAGAAATCGCAATTAGATGAAATGCTACAAGAGTGGCCGTATTTCAAAACGCTTATCGATATGTTAGAGATGGTGTTATCGAAGTCAGATGGTGATGTTGCTTGGTATTACGAAGCACATCTAACAAATGATCCAAACTTACATGCATTAGGCAACGAGTTACGTCAACGACTACAAGATGCGATTGATACATTACTTCGTTTAAAAGGTGAATCTGAGCTATTAAGTCAAAATGAAGTACTTGACCAAGCAATGCGTGTGCGTAAAACGTATCTTCTTCCACTACATTTATTGCAAGCAGAATTAATGCGTCGTCGCCGTGCTTATGTTGCAGAACATCAAGCCGAGCATACGCCTGTAGACCACTCATTAATGGTAAGTATTACAGGAATTGCTGCAGGTTTACGCAATACAGGTTAAGTATTTATTTTAGCAACAATCAATACACATATAGAGAGTAGCCATCTACTCTCTATATTTTTTAAGTAGTTTAAAGAACTCTTCCATTTCACTTTCATTGTATTGAGTACCTGTGAGTACATGATGCTTTAAATGTTCTTCAATTAATTCATTCATCAGTCCATTCACTGCGCCTTTTACCGCGGCAACTTGCTGTAATACCTCTACACAACTCTTTTCCGAGTCGTTAACTGTTTTTTGTATTGCATTAATTTGGCCTTGTAACCGACTTAAACGATTTAAGATTTTTCGATTTTCATGTAAATGACTCATATAGACTTCCTAAAGAAAGAAATATACTATACCCAGTATAGTATATTTAGGATTTATATTATGCAAAAGAGGACATATTCTCCTGCACATTCTCATGTATTTGATCAGGGTAATCCATTAGCCCAAAGAAAAATTTTAATTGCTACCATTTTTACAGCAGTCATGATGGTACTCGAAATCGTTTGTGGCAGTATATTTAATTCAATGGCATTACTTGCAGATGGTTGGCACATGAGCTCGCACATGGTGGCGTTAGGTCTGGCCTATTTTGCATATAAAGCTGCAAAGTACTATGCAAAAGATCATCGTTTTTGCTTCGGTACATGGAAAATCGAAGTACTTGCAGCTTATACAAGCGCTATTATTCTTATGATGGTTGCTGTATTTATGGGATATGAATCTACAATGCGTTTACTCCACCCAATAGCGATTCAATATAACGATGCTATTTTTGTGGCAACACTTGGGCTCATTGTAAATTTAATTTGTGCATGGCTACTTAAAGATAACCACGGTCACGGTCACGGTCACGGTCACGGTCACGGTCACGGTCACGGTCACGGTCACGGTCACGGTCACGGTCACGGTCACGGTCACGGTCACGGTCACGGTCACGGTCACCATGATATTAATCAAAAAGCAGCTTTTCTACACGTTATTGCAGATGCCGCAACATCTATTTTTGCAATTCTTGCACTCTTTGCAGGAAAATATTTAGGTTGGAATTTTTTAGATTCACTATTAGGTATTGTCGGTGCGCTTTTAGTTGCTCACTGGGCATGGGGTCTCATTCAACAGGCAGGAAAAACCTTACTAGATGCAGAGATGGATCATCCACTTGTCGAACGTATTATTCATTCTTTTGATACACTTCAGGATAAAGTCACCATTACAGATATACACCTTTGGAGAGTCGGAACAAATAAATTTTCTTGTATTCTCGCATTAAAAACCAATAGCCCAGATATATCACTCGATATCATTAACAATATACTGTCAAACTATCATGAGATTGTTCATACGAGTATAGAAATACAGAATATATGATATTTTTCAATATCTTAATTTTATCTTGAATCTATGAATCATTTAAAAAAATTATTTTTTTGCAGAATTTTTTTTCAACAACGCGTATCATTGTTTTAATTTTGTCTGCTTCTTTGGTTCTTTTATGTCATGGTTTCCTCAATGGCGCCCATATAAGGGTGAAACCGAAAATCGTCCCGTTGCAACGAACGAGTATCTTCCTGTATCACACAGTATCGTTTTAGGTTTACAACATACTTTCGCGATGTTTGGTGCAACAGTACTTGCACCTATTCTTATGGGGTTTAACCCAAATCTTGCCATTTTAATGTCGGGTATATGTACAATCTTGTTTTTTATACTTACAGGTGGACGCGTACCAAGTTATTTAGGTTCAAGCTTTGCATTTATTTCTGTCGTTGCAGCAGCAACAGGACATGCGATTGGTGCAGGTGCAAACCCTAACTTAGGTGTTGCACTCGGAGGCATTATGGCATGTGGTATAACCTATGCAATCATTGGCCTCATTGTCATGGGCACAGGAACACAATGGATTGAAAAACTCATGCCTCCTGTGGTTACGGGTGCAGTGGTCATGATTATTGGTCTAAACCTTGCACCTGTTACAGTAAAGTCTATTGCGGGCAATCCTTTTGATACTTGGATGGCTCTTATTACCATTTTATGTATGGGTGGAGTTGCTGTTTTTACTAAAGGTTTATTACAACGTCTTTTATTACTGCTTGGACTCGTCCTTTCTTATATTATCTATATTGTTGCAACCAATATTTTAGGTTTGGGTCAGGTTATCGATTTTGGAAAAATCGCTGCCCAACCATGGTTCGGAATACCATCATTCACACACCCAACATTTGATACCAATGCAATTTTAATTATTGCCCCAGTCGCACTTATTCTAGTCGCTGAAAATCTTGGGCATATTAAAGCAGTTGGCGCAATGACCAATGAGAATCTAACACCACAACTTGGTAAAGCATTTTTTGCAGATGGTGTGGCTACAACTTTATCTGGTGGACTCGGAGCACCGGGTATGACAACTTATGGTGAAAACATTGGTGTCATGTCTGTTACTCGAGTGTATTCTTCAATTATTTTCGTCATTGCAGGTGTGTTCGCTGTTTTACTGGGCTTATCGCCAAAATTTGGTGCGGTAATTAGTACCATTCCAACAGCACTACTTACAGGGGCATCTATTGTGGTATTTGGTTTAATTACCATTGCAGGTGCAAAAATTTGGATTCAAAACAAAGTTGATTTTGCACAAAATCATAATCTTATTATTGCTGCTGTAACCATTATTCTCGGTGCAGGTAATTTTGAATTACATTTTGGTAGTTTTAATTTAGGTGGTATTGGTACAGCCACTTTTGCAGCAATTGCACTCAATTTATTATTTAGTCTAAAAAAAGTTTAAAATTTTGGGCAGTGTATTTGTACGCTGCCCTCACTTTCTATTTTTCTACACAATATAGTTTTTACTTAAACCCAAATCTGCCAAAATACGCCGATACATGGTCGAAGAACGATCTGCTTCAAAATGCGCCTCCATAGTTAAATCTAAAGGTAATTCCTCAGGTTTTTGTGACTCGACAAACTCTTGATCTTCAGCAAAAATTTGTGCATTAAAATCATAAACTGCCTGTAAATCTCCTGTGGTATCAAAATTACGCGTCAGTGGTACAAATAGACGAGTTTTATTGTGAGAAGTTGGGCAACAGGCATTAAGTATTTTTAACACGCCATCATTTGGAAAATGTACTGTCAATATTGCTGAAAATGGTGGATATACATCGAACACACGTTTCCATAAGAAATCTTTCGGCGCTAAGTGCTGTAATCCATGTGGATAATTACTCACATCACTCACATATTCAGTATGCAATCCATAGCTTGTTTTTATGGTTGAATATTTAGGAACAATCGGATTTTCACGGCTCGCAAATGCGTTGTGATGTACCCATGCAAAATGTGCAACATCAATAAACCCTTCAAGTTGTCGACCACTTGAACCTGAAATATCAACAAATGGAGGCAAGATATTTTGATGCTCTTCATGTTCCCACGTGTCTAGCTCTGGAAGTAAAGCAGCTTCAAGGTTTCTATTTTGCAAACTAGTCCAAACCAAACCATATTTTAAAATAACTGGAAACTTTGTGAGTGAGAACCGACCTGAAATTTTAACTAAATCAGGCTGTGCGGGAATGTGAGTGCATTTTCCTTCAGCGTTATAACGTAGTCCATGATATGGGCAAATAATATCCTCACCTTCTACCCATCCTTTAGTCAAAGGCACACCACGGTGTGGGCAAATATCACGTACTAAATGAATGTCTCCACTTTCTGTTTTATAAGCTGCAATTTTTACATCTAACAACGTAACTTGCTTAGGTTTTACGGAAAGCTCATCTATAGTGGCTACGGGATACCAATGTTGCGATAAAATTTCCCAATCTCTTTCTTCAAATTGGCTATAGCAAGGCTTATTTACTAAATTTACGACTGGGATTGCATTCATGTTATACCTCGTCTCTTTCGTTCCACTGCTATAAGTTAATTTCTAAGACTGTACTTTTGGCTCTAGAGCAACACAACGCAATGTATTGCTGATCTGCTTGTTTTTCTTCATCCGACTGAACAGTATCTTGATGGTCAACTTCGCCACAAACCACCTGAGTTAAACATGCACCACACATGCCAATTTCACAGGAAATAGGTATATTTATGTTATTTTCGATAAGTACCGTTGCAATAGTCTTGTCGTTCGGCACATGAAATGTTTCCCCTGTAGAGCTTAATCTGACTTGGAAACCATTATCTGGACTGATTGGAATATTTGTTTTTATAGGAGCAAAAGCTTCAAAAAATATTTGCTCATTCGACCATCCATGCAGTAGAGACTTTTCAATACACACATCCATAAAACCCTGTGGCCCACATAAATACATTTGGCTATCTTTTTGAGGCTCTTTTAGGAAATCAGGAAAACTGTTTCGAATACCTTTCCCATCCATTGTTTCAATAATTTCTATAGTGCCATGCTGGAAGTCAGCCCTTAGTCTCTCTAAAAAAGCCACTTGATCAATGGTTTTTACATAATAAAAAAGTTTAAATTGTTTCTTTGACTGCTCTAAGTATTCCGCCATCGTTAAAATAGGTGTAATACCAATACCACCTGCCACTAAATAATACTCATTTGATGGTGCTAATTTAAAATAATTACGTGGCAATGAGATCGTCAGCTCATGGCCAACCCGTAGCGTATCGTGAATAAACTCAGAACCTCCTCGAGAGCTACTTTCTCTTTTTACACAAATCGTATAATGTTGTTCATCCAATGGATGCCCGACCAAAGAATATTGGCGTATTAACATTGGTGTTAAATAAACATCAATATGTGCACCTGCCTCCCAAATAGGAAGAGTAATTTTATCTTTTGACTTGAATACAACCTCAATATTGCCATCGCCTTGAAGTGACATACTTTTAACAACAACCTGAATTTTTTCCATATTTAATGACTCTTTAACGTTTTTGCTACTTATGAGAATTCAGTGGTTAAATTAGAAAAAACTGATCAAATCCTGCTTTTTTCAAACAACGGCGTAACATGATCGAGCTACGATCAGCAGGAATATGTGCCTCAAGAGTTAAGTCGAGAGGAAGTCGTTCAGGTTTTTGTGTTTCAACCATAAGGCGGTCTTCTTCAAATATTTTCAGGTTGTAATCAATCACATCTTCTACGTTGTCATTTAGATCGTAATTTTTCACAATAGGTGCAAATAGACGTGTTTTTCGTGCAGAAATAGGCGAAGCAGCATTCATAATGACTTGCTTTGCGCCCCCTCGAAGGTGAATAGTAAGCGTTGCAGTAAATGGCAAATGAAATTCAAAATGTCTTAAAATTTTAAAATCATCTGCTTTCTTAAAAGTATCGCTGGCTGGATAATCTCCAACTGTACTCCAATAATCTGCATTAAAACCCTGTGCTGTCTCTTGTGTCGTATAGTCGGGTACAAGTTGATTTTCTGGGTCTGCAAATGTCCCTGTATGTACCCATGCAAAGTGTGCAACATCCAAGAACCCTTCTACTTGTCGCCCTGAAAATGCTTCTATATCTACAGGTGTGCATACCACCTGTTGTACATTATCTTCATGCCAAAGTGGCATATTCGGTATAATTTCGGGTGTATCGTGTGTTAGGCATGTCCATACCAAGCCATATTGCTCTACAACACGATAGGTATATAAATTTAGCTTACTTGGAATCGCTTGCTGTGGACTAGATGGAATACGATTACATTTTCCACCCTCGCCAAAGCGTAAGCCATGATATGGACAAATTACACCTTCTCCATCATGAGAACCTAATGTCAGTGGTACGCCACGATGTGGGCAGACATCTCTCGCAACAATAATTTCTCCTTTTACTTTATAAATGACTAAATTTTCATCTAAAAGTGTCGCTTTTACAGGTTCATTTTGAATATCTTCTATACATGCAACGGGATACCAATATTTGGCAAGTTTAAGCCAGTCGCTTACAGAAAATGTGCAATGAGCAGGTAAATCAATATTTAAGGACTGTGTTTTTATCGCTGCACTCATCATTTTCTTTTTCGCTTATTTGGCTAATTAAAATTATTATTATGTGAAGCTACTATTTCGTCTATTATAATGATTTGAATATCTCATTCTAATTTTTAGAACACTTATGGATGCACCATTTTCACGTTTCTCCAACTATTTTATGGCAGTGGCAAGTACAGGAAGTCTGCGCCAAGCAGCTGATCAATTGTATATTTCTGTATCGGCAGTACATCGGCAAATTGCACTGGCTGAAGAAGAACTTGGTGTACCACTTTTTGAAAGACTACCTCATGGTATGCGTCTGACCCTTGCAGGCGAATTACTTTACGCAGATTTAATAAAATGGAAAAAAGATTTTCAGATTACACAAACACGGTTTGATGAAATTCAAGGTCTTACACGAGGAACCGTCGATATTGCATGTATTGCGGCATTAGCAGATAGTTTTCTTATAGATGCTATTGCAAAAATGTCCAAAAAGTACCCTTGGATTAATTTTAATCTGACTGTGGACGAAAGCGATGCTGTGGCACATAAGATCATTCAAAATGAAGTCGACTTTGGGATTATTTTTGAACCTAAACAACATCGAAATTTAGAGGTAATTTCTTTTTTAGAAATTCCTATTGGATTTGTAGTATCACCACAACATGCATTTGCACAATTCAGTGAAATTTCTATTTCTAACACATTAGACCAACGCCATATTACCGCACATCGCCCACTCGTCATTCAGGAAAGAATCGAAGCCATTTACCAACATCATCAGATTCATCCTAATCAACATATTATGTGCAATGATATTGAAATGATCCGCTCACTACTCAAACAAAATTTAGGTCTAGCAATTCTTAGTCAGTTAGATGTTATGAACAGTACTTTAAAAAAAGAGTTGTGCTTTATTCCCATCAAAGATAAAAATATTCATCCTTTAACTCTTGCTTTATGCACAGCACCCCGAAGACAAATATCAAAATCTGCTCAAGCTATGTTAAGTGAGCTAACTTCTACTATGCAGCATTTAGAATCAATTTTTTCGTAAATGTATTTTTAAATATATTGTGTATATATGGCATTTAAATTTTAAACGATTTCATTAAAAGATAAACTATAATCAGTCATCTAGAATGAATGTTGAACAATTATGTATTACGGAATTCTGTTTCTTGTTATTTCAAATTGCTTCATGACACTTGCATGGTACGGCCATTTAAAATTCATGCATGACTCTCCTTTATGGAAAGCAATTTTATTTAGTTGGTGCATTGCTCTACTTGAATACAGTTTTATGATTCCTGCAACTCGACTACTTTCTCAAACAAATTGGTCTTTAGGGCAAGTCAAAATTACGCAAGAAGTCATTACACTTATTGTTTTTACACCATTTATGATTTTTTTGTTCAAACAACCTTTTAAATTAGACTACCTATGGGCCATGGGATGTCTACTTGGTTGTATATACTTCGTGTTTAGAAGTCAGTAACCTTCTTTAGATTTCTGAGAAAGGAGAAGTCATTTATGTTTTTTCTTTCTCATTCCATCTCCATTAAATTCAAACTATTTTTACCTCTAAACTTATCAATGTGTGCTTTTATTCCTCTTTAATTTAGTTTAATCTAAATTAGATTTTACTAAATTAATAAAGAGACCATGAATCCAGAGCAACAATATCAAAATATTTTAAGTGCATCCTGCTTTTTGCAAGCACTCAGTAATCCCAAAAGATTAATGATTTTATGCTTATTAATTCAGGAGGGTGAAATGACTGTTGGAGAAATGAATAAAAAAATAGACTTAAGCGCTTCTGCTTTGTCTCAGCATTTAGCCAAAATGAGACATGAAAATTTGGTGACTTACCGACGAGACTCACAGACTTTATATTATCGTATTCATAATCCAGATGTCATAAAGCTGATAAGTGCGCTCAAAGATATTTTTTGTCCTGAATAACAGAGGAAGATTACAGTGCCAATACATGAGATATCTGCTAAAGAAGCCCCTCAGCTTATTCAAGAAGACTCCCTAATTGTCGACATTCGTTCGAAACAAGAATATATGCGAGAACATATTCGCCATGCGATTAATATCCCTCTCGAAGACTTAGCAAACCATACGCAAGCGTACCAAAATAAGATTATATTTTTCTATTGTAAATCAGGTAATAGAACACAAAGTAATCGAGATTTTTTAGAGAAAAATTTCTCTCAGCAAAATTATATAATTAAAGGTGGTATAGACGCTTGGCGTAATGAAAATTTTTCTATTGTTCAAGATCTAAAACAACCTATAGATATTCAGCGTCAGGTACAAATTACTACAGGTTTACTTATACTTATAGGACTATTGCTCGGTTATACCATATCGACATGGTTTTTTCTTATTTCTACAGCAATCGGTATGGGTTTGGTATTTGCAGGTATTTCAGGATATTGTGGTCTTGCAAAAGTACTTATGAAAGCACCTTGGAATACAAAACCATTCAACTCACAATAAAAAAGTAGCATTTTAGCTACTTTTTTATTTCTCACTATTTTTATGAATGCTTTAAATCTCTTGGTCTAAAACCAACAATGAGTAGCGTCACTGCATATGCAACGACGCCAACGAAACAAAGACCCAATACTTCAGCAATACGCAACCACTGCGATAATTCTCCATTATAAAAATGGATGCCAATAGCTAATGCAATAGCCATAACAATGTTTGCAATAAAATATTGTAGTGCAATTTTTTTCCAGTGTGACCCAAATCTAAAAACATCGCGCTTATGGAGGAAATAATATAATAAACCTGCATTTACAAGCGCAGAGAATGATGAGGAAATACCTAAAGCCATATGAGGCGCATGCCAGTCAATATATTTAAAGAACGTAATTAAAATAACATTCATTAAGGCATTGGCAGCCACCGCAACAAGTCCAATACGTACAGGTGTTTTTGTATCTTGTTGCGCGTAAAAACCAGGTGCAAACACCTTAATTAACATAAATGCTAGAACACCACCACTCATACACTGTAACGCCAATGCAGTCATTTTAGTATCTTGTGGTGTAAATTCTCCATGTTGAAAGAGTGCCTGAATAATCGGTGTAGATAGCATAAATAATGCAAGACTTGCAGGTACACCTACTAAAATAATGACACGTGCTGCCCAATCAATCATTGCTTTAAATTTTTCAACATCTTGCTCGGCATGTCTACTTGAAAGTGAAGGTAAGATTACAGTACCAATTGCAACACCAATCAATCCTAAAGGTAACTCTGTCATACGTTCTGCACTGTATAACCAAGATACAGAGCCATCTTGCATAAATGATGCCCAAATCGTATTCAACAACAAATTGATTTGTGTCACAGATACACCAAATAGCGCAGGAAGCATAAGTTTTAAAATCTTACGCACACCTTCATGTTGAAAGTCTACTTTAGGTGGAATAAGTAGTTTCTTATGCCATAGCTCTGGTATCTGTATTGCAAGCTGAATAATACCCGCAGCAATGACCGCCCATCCTAGCGACATAATAGGAGTTTGCATATATGGTGTAAGCCACCAAGCAGCCGCAATCATAATCGCGTTTAAAAGAACTGGTGAAAATGAAGGACTAAAAAATGAACCATAACTGTTTAAGATACTACTTGCGAATGCCGTCAAAGACATAAACATAAGATAAGGAATCGTTAAACGGAACATCTGTACTGCATCGGCAAACTTATCGGGATGTTCATGAAACCCCGGAGCATATACATAAATAATATATGGTGCAGCCAGCATAGCAATAAGTGTTAATGAAGACATTAACAGCAATAGACAGCCAAAAACTCGGCTAATTAGTATTTGTACCTCAACATGCAATTTGGTTTTATATTCAGTTAAAACAGGAATAAATGCCTGAGAAAATGCACCTTCTGCAAACAGTCGCCTAAAGAAATTAGGTATCCTAAATGCAACAACAAATACGTCAAATTCTTTCCCTGCCCCGAATACATTTAACAGAACCATATCACGTACTAATCCTAAAATACGTGAGAGCATCGTCATTGCACTTACGACAAATGTCGACCGCCAAAGCGCCATTTTTTATACCTAAATTGAGTTGAATGTGGCCATTTAAATTTAAATGGATGATTTTTATTTCGAGATGTTATATTCACCTAATAATTGTCTAAAGTGAGACCAATTAAAATAAGGTCCTGGATCTGTTTTTCTTTCAGGTGCAATATCTGAATGTCCAGCAATATGATGTTGAATTTTAGGATACGTCTGTTGCAGACAATTGACTACATCAACAAGAGCTTGATATTGAACACTCTCAAAAGGCAAGTCATCGCATCCTTCTAACTCAATTCCGATCGAATAATCATTACACTCTGGTAAGCCTAGATAATTCGAACGCCCTGCATGCCATGCGCGGTCATTAAAATTGACCAATTGTATGACTTCACCTGTTCTTAAAATAAGTAGATGTGCAGAGACTTCCATTCCCTTTATTGTTTGAAAATATGGATGTAGTGTCCAATCTAATTGATTTTGAAAGAATTGCTCAATATATCCCTGACCAAATTGAGAAGGAGGTAAACTAATATTATGAATAACCACCATCTGAATATCGGTATTTTCAGGACGTTGATTAAAATTTGGAGATGGTATTTGACGCACCCCGTGTAAAACACCATTTTCTATATAAAAAGGCTGTGTTTTTTCTTGCATTTATCGCCTCAATTCAATGCACATTTCGAAAGAATCGCAGAATACCACTTTAATAAAGTCGTCATTCAAAAACTTACATTTAAAAGTAATTTTTTATATCGTATTAAATTTAACTTTTACTTAATTATATACGAGGTATCATAGCATTCATCTTGCTTATTACGCACTTATTTCATTCATGGGTCAATATTCACCATTTAAAGGCAATCAGGGAATAAAACGTATCATTCATGCGTTCCATTATTCACTTTCAGGTTTTCAATCTGCTTTTAAGCATGAAGCTGCTTTTAGACAAATCGTTTACTTAAATCTCGTTCTTTTTCCAATTAGCTTTTTCATTCAAGCCTCTAAAGCTGAACATATTTTATTAGTCATAGTAGGCCTAATTGCAATTATTGTTGAACTATTTAATTCAGCAATTGAAGCTGTAGTTGATCGTATTTCACTTGAAAGACATCCGCTTGCAAAAATTGCTAAAGACATGGGTAGTGCAGCCCAATTTGTTGCACTCTTTATTATTTTTATCACTTGGGTTACTGTCTTATTCCTTTAAATAAAAAGCCGATATAGAAATATCGGCTTTTTTTAATCATTACAATTTCTTGTAAAAATTATTTTACAGCAACTTGTTCAATAGTATCGATTAAACGGTTAGAGAAGCCCCACTCGTTGTCGTACCAGCTTGTTACTTTTAAGAATTTATCGCCAATCACATTTGTTAAACCAGCATCGAAAATTGAAGATGCAGGGTTTTTAATGATGTCTGAAGATACAATTTCATCTTCTGTATATGCCAATACACCTTTCATTTCATTTTCTGCAGCTTTTTTCACAGCAGCTTTTACTTGCTCAATCGTTACTGTTTCTTTTAAGTTTACAGTAAGGTCAACCATTGAACCTGTAATAACTGGTACACGCACTGCACCACCGTCTAATTTACCTTTTAATTCAGGAATAACTAGACCAATCGCTTTCGCTGCACCTGTAGATGTCGGCACAATGTTTTGTGCTGCACAACGTGCACGGCGCATATCTTTATGTGGAGAATCTTGTAAGTTTTGATCTTGTGTATAAGCATGGATTGTTGTCATGAAACCATCAACAATACCAAAGTTATCATTAATTACTTTTGCTAGAGGTGCAAGACAGTTTGTTGTACAAGATGCATTTGAAACAATATTGTGTTTCTCTTTGTCGTATAGGTCGTTGTTTACGCCTTGAACAATTGTTAAATCTACTTCACTTGCTGGTGCAGAAATAACAACTTTACGCGCACCTGCTTTTAAATGTTTAGAAGCAGCAGGACCACTTACAAATACACCTGTAGATTCTAAAACAACGTCAATGTTAAGCTCTTTCCAAGGTAAGTTTTCTGGATCTCTTTCCTGATAAACAGCGATTTTTTTGCCGCCAATATATAATGCATTTTCTTCTACTTTAACTTCTTCAGGAAAGTTGCCAAACGCTGTATCGTACTTTAATAGATGTGCAAGTTGTTTTACTGATCCAAGATCGTTAATTGCAACAACATTAATTTCGCTTTGTTTTGCTTGAAGTGCACGAACAAAGCTACGACCAATACGACCAAATCCATTAATAGCAACATTAATCATTTTATATTCACCTTTGAAATTAAAATTTCCATCTTCTTTAAAATATATCAGGTACGAGGCTAAGCTTTTGACGTTAACCAATCAACAGCTGTTTTTTCTAGTCCCCAAGAAGCCCAAGGAGACTCCCCTTCTTTGATAGCGGTAACGAATACTTTATCGTCAAAATCGAGTTTTAAATAGTTTTTAATGTAGTCTCGAACTTTTTTGGCATCAGGATAAAGTGTATCTACCACCCAAAAATTATGTAAGATTTTTTGGCATTTTCCCTTCGAAACGGTATGAATTGCGTCTTCAACACGCCCATAGTTCGCTTCATCTGTTTCAAATATAATCGCAAAATATGACATTCCCGACTCCATTAAACTATTTAAAATAGCGCAAGATTAAGTCAATAAAAAAGACTATACACTTCCTCTACACGATGAAAATACACCTTAGGCATTATCTGCCCCAAAGGACATACTACATTAGTATAGAAAAAGTTATTTCTTTGCGTTTACTCCATTTCCCACAAAAAAGTACAAATTTAAGATAACACGAGTTTTATTAAATACAGACTTTTTTACTTTATGATTCCGTAAAAATTTAGTGATCAATCATTATTCACAAATAACGTTCATTTATCATTTCTCTGACACGAGAACTAAGCAAAGCGCTATCTTCCTGAATTGGCTAAATTCTTATTTCCTTCAATCTCAAAACTAGCACATTAAGTTAATCATTATCAATCACTTAAAAAAATAAATTTGTCTAATATTATTTCACTGCTAAACACTATAAATTTAGCCTATTGAAAGGATATATAAATCAATAAATTACTATTAAACGAACCATACGTCTCTTTTTTTACAATCAATTTTTATATAAAAATTAAGATTTTTATTGAAACAAAATGTCTATTCATTTTTTAATTTAACTTATCTTTCATGTATTCTTATTAGATACAGTTCTTCACTTTAATCACTGTTATTTTTAGCCATATATTGTCTAAAAAATTGTAAACTCGATATACAAAGGTCAATCTTTTAAGCAATCAAGGATTGTTTTACTGCGTTTGATTGATCTTTTACGATACTTATAATTCAAATTAAATAGGAATAAATGAAGATGAAGCAACTTTATAAGACTGTAGGTCTATGCTTTACAAGTATTTTAATAGTTACAGGATGTACGACAATTTCTTCAATGCATCATCATTCTACAGAAAAAGTTACTGTATATGCCGTATCTGCACAAGGCATAGGAGAAAAGTTAGGTACGGTAACTTTGGAAGACACATCTGAAGGTCTAAAAATTCAGACTAATTTAGAAAAAATACCATCAGGCCCTCATGGTTTTCATGTACATGAGTATGGTTCATGTCAGCCTGTTGGAAAAGATGGACAAGTAGGTGCAGCTTTAGCAGCGGGTGGTCACTTCAATCCAAACCATGCAGAACATCATGGAACACCAATGACTGGTCACTTAGGTGATTTACCTCTGCTTACTGCCGATGCAGATGGAAATGTTAAAGAAACCAATATTGCACCACGTTTAAAACTCGCAGATATTCGAGGGCATGCAATTGTTGTTCATAGCGGTGGAGACAACTACTCAGATACACCAAAACCTCTTGGTGGTGGTGGTAGTCGTATTGCGTGTGGAGTTATTTAAAAGATTACTGAAATTTGAAAATTTTCTTTAGAGGTATACGATCAGCTCGTATACCTCTACTATAAAACCAGTGATAAAACTGGTTTTATGCTTTTAAAAGCTTACCAACCCAATGCTTCTTGCTGTTTTTGAATAAGGGTTTGAATACCTTGCTCTGCTAAAGCAAGCATACTGTCTGCTTGTTCACGTGTGAAAGGCTTATCTTCAGCCGTTCCTTGAATTTCAATAAACTCACCCGATTGTGTCATTACAACGTTTAAGTCTGTTTGGCAATTCGAATCTTCTTCATAGCACAAATCAAGTAAAGCTTCATCTTGATAAATACCTACAGAAATTGCAGCAATTAAACCTTTTAAAGGATCGTGTTTAATTTTTTTCTTTTCAAGTAACACGCTAATAGCATCTACAAGTGCAATCGCTGCCCCTGTAATAGAAGCTGTACGTGTGCCGCCATCTGCTTGAATAACATCACAATCAATTGTAATTGTATTTTCGCCAAGTTTTTTTAGATCGACCATCGCACGTAAGCTACGGCCAATCAAGCGCTGAATTTCTTGAGTACGACCACTTTGTTTTCCTCGAGCAGCCTCACGATCTGAACGTGTATGTGTAGATCTTGGCAACATACCATATTCAGCAGTTACCCAACCTTGTCCTTGCCCTTTTAAAAATCTTGGCACACTATGATCAATACTTGCTGTACAAAGTACTTTGGTATGACCAAATTCAATGAGAACAGACCCCTCTGCGTAACGAGTATAGTTTCTAGTAATTTTTACGTCACGAAGTTGATCGACAGCTCTCTGGTCTATACGCATTTTTTTTCCTTCAATTTAAAAGCAAATGAATGAAATAATTGTAACAGATTCTATTTATTTTTTTTGACGATTCGAGTGAAGAAAATGTACAAAACAAAACCAGTGTTTAATATCAGCTACCCAAAGTAGCTGATATTTGAGATATTATTTTAAAGACTTAGAAGTGATAACCTAAAGCAAGGTAATAACCCCATCCTGTGCTTTTTTGTGTGAAATCACCACTACCCCAGTTATTTGTTGCACCATCTTTAAACTGACCACCGTTATGGAAATAGCGTGCGCCTGCATATGCACTAAACTCTTTCAGCTTATACGAAAAAATATGGGTTGAAACAAAAGCTTCATTAGTGCGCGTATTACCACCTGTTTTATCAGCTAATTTAGAACCAAAATCGTAGTTAGAGAAAGTAAAGTAGTTTAAAGATGCACCATTTTGGAATGAATACAATGGATAGAAAAATTGTACTTGTAGACGACCGCCATCATCAGATGTATAGGCATTTGCAGCACCATAGTTTTCCCACTGTTGCTTCGCATAAACATTTACACTCATACCCAACTTAGTATGCGTATCAATTGATGTACCTAAACCATAATACAATGTATTTTGGCGTGTAAGCACTGTATTTCCAGCATCTACAATCCAGTCAGTTGCAATAAACCAATCTTTAAATGGGCCAACAGATAAGTCTTTGCCTGTTAAACGATTTAAAGAGACTTTCGGCTCATGTTCCATGAATAACTTAGAACTTTTGCTATCCCAAACACCAGTAATATTTTGGTTCCCATCAAAAAACTTAGGTGCGTCAAAATATCCATACCAATCAATTGGGCCTGTTTGTCCCGAATATTCAAGCTCTAAATAAGCATTCTTTACAGGTTTTGGGCTAAACATTACGTTATTGCTATAAATTCCCCATAACGTTGTGTTCATTGCTGAATTGGCTTGTTGAACAGTACAAAGCGTCGCTGTTGCAGCAAAGATATAGCTCAATAATTTGGTAGACATGATTTCACGTGCTCCTAAGTCACGAACTGTACAATTTTGACCGAGAGTGGCAAAAATGGAATAGAAGGAGTTTTATAAGCAAGGAATATGCCTATTTACATATTCAGTGCAACAAAAATCATCAAATAATCATATTGATGGTAAAACTAAGCTATTATTTTATTTCATTTATATGTGAAAATGTTATTTTTCATCAAAAAATAGTGTTTAATTTATCCATCTATTCATTTATTTTCTACTTTCTTAGAAAGATAATCTGCCAATCTTTTTTGGCATATTGCTTGCTTAACTCCCCTTCAATTATCCTGAAAGGCACTTTATTTAACATGAAAAAGTTATTGACCTTCTTTCTTAGCTTACTCATAAGCACCATCGCCTTTGCTCAAAGCAAATTAGATACGACCTCTCGCATTGCCATTATATGTGCATTTCAACCCGAAATTCCTGAATTACGCGCTGCATTAAAAGATGCAAAGTTACATACAATTAACCGTACCGAATTTTACACAGGTAAAATTGGCGATAAAGATGTCGTACTATTTTTATCAGGCATGTCAATGGTCAATGCTGCAATGACAACTCAAATGGCACTAGATCATTTTAATGTTAAGAATATTGTGTTTTCAGGAGTTGCTGGTGGTGTAAATCCAAACCTTAACATTGGTGATATTTCAGTGCCAGATCAGTGGGGACAATATCTTGAGTCCATTATGGCACGTCAAACCAATGGTAAATTTGTTGCACCTGCATTCTTAAAAACACCTTATCCAAATTTCGGTATGATGTTTCCACAAGATGTTCAAATTGCAAATGGTAGCCAAGCACCTGAAGAGAAATTTTGGTTTAAAGTAGATCCGAATCTAATGGCGCAAGCAAAAGAAATTTTGGCTCAACCACGCCTAGACCGTTGTACTGCAGACAATCATTGTCTTAGTCATACACCAAAAGTTGCTTTTGGCGGTAACGGCGTTTCTGGACAATCATTTATGGACAATGCAGAATTACGCCAATTTGTATTTAATACCTTCCATGCAAATGTTGTAGACATGGAATCTGCTGCTATTGGCCATGTTGCTTATGTCAATGATAAGCCTTTTATTGTATTTCGCGCTTTATCTGATCTTGCTGGTGGTGGCGCTGGTGAAAATGAAGAGAGTACATTCATCCAACTTGCTGCGAAAAACTCATCTCAGATCGTTATCCAATATGTTAAAGCTTTGAAATAAATCACAATTAGAGATCTTACTATGAAAAAGTTCGTTCGACCTGCAATTGTTGCTATTACTTGCATTATGGCTGTACAAGCAACATATGCTCAAACAAAGCAGTCACCTGTGATTATTCAAGGTGCACTTGATATCGAAACTGACCATATCGTAAGTCAGTTGAAAAATGTAAAAGAAAAGACCTATGGTGCTTGGAAGTTTTGGGAAGGTACATATCAAGGTTACCCTGTTGTAGTATCACGTACACTTATGGGTATGACAGATGCTGCAGCTGCAACAACTTTAGCGATTGAACACTATCATCCTGCTGCAATTATTAACCAAGGTACAGCAGGTGGTCACGATCCAAAACTTAATGTGTTTGATATTGTACTAGGAAAAACTTCTGAAAATATTAGTGCATTTATTACACCAAATAAAGCATTGGGTGAAGGTTCAAATACCCTCACATGGAATAAGTCTTTTAATGTTTTACCTAAAAACAATACGCCAGAGGAAGAAAGTCGTCGCCTTCGTTTTGATGCAGATCCGAAACTTCTTGCTGCAGCCAATGCAATTAAAGCAACCTATAAACAAGGAAAAGTTGTTGAAGGCGTTATTGGTTCAGCAGATGTTTGGAATAACGAACTAGATCGTATTAAATATTTCCATGAAAATTACGGAACGTCAGTAGAAGAAATGGAAACCGCTTCTGCTGCACAAGTTGCGTCTCTATATCATGTTCCATTTATCGGTATTCGTGTACTATCGAACAACCTAACCAACAATGGAAGCTATAACCCAAATACGGGTGCAGCATGCCAACAATACGTACTTGATGTTGCTGTAAATTATTTAAAATCTGTGAAGTAACTCACAAGGTCTATTTGTTTCTTTAATAAATAGACCTCTTTTTATCAATTATTTGTAAGATATTATGAGTTTATACTATAAAAATAGAACTCCAATTTATTCTATGTTTAAATTGTTTTTTATATTATTAGATGGAACTTGTAATGTCTATGCGTGCTGAGCGTAAGATACAAAGTCGGCAAGCCATTATCGAAAAAGTCCTTTTACTAAGCTATAACGGGCAGCCATTTCATAGTATGAGTTTACGTGAAATTGCACGTGAAGTAGGCGTTGTTCCTAGTGCACTTTACCGTCATTTCGAAAATAAAGATATGCTTGCTCAAGCAACGATTGATCAGGTAACTGTATTCATAAAAAGTGCACTCTTTCAATCTCGTGCTCGATTTACTACGCATAGCCACGAAACGACTGAAGTTCGTCTAGAAACATTATTTAAATTTGTTGAACAACATGCAACCTACTGGCATTTTTTTATTTCAGAACGTTGGGGAAACTACCCAATACTTGAGAAAATGATTTATCAAGATGTATTTGATCTCACACGTGACTTAGTAAGTGATTTAAGAAAATTAGATCAATATCAGAATACTCACCCGAACGAACTTTATATGTTTGCTGAAATTCTATTAGAGATGTGTTTGGTATGGTCTAAAGATTGGATTAACTTATGCAGAAATAATACGATAGAAATGGAAAAAATAAGTTTTTTTCAAAACT
This sequence comes from Acinetobacter pollinis, assembly GCF_015627175.1. GTDB lineage: Bacteria > Pseudomonadota > Gammaproteobacteria > Pseudomonadales > Moraxellaceae > Acinetobacter > Acinetobacter pollinis. The sequence continues at coordinate 11,854 of NZ_VTDQ01000011.1, read as the reverse complement.
GTTTAAAACGAGTGAGCTTTATTCAGAGCGCACTACTCAAATAAGATCAAAGATACCCGTAGATATCTTTGATCAATCATATTTATTTTTTAGATTTCATTTCTTTATCAATAAGATATGTGAGCACTTGTACTACACGCTCATTTTCACCTTGAATCATATATTTTCCATCAACAACAACTGCAGGTACACCTGAAAGTTGGTATTGCTGTGCAAGTTTATTTGATTCAGCAACTTTCGTGCTTACAGCAAATGAATTGTATGCACTATTAAATTTACTTTCTGGAACACCATATTTTGTAAAGAATTTTGCAGCCGTTGCTTGATCAAAGATTTGTTGATTGTCCACTTGAATTGCATGGAACAACGGTAAATGTGTTTTTTGACGAACACCTAACATTTCAGAAGCCCAGTATGTACGTGCACCTGACTCCCACACAGGATTCATTGCAGCAGGCGTACGAACAAATGTTACATCTTTTGGCATTTGTTTTAACCATGTCTGCATGTGTGGCTCAAGTTTAAAACAGTGCGGGCAGCCGTACCAAAAGAATTCACGGACTTCAACTTTATTGCCAGATACAGGCGTTGGATTTTTTATAACCGTATAGTCTTTCCCTTCAACAAACTGGTCAGCCATCGCATTCATAGAGAAAGCCATTACAGTTGCTGTTAACCCACCTAAAATAAACTTCTTCATATTCTGAGTATTCCCTTTTGCAAGTTTGTAAACTACGTCATAGAGTAACGCTTAATTTAAAAAGATTCATGCAAAAAACGTCTTGTTTCTGTGAAGTTTTTTGCATAGCTAGTCCATTTCTTGATAATAAGCGCTACACTAGATTAAATGAAAGGACTGAATAATTTTAGGTATAACATATGTCAGAATTAAATGTTGATCCACAAGAAATTGCAAAATTTGAAGCACTCGCAGAAAAATGGTGGGACAAAACATCGGAATTTCGCCCACTTCACGAAATTAACCCACTTCGCTTAAACTGGATAGATGAGCATGCAGGGGGACTTGAAGGCAAAAAAATTATTGATGTCGGCTGTGGTGGAGGCATCTTAGCAGAGAGCATGGCACGACGCGGTGCAACTGTACTCGGTATCGATATGGGTGAAGCTCCCCTAAATGTTGCTCGATTACATGCTGAAAAAAATGATGTGAATAATATTGAATATAAGCAAGTGCCTGTAGAACAACTTGCAGAAGAGCAAGCGGGTCAATACGACATTGTTACATGTATGGAAATGTTAGAACATGTACCGAATCCCGCATCTATTATTCAAGCTTGCAAAAAACTTGTAAAACCGGGTGGCCACGTTTTCTTCTCGACCATTAACCGCAATCCAAAATCATATCTATTTGCCATCATTGGTGCTGAATATGTATTGCGTTTACTTCCAAAAGGAACACACGATTATCACAAATTTATTAAGCCTTCGGAGCTTGCTTACGACATTCGTGCTGCTGACTTACAATTAAAAAATATGATTGGTCTTCACTATAACCCACTTACAAAACATTACTGGTTAGCACCAAATATAGATGTGAATTACATGGTTCATACAGTAGATAAGAGATCCGTATGAAAAAGGCCGTTTTATTCGATTTAGATGGCACACTTGCAGATACAGCTGCAGATTTTATTCGTATCATTCAGCAAATCTGTAAAGAGCTTGGTCGTCCAATTCCAGCAGAAGATGCAATACGTGCACAAGTTTCTGAAGGCGCACGTGCAATGGTTCAATTGGTCTATCCAGAACTCAAACAAGACGATGCAACCTTATTAAAATATCGGCAACATTTTTTAGATGTGTATGAACAACAAGTTGTTGTGGATACAGACCTTTTCGCCGGGATGTATCCTCTTCTAGAAATGCTAGAAAAAGAAAATATTCCGTGGGGAATTGTCACCAATAAACCAAGATATCTTACAGAGAAGTTATTAAACGAGTTAAAACTCAACACACGTTGTGCTGTATTGGTCTGTCCTCAAGATGTCAAACATACAAAACCAGACCCAGAACCTATGTATTTGGCAGCAAATACGCTCAATCTTTCCTCAGAAGATATCATCTATGTGGGTGATCATCCTAGAGATATTGATGCTGGAAACAATGCAAATATGCTGACTATTTTGGCAGCTTATGGTTATTTACCACCAAACATGAAAGATAATTTAAATGCTTGGGGCGCAGATATTATTGTACAAAATGTTGAACAATTACATCTAGAAATTGCTAAGCAAATCAGCTAAAAATCACTACATAATAAAGTGAATGGAGGCCACACAATGAAGTACTCAGAATACAAAGCAAATCCAAATTTGCTTAAAGATAAAGTCATTTTAATTACCGGAGCAAGTGACGGTATCGGGCGTACTGCTGCGATCAGTTATGCACTCCATGGCGCAACTGTTGTACTGCATGGTCGAACCCTCAATAAGTTAGAAGTGATTTACGATGAAATTGAAGGTTTAGGCGCACCACAACCTGCAATTTTACCATTACAACTGTCTAGTGCATCTGTAAGAGATTATGAGTTACTTACAGATACGCTCACATCACAATTTGGCCGACTAGATGGGATCTTACATAGTGCAGGAATTCTAGGTGAGCGCTTACCATTGGCTGAATATCCAACAGATACATGGGATGAAGTGCTAGCGGTGAACTTACGTGCGCCATTCGCCATGACACAGGCTTTACTCCCATTATTGTCACAGTCAACGTCTGCATCTGTAGTTTTTACTTCATCAGGTGTGGGACGTGAAGCACGTGCTTTATGGGGGGCTTACTCTATTTCCAAATTTGGAGTAGAAGCAATGAGTCAAATTTTTGCACAAGAAAATACAGATCCGCATATTCGATTTAATTGTATTAATCCTGGCCCGACACGTACTGCAATGCGTGCTAAAGCTTATCCAGATGAAGATCCATTAACCTTACCTACCTCTGAAATGTTAATGCCTGCGTATCTTTATTTAATGGGTGAAGACAGCAAGGACTTAAACGGTCAGAGTATTGATGCTCAAGATTAAATGTATCATCCTCATCTCTAGCAGGGAGATTATTCTCCCTCCACCACCTTTTTAATTTTTTTTAATTCTTGCACCTAAAACTACTTATGATCTTCACACTTTCTCTGCATTTTTTAGATAAAGTAGGCGAAAGTTTTAATAGAAAAATAGCTATTTTAGATAAAGGTGCAATATGAAAAAGTTTTGTCATACCTTGGCATTTGCATCGAACTTGCTTATTTGTGCACCGCTTTATGCACAACCACATCAAATGGGAATGGGGGGAGGTCCTGGGCAGAACTTTATGCACAATGGACCTCAACAAGATGGGTTTTCAAACTTTAATAACAGAGGGTACTCTTCACACCAAGAAGTTTGGCATGACCTACAGCAAATTCGTAAAGTTCAAGAAGAACAAGGTTTTGAACGCTTAAAACAGTTAAAGTGGCAAGCAGGATATACGATGCCTCAACATTATCGTAGTGATAGATATAAAGTTAACTATATCGAATACAATCTGCCTAGGCCCGAAAGAGATCAGCAGTGGTATCGTATTAATAACGATTTTTTACTTATTAATGCCAGTAATACAATTGTGAGTGTCCAATAAAAAAAGCGCCTAGGCGCTTTTTTTACAAAATACTAAAGCTTTGCTCACCTGAAGGTGTCACTTTAAATATTTCCACCTCAAAACTAATATTCTTTCCAGCTAAAGGGTGGTTAAAATCAATTTCGGTCGTATCATCATTCACAGCTTTTACCACGCCAAATAAGCTTGATTTCGCTTTATCTTCAAACTCAATTAAATGACCTACAGTAGGTAACTGTTCAAATTTTACCGTATCAAATGTTTGTACATTTTCAGGATTCCAAGGGCCAAAAGCATCTTCTGGCGGTAGGTGTACCGTACGGCGATCACCTGCACGTAATCCATAAAGTGCTTTTTCAAATCCTGGTAATAAATTCCCATCGCCAATCGTAAGCTTTACAGGTGTCTCATGTTGGCGGGTATTATCAATTTCCACACCATTTTCAAGAGCAACCGAAAAGTGTAATTCAACTTGTGAACCAGCCTCTACTCTAACCTCTTCATTAGGAGTAATGATATCAACCATTTTTTTGCTCCAATTTTTGCTTACGCTTCTTTTCTAAAAAGAAGGTATCAATCAATAATAGAATAGTTCCCAATGTGATTGCACTATCGGCAATATTAAAGGCAGGAAAGTTATAGTGTTGATAATACACATGTATAAAATCGACCACATAGCCTAAAGTAATTCGATCAATCAAATTACCAATCGCACCACCGAGAATAAGTGCCAAAGCTGCAGGCAATACCTTCTGCGTTTTTGGCATGCGCATTAGCCAAAAAACGAATACCAATGACACAATACCAGCAAGGCCAATAAATACATAACGTTGCCAACCACCTGCGCCAGATAAGAAGCTAAAAGCAGCACCATAGTTATGTAAAAGCGTCCAATTTAAAAAAGGAATCACATGCTGGGGATCAGCATATTCAAGTGCTGTACTTGCAATATGCTTCGTCCATTGATCAATCACTATGGCTAGTACAGAAAGTACTAACCATAATGCATTACTCGCATGAAATTTTGAGCCTTTTTCATGTTGTTGATTAGGCATATTTTCTCTCTTCACCTGTACCATCGACGTTGATGATACAACGAGAGCATAATCCCGGATGTTCTGAATGTGTATTTACATCTGGTAATACATGCCAACAACGAACACATTTTTCACCTTCGGCAGCAAGAATCTCTACACGTAAACCTTCAACCTCAGTTTCCTTGCCTTCTTCAGCAAACGCATTTACCTCAACTTGAGAAGTAATGAGTACAAAACGAAGTTCATTTTCTAATGATTTAAGTAGTTTTTCTAATTCAGGTGTTGCCCAGATTTTTACTTTAGCAGATAAATTTCCACCTACAACTTTTTCATTTCGAGCAAATTCAATTTGTTTATTCACTGCAGATTTTACTTGAATAAGTTGCTGCCAAGCTTGCTCAGAAATTTCATTTTCTGCGACTTGAGGCAACTCATACCATGTTTGTGTAAACACGTATTTTTCAGACTGTTCAGGAATTAAAGGCCATGCTTCTTGTGCAGTAAAGCTCAAAATTGGGCTCATCCAACGAACAAAGGCTTGAACAATGTGGTAAAGCGCTGTTTGTGCTGAATGACGAGCTTGTGAATCTGCTTTGGTGGTATATTGACGATCTTTAATAATATCTAGATAGAAACCACCTAAATCATTAATACAGAAACTGGTTAACGCTGTACATACAGCATGAAAATTCATTTCATTATACGCATCAATAATTGTCTTTTGGACTTCATTGGCACGTTGTAAAATATATTGATCCAAAGCAATCAATTGATCTACTGGTAGTGAGTCTTTACTTGGCTCAAAACCTTTAAGATTTGCCAATAAGAAACGCAGCGTATTACGAATACGGCGATAACTGTCACTTACACGATTAAAGATTTCTTTAGATGCTGCAATCTCATAACGATAATCACTTGATGCTACATATAAACGTAATCCATCTGCACCTAATTGCTTTGTAATTTCTTCTAAGGGAATATAGTTCCCTAAAGATTTAGAAAGCTTACGCCCTTTTTCATCGACGGTGAAACCATGCGTAAGTAGCGTTTTGTATGGTGCACGGTTATGTATTGCTACAGATGTCAATAATGAAGACTGGAACCAACCACGATGTTGGTCAGAACCTTCTAAATATAAATCGGCAGGACTATGTAACTCTTCACGTTGATCTAGCACAGCATAATGAGTAGTACCAGAATCGAACCATACATCTAACGTGTCACGTACAGGGTTATATTCTTTTGCTTCATCCGCACTTAAGAATGCATCTGTATCACGTGTAAACCACGCATCAATACCTTCTTTTTCAATCAGCTGAGCAACTTCTTCAATAATTTCAGGTGTACGTGGGTGTAGCTCATTGGTATCTTTATGTACAAAGAATGGAATTGGTACACCCCATGTTCTTTGACGTGAAATACACCAGTCAGGACGACCTTCAATCATCGATTCAATACGGCTTTGTCCCCAGTTCGGTACAAACTTAATATCGTTTTCGATAGATTTTAATGCACCTTCACGTAAGCCATTTTGATCCATATTAATGAACCATTGTGGTGTTGCACGGAAAATAATTGGTGTTTTATGGCGCCAGCAATGTGGATAGCTATGTTGAATCGTTTCATGTGCCCACAGACGACCTGCTTCACGTAATGCATCAATAATTTTAGGAACAGCTTTATAAATATGCTCGCCTACAAATACAGATGCAGCAGGTAAATAAACACCATTTCCACCTACAGGATTTTCTACAGGTAAATTATTTTGTAGACCAACTTTATAGTCATCTACACCATGTGCAGGTGCAGTATGTACAGCACCCGTACCACTTGTTGCAACAACATGCTCACCTAAAATTACAGGAACTTGTCTTTCAACAATTAATGGATGTTGTAACTGAAGCTGATCAAGTTTCTCACCGACAAAATCTGCAATAACTTTTGGATTTTGAAGCTTATAACGCTCATAAGCAGACTGAGCTAAATCTTTTGCAAAAATTATATTTTGCTTACCAGTATCAGTATCAATTTCAATCAGTTGATATTCAATTTCAGCATGTACAGCTACAGCTTGGTTGGCAGGAATGGTCCATGGTGTTGTAGTCCAAATGACCATATCTGTTGCTGTTGTAACGTCTATACCTAAACGCTTTGAAAGATCTTTTAAATCTACAACTGCAAAACCAACGTCAATTGCTTCTGATTTCTTATCCTCATATTCAACTTCAGCTTCAGCCAGTGCTGAACCACAGTCTAAACACCAGTTCACAGGTTTTAGACCGGGTTGAATATGACCATTCTTCTGAATCGCACCTAACGCACGAACAATATCTGCTTCTTGTTTAAAATTCATGGTTAGGTAAGGATTATCCCAATCACCTAAAATACCGAGACGTTTAAAGTCCTGACGCTGTAAGTCAACTTGCTTTAATGCATATTCACGGCAGAGTTTACGGAATGTCGTTGCATCTACTTTTTGCCCGACCTTTCCAACTTTTTCTTCTACTTTTAATTCGATTGGTAAACCATGGCAGTCCCAACCCGGAACATAAGGTGCGTCAAAGCCATCTAAAGTGCGACTTTTAATAATAATATCTTTAAGTACTTTATTTACTACATGTCCTAAATGGATTTGACCATTTGCATATGGAGGGCCGTCATGCAATATATATTTCTTTTTGCCAATACGCGAGTCACGAATTCGCTGATAAATGTTGTCGGCATACCACTCTTCCAACCATTTCACCTCACGTACTGCTAAGTTTGCTTTCATTGCAAACTCAGTACCCGGCAAGTTCAATGTGGCTTTATAATCCACTACATTTTCAGGATTTTGCTTATCGCTCATGCAAGTTACTTCCAGTTTTCAGAGTTTTCTATGACTCGTTGTACTTTAAAATTCAAATTAAAAAGGAAATGTGTTGTTTTGCTTACGAAACTCGTTTAGCTGAACAACATCATCTTGTATTCCTACCTTTAATGCTTCAAGTGAAGCATAATTTTTCTCACCGTGTAAGTAATTTAAAAAAGTTACACGCATAAGTAAACCATACAGATTAGCAGAAACTTCAGGAAAGTGAACTTCTAAACGCCATTCTGGGGTATCTTGTTTTATCGCAGGACGTATGCCTACATGGCCAGCACCAAATAAACTATCTGACTGATAGCCCATAATGCCCTTTAATGCTGATTCATGATTAACGATTTCTCTTAAATTTTTCGTTTCACACACAACATCTACACCATAAATCCCATTTAAACATGGTCTATGACGTTTTAGTGCAACATTGATGGTAGGAAAGTTTAATGTGCGTCCAAGTTTATCGCCATGCTGTACACGACCAATAATGCTATAAGAACGACCTAATAACTGACTCGCAAGCTGTAAATTTCCTTCTTGGAGTACTTTACGAATACGAGTCGAGCTGACTCGTTCGTTATCAAATATAATTGTTTCTAAATTTTTGACGTCAAACCCATATTCTTTCAGAAAATGGCTATTTCCTTGTCGATCTCGACCAAAATGAAAATCATCCCCAAGAACTAAACTTTGTACATTTAATTTATTTTTTAATAATGCAGCGAAATCTTCTGCACTCTGACTACGAAAATGATTATCAAACTTTGCAATAGCAACATAATCAATGCCCAACTCTTTAAGATACTCCACTTTCTCTCTGAGAGAGGAAATTCGAGGAGGTGCTTCTATTCCTTTAAAAAACTCTAAAGGTTGGGGTTCAAATACAATCACCAATGTCTTTAATGATTTTTCTGATGCGACTTCTTTGAGCTGCCGAATCATCGCTTGATGCCCTAGATGTACACCATCAAAATTACCAATACTAACTGCAGTTTTAGGTAAATTGAATGAGGAGGTCAAAGCATGCAAACGAAGTAGATTCATGGAAGGCTCATATAATCCATTTATAAAATAATCTTCACCTATTTTGCCATATTCTGACTCATTCGTCTTGTCATTCTCATTTCATTAAAAAGACTATTTTATAACGCAGTTGTTCTTGCTACTGCACCATGTAATAGAAGTTGTACTGTATTCTGGATTGCACGTTGATGAAATAGACGATTACGTAAAGTTTTCCCCGTAAACACTTCAAATTGCGTGTCGAAATCAGCATAACTTTGAGTCAAAGACCATAAATTCATAATAAATAATTCAGGTGAAATATCAGATGCTATTTTGCCTTGGGCTTGCCATTCAGCAATAACTTTTACTTTACGTCGGAAATGTTTTTTAATCGTGCCTTTTAAAATATTATGAATATAAGGTGCACCTTGAATCACTTCCAAAGCAAACAATTTGGATGCTTTCGGATTAGACCTAGAAAATTCAATTTTACTTTCAATATACTTTGTGAGTAATACTTCAGGCTCTTCATCTACATTTAGCAACTGCATCGACTCTAGCCATTTATGTAAAACAGATGTTAACACTTCTATATATAAAGCTTCTTTATTGGCAAAATAATAGAAAATATTCGATTTATGCATTTCAGATCGTTTTGCAATTTCATCTAAACTTGCACCACTAAAACCATAAATTGAAAATACATCTAAGGCTGCATTCAAAAGTTGACTTCGTTTTTGCATACTTTTTTTTAATTCCATACCATGCAACCTGTCTGAAAAAAGATATATAGATTTTAGATAAAAATCATTGATTTTGCATGGAATTTATCAAAAAAAATTATTTAAAAATCTCTTTAAAGCTATCGCTTTTCTCAATATATATCAATTAACTCAGTAATTTCTTAAATACTAATGAGTTTCTCTGGTAATTATAAAGTTGCTGACGAGCATTCGGTAGCTCATCTACTTGAGCAGGCTGAAAACCATGTTCAATAAACCAATGTGCTGTGCGTGTTGTTAAAACAAACAATTGCTGGATATGATTGTTTCTTGCTTTTTCTTCTAAGAATTTAAGTATCTGACTCCCTCTATTTGACTTACGATAGTTAGGGTCTACAGCCACACAGGCAATTTCTGCAGAGGGTATTTCACTTCCCGTAATTGAGATTGGATAAAGTGCTGCACATGCGAGTATTGCACCATCACGCTCAATAACAGCGAACTGTCCTATTTCATCCTCTAAACGTTCTCTAGAACGATAAACTAATATTCCTTTTTCTTCTAATGGTCTTAGTAATGTCATCAATCCACCTACGTCGTGAATTGTTGCCATACGCACTTCTTCATAAAGATCATCCGTAATCATTGTCCCTACACCATCACGTGTAAATAATTCTTGAATGAGTGCTCCATCATAAGCGAAGGGTAATAAATGAATACGTTGTATACCATGAATTAAGGCATCTTTTGAGCATCCAAGTATTATAGAAAAATGTGGATCATTAGATTTATAAAGCTCAATATAATTGTCTAATTGATTTGAGCATACTTCACGAATTAAATTATTTTGATGATTAACTATACCCTTTTCTTTACCTAAAAATATTAATTTATCTGCTTTTAAGGCAATTGCTGTCTTAGTTGCAACTTCTTCAGCTGATAAGTTAAACACCTCTCCAGTCGTAGAATATCCTGTAGGCCCGAGTAAAATTACATTATTATTTTCAAGTAAGCTTTTCATCATTTTGGTATCTACAGATCTCACTTCACCAGTAAGTTGAAAATCGATCCCATCGACAATACCATACGGTTTTGCAGTAATTAAATTACCAGATATTACATCTATACGAGAGCCAAACATTGGAGAGTTTGCTAAACCCATAGATAATAGTGCTTCAATATGCATACGCGATGCGCCTACTGCACTCATGACTTCAGGTAAGGCCGTTCTTGTTGTAATTCGACGGTTTAAATAAAATTCTGTAATTATATTTTGTTTAGATAGATTTTCATCAATTTGTTTTCTAGCGCCATGCACTAAAACTAAGTTAATACCCAAAGAATGTAACAAAGCAATATCGTGAATAATATGATGAAAATTGTTATCTTTTAGAGCTTCTCCATCAAACATAACCACAAAGGTTTTTCCTCTATGTGCATTAATATATGGGGCAGAATGACGGAACCAATGTAAATAATCTGGTGCTGAATTTGTGCTTTCAAACATAAATAAGCCTTTCTAATTAAAAAACAATTTATGCAAGCATACAGGATTTAAAATATAATCAGAATGCCTATCTAAGTTTCAAAAATAAATCTCATTCATTTTGTATAAATAAAAAATCTACACGTATTTTTAAGTAAAGAGTAAACTTATGATCGTAAATTTATAAGAAAAATTGTTCTAATCAGGAAAATTTAAATGAATGTATTAAAAAAAATATATCACAATATCCGATACCACCCCTACTTTTATTTAATGCTTCCTATAGGTTTAATATTTTTTAACATACTAAGCCATACTACAAATTGGAGTTGGTCTACGATTGTACTCACAAGTTGGAATATTAGCGTAGGCTTATATTTAATTCGTACTTTCTTCATTTTAACCCATTGTGATCAAAAGCATATTTTTCGAAGAGCGAGCAAACAAGATGAGAATAAATGGGTAATTCTATTGCTTGTATGTTGTGCAATAGCTATGTGCTTATATGCGATTCTTATTCATTTATCGCATTTATCAAATGTTCCCTTATTAAAATATGCGCATATAGGTTTGGCTTTACTTACAATTGCGATGGCATGGCTATTTATGCATACTGTATTTGCTATTCACTATGCACATTCTTTTTATATTTCATCAAATAAAGGAGATGATCCTGGTTTAGATTTTCCTAAAACACCTATTCCTTTATATTTAGATTTTATTTACTTCAGTTATGTTATAGGAACTGCTTCTCAAACAGCCGATATATCAATTACTTCTCAAAAAATGCGTATGCTCAATACATTTCACTTAATGCTCGCATTTGCTTTTAATACAATTATATTAGCAATATCTATTAATATAGCAGCTAGTCTAATTACATCCTAAATTTTATATAAAATTCATTTTGATTTTTTAATAATATAAAAGTAAAAAAAGCCTCCTTACGGAGGCTTTTTAGGAATTAGATGCTGGCGATGACTTACTCTCACATGGGTAACCCCACACTACCATCAGCGCTAAGAGGTTTCACTTCTGAGTTCGGGAAGGGATCAGGTGGTTCACTCTCGCTATTGTCGCCAGCATAACTTTTATGGAGAACATTGAGGTCTTAATTATTGCCTCTGTT
>NZ_VTDQ01000002.1 GCF_015627175.1 Acinetobacter pollinis | reverse complement strand
GATTTCGACCTTGCTTGCCTTGTGATTGTGCATACCATTGGGTCTTTGGATCAAACCAAATGGAAATATTGCCTCGGTTAATTAAGGTTCGATTATAGGATGACCAATTGGTTGTACGGTAGATTTTAGGGGTAGGCTTATTCATTTTTAAATTATATTGCTGAATAAGCCTTCAATGATAGGTTTGTGCAACAAAGCCTCCTATTACTAATAGTGATATAGATAAAAAAGATAAAAGAGAATTTTATGAAAAATATTGGATGCTCAAGGTACATAGTTCTTATATAAAAGAATTTTCAGACCCCGAAACGACTAAACTAGTAGATAATTATATCGAGTTACTTAAAAATACAATGGGTGATGACTTTGACAAAATTTGTAATCAATTGGAAAATATAGAAAATACTTGTGATGATCTCCATAAAAAGATTAGCGATGAGAGGCAGAAAATTTTTCTTGAAAATGGTTAGTTTGAGCTCATATGTATAAATAAAGAGAGTTAGTAAATGTCACATATTGTATTTGCTATCAAGTCGTATACTGATCAGTTGCGGGTTCAAGACTATCTAAGTAAAAATCAGGAATCTTCTTTATAAAATAAGACATCTCTCATTGTTAAGGTATAGACTAAACAAGAAGATAGAAGTACAGCGCAAAATAGACTGTATTGGAAATGGCTGAATGAGTGATCTAAGCACATTGGATCGGATAAAGACTCAGAACATTATTTCTTTAACCTTAAGAAGAAGTTTCTCATAGGGATATATAACATGGGTGATGCTGAATTTTATAAAATGTGTCAGGTGATAAAACAGCTTAAAAATAATGAGCAGTAAGAGTATGAAGCAATAGTTAAGTATGTTATTCGTATGACAAGTATAACGAAAGCGATTCAGATGAGTGAGTATTTAAATAGTATTCATGACTTTTGCGTGGTGCAGGGGAAGTATTTAGAAACGCCTTATGATTTGAAGTGGGCTGTAACTTATTAGACTTAAAGTAAAAAATAATACAAAATACCTTTTAATAATTAAAAAGGTTGATGGAAAGTGGTTAATTGTATTCGAAAAGAGCCCTGTTTAAATCCCTATAACTCTTTTATAGATGGATTTACATTTGATAAGAATGGCTTAACTGTTAGTCGTTATTCTGTTCAAATTACTCAGACTGTGCATTTCAAAGATAGCTTATACTTTAATATTATTGATGAAGGGGATGCACTTCAACAGCATGGAGAAGATAAGGATGATGATCCTAATACGGATGTGCGATTAAGATACTGGTTCTATGCTTATGATGATTCAACTTTGATCGATTGGTTTAATGAGCAAACGAATGATATCTACAAGGGTCAATTAAAACACTTTTTCATTTATACCGAAAATGAAATGGTTGAAGTACTTAGTCAATTTGAACCTGAAATAAGTTTTAGTGATTATGCTGATAATGATTTTGAAGTATATAAGGAAGCTCAATGAAACCGTGGATAAAGCTTGAGTCATGTAACAAAAATGATTTACCACAAACTACCCAAGTTATTTCTGATGAAGCAGGGCATACCTTTAAATGTAAGTTTAAAGAATATACGAAAATAGTAAATTTTGAATATCCACGCCTATTAAGAAAAATAACCCACCAAAACTTCGGAGTAAAGATATTGCAGGAGCAAGAACTAGATCAAGAAACTTGGCTTTTCAAGGCCACTGAATCTGACTTAATAGATTGGTTTAATTGGCAATGTTGCGATATTCGCAAAGGTGGATATGATCATTTTATTCTATTGACAGATACTGAGGTGTGGCAAATATTGAGTTTGGAAGATCCAACTATTACGTTACAGCAATAAATCCTATTAGCCACCTTCGGGTAGTTTTTTACACCTAATTTTTGAGAAAACTATGGCGAATCTCACACCTAAAAAAGCAAAAGTTTGTCGATGAGTATCTGATAGATGTGAATGCAGCACAAGCAGCGATTCGAGCAGGGTATAGCGAAAAGATAGCCAATGTTTACTCTGCTAATAACAAGAAATTGATATGCGTGATGAACTACAACAAGAATTGACAGAAGCTTTTAATGATGATTTGGCTGATACCGTAAATATTTTTACCTGTTCAAAAGTTACGTATTCAGGCAAATATAATCCTGTTACTAAGATGAGCAAACCATAACGTATCAAGGGCATGAGGTATTGTTTGGTTTGTATCAAAAAGACTTAGTTAAACTAAGTGATTATCAGGCAGATGATGCAAAGGCTATACTTCTGCAAAATTCAAATAAACGATATTTGGGTAACCAGTAAGGGATATTTTTAAGACCATCAATATTGGTGCTGACCCAACTGACAGTATTTGGAAAGTTCAGTTGAGGAGAGTTTAAAATTTAAGGAAACCATGCTATAGATGATTAACTAGTACATAAAAAACAAATAATAAAGAAGATTTCTAATGAATACGAATAAATTTATTGTACAAGTAGTATTAGTTAATAGTTTTGGTGATTTAGGTCACGATATCAATAAGGGGAGTTTTTTGTGCGTAAATAACCATTGCACAAATAAATGTAATTTTTTTGTATCTGTGACTTCTGGAGCAAATGTAACGGTTTTTGATGATCAAACTTTTCGAGAGTGTCTGCATTGTATTAAGAAAAATTTAGATGCCAAATATGGTACAGGATGGCGATTAAAGCCTCTGACTATTAAGGGTTTACTATCTTGATCTTGATAGGAGGATTACTCTATAGATTTGACATTAGATCCGAGTGAATTCAAAGATAATCGAATCTGATCTCGCTAAAAGACAGCGAGCTACTGCCTTAACTGCTTTGACAGGAATCGTGTACCAATCACCAGTAGATAGAGGTATATTCGTGGTTCTCATAATCTGAATACTGGACAACCTAATTATAACTATAACCTCAATAATGAAGATAAGACTAGACAATCAACCATCAATTAATGCAAGAAAAAAGAAAACTCTTGTGAGTTACCACCAGATGTAAATCATACAGACCGACTTAAAGAGGATAGAATAGCTTTAAGTTATTGTGAGAAATAGTATGGGTTTAAAATTAAAATTTATTCAAGACATATTCCCTCTAAAAGAGTTGGGTAATCATCGTTCATTACTTGAATGTGATTTTTATGATACTCACTATAGGTATTTTGATGAGATAGATGATGAGTATTTGTCTGCAATAAACCTTTCTGCCGAAGATTTAATTTTAGCATATAATATGGATTACCCTGATTTTTATAAAAAAGCTAGTATTACAGCCTGTATTTCACGTAGTAGACCAAGTGAAAATATAACAACATGGGAAAATGTAAGTTACGAGTATTTATATTATTTTGGTGACTCATGCAGTTATTTAGATTCAGAAGGTTTTAAGTTTTTTCTTTCTTCCGCAATCTATTTCGTTTTACTCGAGCCAGAAAAAAATAATACTTTCATAGACCACTTTATTTACAGACTAGAGTTTCGATGGGACATTGACAGCCATATTTTTAATAGGGATCAAAAAAGATTAATTAGATTATTCATAAGTGAATATATCAAGAGAGATTTCTCATGGATTGTTTAAATTAAATGTCCCCTACTTATGTCACTTATCTGACTAGTAGGACTTAGAGATTCTAATAAATTTGGAACCAATGGTTAGATAATTTTATGGATAAAGAAATTTTATTAACTCAAATAAGAAAAGAGTTTAAGGACATCACTTTAGGTAATGACTACACCCTTGTTGAAGAGGATTATTATGATACAAGTCATTGCCATTTTGATGAATCATGGATTTCATATCCTACATCTCAAGAAGAGTGGGATAAAAAAGAAATTGATGAAATGACAAAACATAGTTGGTGGTTACCTGAAGAAATTGAAGAAGCTATTAAAGCTATTAAAGCTATTAAAGCTATTAAAGAAAAAAGGAAAATACTTAATAGATTCCCCAATCCATTAGATATACCCTACGAGTACTTAGAAGCGTATGGAATGGTTTTTTTCTTTTTAAAACCTCAGGCGTATTTATTTTATACACCATCCATGATGCTTCATAAACTATGTAACTCTGAAGGTGTATACAACGGACTTGGTTTTGATCGGTGGTTAGCTGTATTGCAACTTGGAGACGAAGATAACATTAGTTATTTATTAAGTTCTTTTAGTAAAAAACAATTTATTATATTAATTGCTTTTTTGAAGTATTTAATAAGTTTAGATACTATTGATGAGTTTGATAAAGAGGATATTCAAACCACTTTAAATAAAATTCAATCATTCAAACCTGAATAGCTCTATTTAATAATCATATAAGTTAGTTAAGATTTTATTCCTATATTGTGAAATTCCTTTATGATAGATAAGTTTGAAAAAATTATTTCTCAGTTACATGATGCAAGACTGTTTGGTTTTCTTATAGATATAAACCCAAATACAATGGATTCAAATTTAATTCTATATGTGCAAATCTTTTCTGATTACGATTTCAATAGTGAATTATATTCACTTGAAAAAGCACTCGTGGTATTTGAGTGTTCTTCAATCAATAGGTTAAGTATTGATAATGACTTATCCAATGGGCAGTTCTTTATTACTGATATAATTATTGAAAAATTGCTAGATGATAAATTCACATTTAATTTTATATTTAATGATTCATCAATAGAATTAATTTTAGTTGCAGAAAATATTAATCTTATTTCTTCTGGAAAAATAGAAAAGAAAGATTGGCAGTTCTTACCAACAAATTGGCAAAATCTTTTTAACTAAATTAGTTAAAACCAATAAACTCTACTTATGTCATTGATCTGACAGAGTAGGATTTCTCTTTGTCGCCCAAGCCAAATTAAAGATCACCTTCGGGTAGTTTTTACGGGTAAAAACGATGAGTGATAGACAATTCACATTCAAATCTGATTTAGATAGAAACTCAAATACCCAAATCTTTAACGTACTGTCTAATGGGTTTGGTGATGGATATAAACAACATACTACAGTCGGAATCAATAGCTGAAAAGGGTAGTGGAGTTATCAACGAACCACGTTAAAAGATGAAGTCTTAGCGGTTAAGACGCTCTTTGATGACCACAAAGGGGCAGACTAGACTCATTTTTATAGGAGTCATCTTTAGATTGCTGCACTGTCTAAGTTAAAACATATACTAGTTATACACCGACATGCTTAGGCGATAGTGTTTGGCGAATCTCAACCACATTTAAACAGCGGTTTTAAAATAAAATCAATCAATGCACCGAAAGGTGCTTTTTTTATGCCTAAATTTGGGAGTCGATATGGCGAAGAAAACAGTAAATATTGGAGCAAATGCCAATGATGGCTCAGGGAATGCTGCACGTTCAGCATTACAGCATGTACTACAATACAATGTATCTGATCCAACACACGGCAAAGGAGGCTTAATTAAAGATGATCTGAGTGGATCTTAATTAGAAAAATATAAATACTGCATCTAGCAGTTCTTTTATGTCAAAAATTTAAGAAAGTATTCAATCAAGTGCTTTGAAAGTTCTATTTTAGGGAGTTGTGGAGCGTATAGCACAACTTTAATTGATATTTTGATTATAAAAAGGCTGATAGTTTAAATGAGAGAAAATTTCTCTCTATAACTATACCTAAGGGCTTCAAAATGACTAATGAAGTAACATCAGATATTGAAACAAATATCACAGATGCAGCAACTCAAAATCTATTTAATCAAAAAGTGATTACCACGGTAGGGACATTTGCTGATCTAGCAAAATTAGATACATGGGATCTACGATTTGTCTATGTGAGTGATGACGGACAGTATTATTATTCTGCAGCACAAAAAGCATGGTTAAAAGATGAGCCATATACCATATTTGATTTTAAAAATGAACAGCCAGTTCAGTACTATTACAACAAAATTGGTAACTGGGATGATGCTATATATTTAGCGCAAAAGAATATCATTGCTAAGGGTTTTTCGCCAAAGCTAAGATTGCCTACAGGTATTATAGAGCTTTATAGACCAATTTTTGGGGGTGTATCGTTGGGAGATAAGTTAAATAATGATTATCCCGAGTTAGAAATGAAAGATTCGAATGGTGTATTTCTTAAGAGTTTTCCTACACAGATATTTGGTACTGTACAACCTCCTTATCCATATCAAAGCACAACAAAAAATGGTACGAGTATTATATTTAAAGGATGTAAGTCTCAGACAGATTTAACATACATGAATTTCGGAATTATCCATTTTGCGCCCACTAATCCTATTGAGTTTGCTAATGCAACTCAAACAACACAAGATACTTGGGGGTATGCAAATCTTATTGTTAAAGATTTGAGTATTACCACAAAAAATCAAGATGATACTGATTTTGGAACGATTCATGGAATTTTTATGTTTCGCCATCACTGGCATCATATCGAAAATGTGCAGTTAGATGGATTGTATGGAGCGGGTATTCTCGGTAATTGGGTCTTTGATTCCAACTTAGATCGGATTATATATACACGTTGTGGGCGTATGTCACCAAATATTAATGACTATCAGAAGGATGGGAACTTTAGTATTGAATATCAGACATATGCACCACTACACTTAATGTGTACAAACACTGGTGATACCACCAACTTCATTAAATCGTATCGTGGTCATTTTGAAAACAATTATCGTGCTGTTGCTGATGTGATTATTAGTAATGCTACTCCAATTTGGTTTCAAGAACATCATCATGAGTCTGGACCAGGCTTAACAGCAGACTCAAAAGTAGCTTTAGCTACAAACTATGGTGTGCAATATCCATGTCAGGACGGCGAAGCTGTATTCGATTATAAAAACTTTAGTAAAGCTACTGGGTCTTGTGTTGTTATGGCAAATAATATCACTGGCTATACCAAAAACTATGGGTATGCTTGCATTTTAAATAAATATACAACAATGAATGCTAATACTTGGCGTTTTAACTCAGATGTCCTACTACAAGGCGGAAATACAAATTGTGTATTAACAGCAGCACAGTCATTATTTGAAAATATGGATTTATCCGCAACTTTTGCAGATAAATCTTTAAACTTAACGGATTGTGATCTGAGTGGTGATTTAAGCTTAAATTATTTTGGCGCATTAAGCCTTAATAATGTAGATATTGCAGGTGATTTTAAAGTGAATAATATGTACAAAACAGCATCATCAAATTTTAGAAATGTTTCTGCAAACTCATTTAGTGGCGATATGGGAAAAGTAGTTGGAGATATATATCAGACATCAATAAATACTAGCTCAAGTATGCAAGCAAGTTTAGGTATTATTGAGTATACAAATATTGATACCCTTTTTGGAGGAATGTAAATGACTATTGTATTTAGGGGGAAAAAAATCTTACCAAATATCGATTTAAATAAGATCACTATAGATGGAGATTTTTTTATGTCTTCATCAAATACTTATATTAATTCGCCAGTAAGTGGTCGAGATTGTCACTTAGTTGTGAAATCCTTTGATAGAGGAAATCAACAAATTGAGCAAACGCTTACAGAGAGAGCTACAGGGTATGTTTACAAGCGTATTCTCTACAACTCTTATGCTCATGCATTTCCTGCTTCAAACACATCTATTAGTATCCCTTGGTATAGGCTTTATGGTGTAGGTCAGCAATTAAATAGTACAATAATTTTTGATAAATCTGCAACTTACGATATCGGATCATCATTAAATACAATAAATAATCTGTATATGCAGAATGCAGTTACAGTTGTATCTGATGAAAACTATAAAACAGAGATACAAGATATTCCTGATAACGTTTTAGATGCATGGTCTAAAGTTAACTTTCAAATGTATAAACTCAATGCTGCAGTACAAGAAAAGGGTTGTGATGCTCGATTTCATTTTGGTGTTATAGCTCAACGCATCAAAGATGCATTCGATAGTGCTGGTCTAGATTTTAATGACTATGGATTATTGACCTATGACAAATGGGAT
Source organism: Acinetobacter pollinis (assembly GCF_015627175.1). Taxonomy (GTDB): domain Bacteria; phylum Pseudomonadota; class Gammaproteobacteria; order Pseudomonadales; family Moraxellaceae; genus Acinetobacter; species Acinetobacter pollinis. The sequence continues at coordinate 158,382 of NZ_VTDQ01000002.1, read as the reverse complement.
GCGATTCAAGCTGTCGAATATAAAGAAGCAACATATGACCAAGATGGTAACCAAACATCACCTGAGGTTCAGGCTGTTGAAGAAAGAGAGGCTGGTGAAGTCTATATGGTTCGCTATGATGAATGCATGATTTTGGAAATGGCTTATCAGCGCAAATGTCTTGCAGATATAAAAGCAAAACTTAAATCATAAATAAGATGATAAAAATTGACCCGCTAATTAGGCGGGTTTTTTATTATTAAAAATCATAAATCAAAGGCAAGAATGACATATCGACAACAACCAGTAGATACAGCAAACACCATCTTGATCAATAAACCATGCTCACAGGTGGAATTGCGACAATAGGTGCAAGTCTTGTTTCAGCTATTGCATAACTCGATATTGTGGTAAAGATCGATATCTCAATTACATTATTAAGTCTAGTCTTTACGGTTTTTAGCTTTTTGATGAATTGGCGCTACAAGTACAAAGAGGATTAATAGAAGCAAAACCAAGATTAGAGGGCAGAACAGTGGCATCAACACACTCGATTTTTTAATTTTGTGCTTACTTATGAGCTTGAATCATAAAGACGAAATGATAGAAAAGCAGAAGTAAGAACATAATCCAGATATCTAATTTTCGGTAATAGTTTTTTTAAGGGCTTCAGCAGGCTAAAGGATGACTGTAGGTGACTTATTAATAAGGGTTCGTTCTAAAGCTATTGCAGATTGTGTTACAAGTATAGACAAGAGGTAATAAGGTTTATAATTTTGATATAGCGTAGCTAAGTAGACCTATTAATAAATACCTAACTGTTTGATTTGTTAAATACAAAATAAATATAAATGATATATATAAAATATAGTAGATTGTTTTTGTGACATAAGTCACTTTATTTTGGTTTTTAGAGTTTTTTATGAATTTTTTGAGAAAGAAAATATTATCTTGTTTAGGTGCTTTGACGGTTCTTGGTTTTTTCGCTGTAGCGGGTGCTCATGCAGAATCAGGGTATAGAGTTTGTGCAATTATGAAAGAAGGTAGTGGTGCAAACTTAACGAAAGGCCTTATTACTAAAGTATCTAAAGAAAATGGTGGAGATGCATGCGGTAGAAAAATAAACTTCATGACTCAGTATTATTCAAATGCATACCCTGGCCAGAGCGGTATAACAAATAGTAGTGTATTTAAAATGATACCGTGTGAAGATTTTTCGGGTGCTATTGGCTTAAAGGTAGATATGTGCAAGTCTATGCAAGTAAATAAAATCTATAGATATCATACATCTACAAATGAAAGTAACATATCCAATGGAAATCTAAGTTTTTGGCATAACTAGAAATGAACCACCTTCGGGTGGTTTTTATATGCAAAATTTAAAAAATATTGTGATTAAATCATTCCTAAAATAATAACAAATGATAAGTAGTACAAAATTGATATGAGGTTATTAGAATAAAATTTCACTAGGCATATAAATGTGATATATTTATATAATATATATTATTATGTGAATTATTCTACATATGAAAGGCTTTGCTATTCATAATGCACCGACCGATCATGGTGGTGCTATCCCATCAACACTCTCAAATGTGTTTCAAGAGGGAAATCCCTTTGTAAGGGCTGGAGATGGACACTACTGTCCAAAATGCAAATGTTGGTCTACCGTTGTGAAAAGCCATGACCATATGATTATGTTTGGTCAGCCTGTTGCTTATGAAGGTGATAAATTAACATGCGGAGCAACGATACAGCCTCAACAAACTCATGTTGTTGGGGATATTAAAGATAATAAAGGAAACTCTACGAATCTTTCTAAGACATCATATAAAGAGATACCAACTGAAAAATCTAACAAAAATAATTTAAGTAAAGATTTAACTGGCACTTCAATTTCTAATGATTTTCTACTAAATGGTTATTACTACAATATAGAAACTGGACTATATGAAGGAAAAATTACTACCGGGAAAGGAAGTATAGAAGATGTATATGCTTGTAAAGGTAAGAATTCAGAGACTGACTTTATCGATCCGCAGAGTGCCAATATTACACACCAAAAATTTCAAGAATGCTCTAGAGTTATTTCACATGAGTCTGGAACTGCGACAATAGAGTGTATTTATATTGCTTTTACTGCCCATAACTATGCTATAGGAATAAAGAAAGATTTACACTCTTTACTAATGTCTGGTTATTCTACAATGCCACTAGGTACAAAGACACCTTTGCCAGACAAACCAAACGATGGAAAGCGAGAAAATCCTAAATATGGGCTCGCACGTAAAGGTATTCTGAAAGTTTGTCTTGGAGAGGAAGATCCTACTGATGGCGCAACTCACTGGGATGGAACAGATTTTCTATCATGGGGGTTAACAAGTCCATATAAGAACCCTGATAAATCCTTAAAGCCACATGCTAAATTTAGAGAATATAATAAAATTATAATTCCAAAATCTATATATGATTCTTTTTTAGCAGGTACTCTAAAAGAGTATCCAAAAGGAACAGTGAAATACAATGGAACAACCTATAGTATTCCAGCAACGGTTTTTAAAGATAGTAAAAACTGGGTAAATGATAATTTTGAATATGTTACAGGTGTTAAAAGTAAAAAATCATTAACTGCCAAAGTAACTGCTGGTCATACAATTTTTTGGAAAGCATCATGAAAAATAAAATTCTTCTTATATTAACTCCTTTTTTATATAGTACTGGGTATGCAGAAAATTTTAATACATTAAATAGTAATACTATTGTTTCGCACTATAATGAAAATTTAAACGGAAATTATCCATCATTAAGTGGTAAACAGTTTAAAGATTTAAATAAATCTATTATAGATTTTATTTCTATAAATTTTGATACAAAAGACGAAAATTATCCCACAGAAGTAAATTTTGAGGAAATATTTAAAAATAATGAAATATTAAGTTTTTCATTAAACTATAATATTAGTAATTTGACAGAGCGTTACTTTGTTAAATATTATGTTATTGATTTAAATAATAAAAATGAAATAAATCTTTCTGAATATTTAAAACGAAAAAATATTTCTCAAATTGATATAGTAGGCAGTATCAATAAGTTTATAGCTCTATGTCATGATAATAAGAAAAAATATCCTGATTATTGCTCTGATATGGCATTACAGAGCCTACTCGAAAATACTAAAAGGGTTAACTATTCCAACTTCTCTAGTTTTTTTGTTAAGGGAAATAGTATAGGAATAGCTATTAATTCATCTAAGTTTACAAGTACATTTATTTATAATCAGAAAAGTAAGCATGTAAGTTTAGAATAAATCTTAAACATATTTAAAATATGATTTATTTATATCAATAATTTATTAAGGATATATCGTCTCAATAGCTGGTGTAATTCTAAATTAATTTAAGAATAGTATATGAATTAATTTTTCAAAAAGTGTAATCTTGGTTTTATTAGGTAGATATTTATTCTATACATTTTCATAAATTAATTCATGTAATTGTAATGCAGTAGGTTGAGGAATAGATGTAGATAGTCAATTAGAATTGTGGAGAATATTATTTTTATTCTAACTATAGAAAACTGAATAGTTACTCAGATAATAAGATTTATTATCTTGATATAATTGTAGATGAATAGATATATTTTAAAACAACAATTGGGGTATCAACGGAGAAATATGTCCCTATAAAGGTTTAGGTTAATAATAGTGCCACTACGAGATCGGTAGTTCTCAATTTTATCAAGAAACAGTAAGTACATCTATTAGAAAAAAATTGAAGAAATCGATCCCGTCATTATGCGATTGTTTGTAATAGCACAGTGTGCGAGTTATTAGATATTCGTTGAAAAGGCTCACATATGAACAACAGTATAAAAGTTTTAGGCAAGAAAATAATAAACTTAAAATGCTAGGTTTTTTGATAAACTTGATACTAGTTATGATATCGTTAGCTAACCACAAGAAAGGGCTTTAATCACCTTATTGTCAGCATTAACAAAGTATTTTGTAGGTGGACATTGAAAATTTTAAATTCTAGTAAATAAATAGGGCAAGCTTGTCCTGATAGAGAAAGCATGAAACTTATTAAAAAGATGCGAAAGAATCTTAGCTTTATTGCATCTTTTAAATTTAATTATCATCATAAGTGATATATATGAAAAAGCTGAAATCCCTTTTTTTTAACAATACTTATACTTTTTCTATTATTCTCTTTTGTTGGTTTTGAATATCTACCTGTAGAGAGTGATAGGTATTATGACTCTTTTTTATAAAAAAGCATCCAACAACGTTATCTATTTTTAGAAATCCTGTTTTATGGGGGACGTCAGATTTTATTGAATATGATCTCTTGAATTCGAAAAGTCAAAAAGATTTTAGAAATTTATGCTACTACCGTTATGACCTAACTGGTATTCAACAATGTGAAAATTTATTGAGATATTAAATCTGATTAGAGTATTACTCTTAATGAATGCTGAAATAAATACTCTAATCAAATACATGACATCATTTAAACAAGTTATTTTTTAATTGAATAACTTTCGAGAGTTTTTTCACTTCCGTCATTAAATGTAATAAAAATTTTATCTTCGTAATATTCTGCGAGGAAAATGGCACTTACATCGATACGGTTTGTTTCTAATAAAAGCTCTAAACGTTCTTTGTCAATCTCTTGTTCATCAATAAGGGTATCGAAGAAGACACCCCGAAGGATAATAATTTCAGAGGGTAACACTGGTTTATCTTTAATAGCAGCCAATTGGCCATCGGGTTGTATCTCGGCATAATACACTTCTTGAAATGAGCTAAAACCAAGACATTGAAGTTGAGATAGAATCCTTAACATATCTATTTTTCTACGTTTTTGCTCGATTTTATCAAGTAAAAATTTACCATGCTTAATAACAGGAATAGACTCTCCAATGGTGACTGCTCGAATACGTAAAATATGATGAGAGAGATAATTTAAAAATAACATAAAGCCTACGCTCATAAGCAACATGATCGTGAAGCCCGTAATTTCTAAATCTCCATTGTAAATTGATCCACCTACGACAGCCCCAAAAATAAAGTTTCCAAAAAAATCTACAGCTGTAAACTGTGTGAGCTGAGTTTTTCCGATAAAATTCATGTATGAAATAATAACAGTGAATGAAATAACTATTTTTATTAATAGGAATACATAAAATGATATTGGCATTTTTATTGTCCTAAATTAAAGTTTTACTAATAGTGATTTGTCATTTATTTTTTTTAATAAATGCAACTTATACGACATATTGTATATTTGTTTTTGTCTTGATCTAACTTTGATTTTTAGTAGTTTTGTAGAGATGATAGTAAATTTTAAACCGTATTTTCAATTATTTAAAGTATTTGATAAGCGATTTAAATCAAGTTTTAAAGTCAGAATTAGTGCGAAAACAGATCAGGCAATATTCAGATTTTATTAAAATATATCAATGATTTAGTATGTAGATTTTAAGGATGTATCAAGTAAAAGATACTCATTTTTTATATATAGGTAGAAAAGGAAGCCTTCAATTGAAGACTTCTTATTTTACTTACTGCTGAAATTTTGGAGAGCGAGGGCCAACCAATAGTCCATGTTGTTGATCTTGTGTTGGTGTGAAAAGCTGATTGTTTACATTCATCGATAGAGGATGTGCATGATCATTTAAACTACTTGTGATCTGATTCACGACTGCACTGACAACCATCGCAATTAAGCCACTGTTATTTTCAGAAGTTGCTTTACGTACAGATTCTTGTCCAGTCCATAAGATTGTACCTGTTTTTAAATCTACAAGTTTAGCTTCAACTGAAACGGTGGATACACTGTCTATAACTTTATATTGAGTACCGTACTCTTTAATCTGTGTATATAAACCTGCATCTGCACCAAAGATTTCTTGTAACTTTTGTGTTGGAATAGACTGAGCATCGTTTCCGTTGGTAATTCCATTTTCTTTAAATAATTGATCGACAATAGATAAAGGAAATACGTAATAACCTGCCTCTGCTACAGGAACAGCAACAGTCGACCAATAGCCATAAGTTGCTTTGACATCTGGAGAGTTATTAATTGGTGGAAGTACTAAAATAGATTTGGGCATATGTGATTTATATGCACTTAAATCTTTTGGTGGAGTATGTTGGGTAGTTGCACAGCCAGTCAAAATCAGCGCACTAAAAACTAAAGATAAGAACTTATTCATTTAAGTGCTCCCTGATCTAACTTATTTTTATCACCAAGCATACGATTAATCAGAGTTGTAGATTCTGGATAAACTTGGCGCTCTAAATTAAAGTATTCTTCAGACTTTTGTACATTGCCTTCATTTAAATACATTAGACCTAAATGTGCATATAACCCTGGAGGAACACCCAGTTGAGCTGCTTTAGCTTTTTGTATATCTGCTTGTAACTTTTCAATTTGCTGACTTGCAGTAGCTTTTGCAGGTGCACTATACATGAGGTAAGTTTGATCTGGAAAATTGCCCCAGTAATACAATGGTTTAGGTCCAGCAGCACAACCTGTTAATAGCAATAATGCAAAAAGTGTATATATTGTTTTCATTGATGATAAATCTTCTTAGTTACTCGGTTTCCATTGGTTATTTTGGATGCCATTCACTAAATTGTTTACAGCTTCACGAATTGCTAGATCTAAAACCTTACCATTTAAAGTTGAGTCGTAAGATGCTGTTGAACCAAACCCGAGAATTTCACGTTCACCTAATGCATATTCTCCAGCGCCTTGTGTAGAGTAAACAACTTCTGAGGTAGTTACATCTACAATATTGAGATTAACTTTTGCATAAGCAACTTGTTGTTTTCCACGGCCTAAAATACCAAAGAATTGTTGATCGCCTACTTCTTTACGTCCAAACTCGGTGACATCGCCTGTAACTACGTAACGTGCACCTTTAATAGATTGTGCTTTACCGCTGTAGCCTACTTCTTGTTTTAGTTCTGAAAGATTGTCACGATTAAGTACAGAGAAGTATCTAGATTGCTGTAAATGCGTTTCTAAGATTGTTTTTGCTTGTCCACCTAAACGATCCGTATTATCTGAAAAAATACCTCTCATATAACTCGATCTGTTGTCAAATTTACCAATAGAAACTGATGTTTTAGCTCCATTGTATTGGTTTGTAGATGTGGCAGAAATGACTTGAGCACTTTGAATAGTTCTTGATGTTTCAGTTGCTGCACAACCAAAAAGTGATAATGTCAAAGCAGGTATAAGAATAATTGAAAGCTGATTAATATTCATGCTAAATGTACTTAAAAAGGATAAATATGAAGTTTAATATTATCATAGTGTTACGATACTTTGTTTTTTTGCGAATAAAAACATTTATTTTACAAGTTTTAAAATGAATTTTCACTCAAATCTCTTTTCAAGCACTTAAGTATATCTGCTAAATAATCTTTAAGTTAAACTATGGCCGTATATCGCTATTTTTATTTGAGAATTGATGTATGGATAAAATGAATAAAGAAAGTTTAGCAAAGAGTCTAATGAGTATTGTTGATGCTTTATCTTGTATCGTTGGAAAAAATATTGAAGTAGTTATACATGATTTGACGAATCCGAATCATTCAATTATTAAAATATTAAATGGACATCTTTCTGGAAGAAAGGAAGGAGATAGTGTCTTAAATATTCCAGATCATGATTTGGGGTCAATTGGATTATTGGTTGACCAAAACAAAAATGTCAGTAATCCACAAGTATTTAAAGGCTACGAAACAAAAGTAGCAGGTCGAATTTTCACGAGCTCTACTGTCATATATAAAGATGAGAATCAACAACCAATATTTGCAATGTGCTTTAATGCAGATCAAAAAATATTAGAAACAGCGAAAAACTTATTGTCACAGCTTTTACCTAGAGATGAAAGTTTAGCTGTTGAAGAAAGTGAACATACACTACAAAAGAAAATTGCTGAAATTATCCATTTTGCTCTGCCGCAACACAATCTTTTAAATACAAAAAGATCAAAAGCAGAAAAAATTGAGATTGTAAAAGTGATGCAAACACAAGGTTTGTTTTTAGTAAGAGGTGGTGTGGAAGCAGCGGCAAATGCTTTAGGTGTTACGCGCTACACTATTTATAATTATCTAGAAGAAATAAAGACAAAGCCTATCTAAAGATAGGCAGTTGCTTTAGAGACTAAGAATGTGTTCAGCACTCATGGTCGAGCCTCCACAGACAATAACCAGTATATTGTTATAAGGGTCGAGTATATCTTTATTGCTATAAATACAGGCCAAGCTTGCACCACAAGCAGGTTCTACGACAATGCGATGGTCTGCAAGAAATGCTTTACATGCATGAATGGCTTCTTGGTCAGAAACAAGAATGCTATGTATATGATGCGTTTTTGTGACGTAGAATGCTTGGTCACATATTTGCTTTGCACCTAATGAGGTTGCGATGCTTCTAATTTCTTTTAATGAAGTCGGTTTATTATGTTGAATAGCCAAATGGAGTGAGGCAGTCCCTTCTGTTTCTATCGCAATAATTGGAATATGAGTTAATTTGTTTCGAGTAAGTCCTTCAGCAACACCTGCTAGCAAGCCACCACCACCTACAGATAGCACAATAACATCAGGCTGAATCTCTGCATTTACAATTTCGTCAATAAGAGTAGCGTGTCCTTTCCAAAGTAAAGGATCGTCAAAAGGATGAATAAAAGCATCTGAATCGGTAATTAAAGATAACGCATATTCATTTGCTTCTTGCCAAGAATCTCCTTTAACGATGACCTCAGCATCTTCTAGCTGTAATAAATTTATTGCGGTTATTGATGTAGTTTTTGGCACAACAATAATACTAGGTACATTTAAGATTTTTGCAGATGTTGCAACTGCCAATCCTGCATTTCCTCCTGAAGATGAAATGAAGCGTTTTGCACCTTGCTTTAAGTAAGTTTCACAAGCCAATGCCACACCGCGCATTTTAAATGACCCTGAAGGTTGTAAGGCATCTATCTTTAGCCAAACATTTTTATTTAAAGATTTACTGAGTGCTGATGAACGAATGAGTGGTGTATTAATATGTAATGGCATGGTTTATATCTCAATAATTTTTAGGGCTTGTACTTCAATTTCCACGTCTAAACCGAAAGCAAGTTTACTGCAAACTACACTACGTGCAGGAAAGCCTTGAGAGAAAAAAGTCCTATATGCCTTATTAAATTCTTCAAAGTGTGACATATCTGAAAGCCAAACTGTTACTTTTATAATTTGATTAAGGTCACTTTGAAGCTCAATTAGCGTGTTGGAGATATTGGTCATAATGCGTTGTGTTTGTGTAGATACACTACCATAAATAGGGGTAGCATCTTCTGCCAACGAAACTTGACCTGAAAGGTATAAAATCTGATTAAACTCTGTTGCTTTTGCAAAAGGAAAAGGCAGAGAACTCTGGTGATAAATTAATTGGTGTGCATTCATAGCAGAACGTCAAAATATTGGTGTATTGATATTATCAACAAATTGTTTAATTATCAACAAAATGTTTAAATTTAGCTTTGTAGGAATTTAATTTTTAATAGAATATAGAGTGCGCAAAGTGGTAGGATACTTTTTAAAATTCTAATCGCTTGAAATCAAAGTCATATTGGCTTGGAGTTGAAATGAAAAAACTATTGTTACTTGTCTTAGGTAGTGTTGTATTAACGGGTTGTGGTGGTCATAAACAAGTTTCTCCTCAAGAAGCATGGCAAGGATTCTGTAAATCAATTCCAAGTGCTGCGTTCAATATTATGACAGACCGCCAACAAGGTATTGATAAAAACGCAGCTTTAGAAAATGCCAAAAAAATTCAGGATCAACATGCACGAGATTACTTAGTCAGTCTTGTTGAAGAAGCATACAACGTTCCACTTTATGAACAGATGGCACAAAAGGAAAAGGCAATGGCCGATTTTGGTAAAGGCCGATACGAAAGTTGTGTTGCACAGCAACCATAAATCTATACTAAAGCACTCACATTGAGTGCTTTATTTTTATGATCTTACGGCGTAGTATTTCCGTAGAAAATAATGAGCATCATAAACAAACACCCGAATAACATTAACTTTTGGAATTAACTTTAGTAAAATTTAAACAGTACATTACTTACAGCAATAGGAATAGTAAGTAATTTTTGAGAAAAAAGAGGAAGAATACCGTGCTAAAAGCTTACCGCCAACACGTTGAAGAACGTGCCGCACTTGGAATCCCACCACAACCATTAAACGATGCACAAACCGTTGAACTAGTTGAATTATTAAAGAACCCACCAGCAGGTGAAGAGGCATATTTAGTCGATTTACTAGAAAACCGTATTCCTGCAGGGGTTGACCAAGCTGCTTATGTGAAAGCAGCTTTTCTTGCTGCTGTTGCTAAAGGTGAAACGGAATCACCGCTAGTGACAAAAGAACGTGCAGTTTACTTACTAGGTACAATGTTAGGTGGATATAATGTTGCACCATTGGTCGATTTACTGACTGATTCGCAATTAGGTAAGCTTGCAGCAACAGCACTTAAAAAGACATTACTCGTATTTGATGCATTTCATGACGTTGCAGAGAAGGCCAAAGCGGGTAATGAAAATGCTCAAGCAGTGATGAATTCATGGGCAGAAGCAGAATGGTTTACTAGCCGTAAAGATGTTCCAGAAGAAATTAAAATTACTGTATTTAAAGTCACAGGCGAAACCAATACAGATGATCTTTCACCTGCACAAGATGCTTGGAGTCGTCCAGATATTCCTTTGCATGCAACTGCGATGCTAAAGAATGAACGTGATGGAATTCATCCTGAAAAGCAAGGTGAAGTAGGCCCAATTCAACAAATTAAAGCGCTCTTGGCAAAAGGCAATCAAGTCGCTTATGTGGGTGATGTTGTTGGAACGGGATCATCTCGTAAATCTGCAACCAACTCTGTACTTTGGTATTTTGGGGAAGATATTCCTCACATTCCAAATAAGAAAGATGGCGGTGTCTGCTTAGGTGGTAAAGTTGCGCCTATTTTCTTCAATACTATGGAGGATGCTGGCGCATTACCTGTAGAGATTGATGTTTCTGAAATGAATATGGGTGATGAAATTCTGCTTAAAATTAATAAAGCAGAAGCAAAAGTCACTGCATTTAAAAATGGCGAACAGATTGCAGAGTCTGAATTAAAAACACCTGTATTATTAGATGAAGTTCGCGCAGGTGGACGTATTAATTTAATTATTGGACGTGGATTAACAACGAAGGCAAGAGAAGCACTAGGTTTGCCACCATCTACATTATTCCGTCAACCTAAACATCCGCATGATTCTGGTAAAGGCTTTACACTGGCTCAGAAAATGGTTGGTCGTGCGTGTGGATTACCTGAAGGACAAGGTGTTCGTCCAGATACTTATTGCGAACCACGTATGACGACTGTTGGTTCTCAAGATACCACAGGGCCAATGACTAGAGATGAACTGAAGGATTTGGCATGTTTAGGTTTCTCTGCCGATTTAGTCATGCAGTCTTTTTGCCATACAGCAGCTTATCCAAAACCAGTCGATGTACAAATGCAACACACATTGCCTGATTTTATTATGAACCGTGGTGGAGTTTCATTACGACCGGGTGATGGTATTATCCACTCTTGGTTAAACCGCATGTTGCTTCCAGATACTGTAGGTACAGGTGGAGATTCACATACACGTTTCCCACTAGGTATTTCTTTCCCAGCAGGTTCAGGGCTAGTTGCATTCGCTGCAGCAACGGGTGTAATGCCGTTAGATATGCCTGAGTCTGTTTTAGTTAAATTTAAAGGTAAAATGGGGCCAGGTATTACATTACGTGACCTTGTCCATGCGATTCCATACTATGCGATTCAAGCTGGTGATCTTACCATTGAGAAAAAAGGTAAGAAAAACATTTTTTCAGGTCGTATTTTAGAAATTGATCTGACTGAAATGGAAAATGAACTGACCGTTGAACAAGCATTTGAATTGTCTGATGCATCTGCTGAGCGTTCAGCTGCAGGTTGTGCCATTACGCTTTCGGAAGAGAAAGTAGCAGAGTATTTGCGTTCAAATATTACGATGCTGAAATGGATGATTTCACAAGGCTATGGTGATGCACGTACCATGGCACGCCGTGTAGAAAATATGGAAAAGTGGTTGGCTGAACCAAACTTACTCAAAGCTGATCCTGATGCAGAATACACGAAAGTATATGAAATTGATCTTGCTGATATTAAAGAACCTGTATTGTGCTGTCCAAATGACCCAGATGATGCCAAGTTACTGTCTGATGTTCAGGGTGTAAAAATTGATGAAGTATTCATTGGTTCATGTATGACAAATATTGGTCATTTCCGTGCTGCAGGTAAGTTATTAGATAAAATACCGAGTGGTTCTTTGTCGACACGCTTATGGATTGCTCCTCCAACACGTATGGATGAACATCAGCTTATGGAAGAAGGTTTCTATAATACTTATGGGCGTGCAGGAGCACGTACAGAAATGCCAGGCTGTTCATTATGTATGGGTAACCAAGCACGTGTTGCACCAAACACAACAGTGGTCTCAACCTCGACGCGTAACTTTCCAAACCGTCTAGGTCAGGGTGCAAATGTGTACCTTGCATCGGCTGAGCTTGCCTCTGTTGCTGCTGTACTAGGTAAGCTTCCAACTCCTGAAGAATATAGCGTGTATGCTTCTCAGATTGATAGCATGTCTTCTGATATTTATAGATACATGAATTTTGATCAAATGGGTGAGTATCGAAATGCTGCTGTAAATGTGGATACAAAGAAAATAGCTACAGCACAACTTACTTAATTCAACGTACATGTAAAAAAACCCACATAATGTGGGTTTTTTTATAGCCAATGACTTATAAAGAAAGAAGTTCTACTTTAATGGAAACACGTTTATTTTTAGCACGTACTTCAAAGTCTAAATCGATATGGTTGAGCTCTTGGATATAACGAATTGACTCAATATCAATGATTTTAAAGAACTCACCAAGATTATTAAAGTCGTGGCTTAAATCTTTGAAATCGTTTTTAAATTCTTCGACCAATACATGTTCAAGTGCACATACCAAGGATTTATCTTCAGTGGTATAACTTAATTCTTTCAAATCTTCTGTTTGAGTATCTTTGATTGAACAGTCTACTTTATAGCTAAGTGTTTCACGATCATTTAAAAAGGCAGGATGTAATGTCGACTTATCTGCATCTAAACTAAATTCAATGGCATATGTCCATAAATCAAGTTCACCACGGAACTGTTCCCAATCTTCTAAGAAAGCATCTTTTGCTGTTGCTTGATAGTCTTCCCCAAGTTCCTGTTCTTTCACATTTTTAAAGAATTCAGGTATAAAACCCATAGCTCGGGCACTGTCTTCGCTAATGTCTTTAATTTGCTCGATCCAAACTTTTTCTACTATAAGATGTAAACGAGAAACAAACTGAGGCATAGTTTCTGCAAGTCGCCATGTACCTCTTAATGATGATGGACTACCTTTAGACCCTTTAGAGCCGATACCATCTGCTTGGTACCAGTAGTTATCGTCATCTGTATTTGGGCTCTGACATTCTTCAGGAGAAGCATCATTATAAGACCAGTGTGCAGCCCAGTTTTCTTGAATCCAAATTTGGTCACCAACTTGGAAAGGAATATTTAATTTTTTTGCATCTTCACTATTGTTTGGCTGAGGCTGAACAGGAACGCGCAGTTGTTGTTTTTCTTTTCTAAGAATTGCATTAACTTCACCTGCCATGAGGGGAATTGAGAACGCTTGCATATTGTTTTCCTAATAAATTAAATTTTAAAAATTAAAATGAATACGAATATAGAATAGAAAAATCTTAAACCATTTTCATATTCATCTTGCAATGTAAAATGTAATAAAACATATATTTTAAAGTTACATTTTTATTTATAGTAGCATGCGTATGTATTTTTAGATGAATGAATGTGTGGATATGGTTAAAAATCACCCTTTAACTGGAAGGTAAATAAAAAACCATATTTTTTTTAGGATATTGATTTTAATGGTTTTTATTAAGTTGATATGATCCAATCCAATGTTTGGAAAATTGATAAGCTGCTCTTCCTGAACGTTGTCCTCTCATTTGACACCATCGCAATGCTTCACCTTTTACTTCCTGATTAAATTCTAAGCCACTCTTTGTTAAGTAGTGTTCAACGATTTCTAAATACAGATTCTGATCCATAGGATAAAATGAAAGCCATAGTCCGAAGCGATCCGAGAGCGAAATTTTCTCTTCAATCGCTTCTTGAGGATGTAGCTCTGTATATTGTGGAACGTCGACACGTGTAGCAGGTGTATTTTCATGCATAAATTCAGGAAGCAAATGACGTCTATTACTTGTTGCATAGACAATAAAATTGTTATCGCCTGATTGTAAAGACCCATCCAATACGCTTTTTAAACTACGATAATTCTCGTCTTCTGCATTAAATGCAAGGTCATCACAATAGACAATAAATTTTTCAGGGCGATGCTTAATTTGTGCTTGAATAATAGGTAAGTCTGAAAGATCATCACGTTCAATTTCTATAAGTCTTAAACCTATATCTTGATATTGCGTGAGTAATGCACGAACAATAGAAGATTTACCCGTTCCTCGAGAACCCGTCAGTAGAATATCGTTTGCTGGAAGGCCCTGTAAGAATTGTTCAGTATTTTGAATGATTACTTTCTTTTGGCGTTCAATGCCCTTGAGGTCATCTAGGTGCATGGCTTTGGGAGAGTGTAGGGCAATCAGTTGTTTATTTTGCCATTTATAAGCAGGGGCTGAAAAATCAGTTTCTTGCTTTACTTGAGGAAGAGTATGTTTTAATTGTTGTAGAACCTGAGAAAGCGTGTCTAACAGATCATCTGGAAGTTCAATATGTGCCATAATTTTATATTATCGTTTAATTTCTTACTTTTAAAATATTTAAAAACCATTTACAAGTAAAGCATAAAAGTTGTACTTCACCTCTTTTTATATTTTCTAAAATGTTTTATAGATACCATTATATTGGTTTACTTTTATAATGCGTCTTTTCATGCATGTAAAAAATTAGGATGTAGAATGTTAAAGCTATTATCAAAACATGCGAGCAACTTTCAGCAAACGTATAAAATAAAAAGACTTGAGCAACAGCTTGCACATGCAAATAGCTATGCAGAATGGCAAGAAATAGCACATCAACTTGATCAAACGTCAGGAATACAATTATGGAAAGAAGACAATAGTTCCATTTATTTTGACAGCGAAGTGATTACACATCGTTTATTTTTATTAAAAAAATATAAAAGACAGGGTAGAGTTAAAGATCTTATTTCCATTCTTCACGAAGGATTAACCTACGATATTGCCAATATTTGTCATCCAATGCTATTTGTTGTCTCTTATTTGGGTACAAAGACAATTATTGAAGACTATATTCATACCGTTAATGAGTCTTTGAAATTTATTGCAGATGTATCAGAGGATTTACTTTCCTTAGATGAAAAAATAGCGTTTTTTGAGTTGTGTAAAATAGCTTATGGCCAACCTGCACTGATGTTTTCGGGGGGAGCGACCTTAGGTTTGTTTCATAGTGGCGTATGTAAAGCTCTCAAAGAAAATGACCTTTTACCAAATGTACTTTCTGGGTCGAGTGCAGGAGCTATTATGACAGCGATGCTTGGTACATTAGATAGCGATCGTTTTAATGCTTTGTCGACAGGTGATCAATTTTATAGTCAGGTTTTTCAGTTCAAATCTTTAAAAACATTGCTCAAAGATCCAAGTGGTTTCACAGATGTTAATTATCTAAAGCGTTTTTTACAGGAGCATTTAGGAGATCTTACTTTTGCAGAAGCACATCAAAAATCTGGGTTAGATATTAATATTGCTGTTGCTCCTTATAATGCATCGCAAAACCCTCGTGTATTAAATCGCTATACATCACCAGATTTATTGGTGTGGAGTGCTGTTCTTGCATCTTGTGCCGTACCTATTTTATTTTCTCCGATTGAATTAGTTGCTAAACGTCACGATGGTCAACATGTACCTTTTATGAAACACACGCGTTGGGTAGATGGCAGTGTAAGAAGTGATTTTCCTCAAGAAAAAATTGCACGCCTATATAATGTAAATTATAGCATTGCCAGTCAGGCCAATCCTCATGTTGTTCCCTTTATGCAAAGTGATGTGGAGCGTTACCGCCAAGATTTACTGAGTTGGCCTGAACGTATTGTTAGAAGACAAGGTAAGGTATTTGTAAAAGGTGTTATGGACTTTACGCGTGAACGTGTAGGAGCTGTGCCACAAGTTCGCCGTATACTCGATCATGGGTATGGCATCGTTGATCAATATTATTATGGGGATATTAATATTATTGGTAAGTACAACTTGAGACATTATGGATATTTACTTCAAAATCCAACGCCAGAAATCTTCAAAAAACTCCAAAAAGAAGGTGAGCGAGCAACATGGCCAAAATTGTCTATGATAGAAATTTATGCGCGTATTGGAAAAACACTGACACAAATTTATGATGATTTAATGAATCAAAAAACGAATGTCTCCTAAACTTAAACATATTGAAGTAGTTTCAAAGTCAAGCAGCTTGGTTTATGGGCGTAAAGTCTATCGGTTGATCAATGCTCATCAATACTTTTATTTAAAAACGCAAACTTATACGGGGCATGAAGTATTCATTAAAGGTTTTGAAAATGAAGTATTCTTTTACAAGAAGCATTACAAAGATCATGTCACACTACCTGTGTATGAGGTAAGCCCTAGAATTTTAGATGAATTGAATATTCAAAATGATATGCTTTGTTTAATGTTGCCTGAAGCAGATAAGACTTTGCTCGATATTCAGCCTTTTGATTTAAATTTGCTTGAGATTATAGGTTTTATTCTAAAGTTATCTGTATGTTTAGGGAAAATACATCAACTTGGATATATTCATGGAGATATTAAAAAAGACCACTTTTTAACTTATAACGGTCAAATATTTCTATTGGACTTTGAGCATACTCATTTTGCTTTTGATAATAATAGTGTTTCATTAACCGCAACGCCACGCTATATGGCACCTGAACTCTTTCATGGTGCTTGTAAATCAGTTCAAACAGACTTATACGCTTTAGGTATTGTACTTTATGAGTGGTTAACTCAGCATCGACTGGCTACGCAATCTTATCAAGCATGGGCGCAACTACATTGCCAAGAATATTTTTTTGAATTGCCACAACAATACAATAAATTACAACTGATCATTGAGGGATTATTGGCAAAAAGTTCAGAATTGCGATTTAAAACAACTGCTGAACTGATACAAGTTATCCAATTGATATAAGAAATAAATAGCTAAGCGTATGTTTTGAATGTTATTTGTCCATGTAAAACAAGTTTTAAAAAAAATACTTGTCATGTAAATGACTTCTCTATAATATACACAGCCATCGGGGGCGTGGCGAAATTGGTAGACGCACTGGATTTAGGTTCCAGCGCCGCAAGGTGTAAGAGTTCGAGTCTCTTCGCCCCCACCAATTTTTAATAACATTATGTTGTTAAGAATGTAGAGGATTGATGTAATGGTAGCATGACGGTCTCCAAAACCGTTCGTAAAGGTTCGAGTCCTTTATTCTCTGCCACTTTTAGAAGTTTTTCTAAAATCTGAGTTGAAACTCAAAGGGGATGTGGCGAAATTGGTAGACGCACTGGATTTAGGTTCCAGCGCCGCAAGGTGTAAGAGTTCGAGTCTCTTCATCCCCACCAATATTTAAAAGCAAGATATCTGTCTTGCTTTTTTATTATGTGAGTTTTAATCTAGAGGATTGATGTAATGGTAGCATGATGGTCTCCAAAACCGTTCGTAAAGGTTTGAATCCTTTATTTTCTACCACTTTTAGAAGTTTTTCTAAAATCTGAGTTGAAACTCAAAGGGGATGTGGCGAAATTGGTAGACGCACTGGATTTAGGTTCCAGCGCCGCAAGGTGTAAGAGTTCGAGTCTCTTCATCCCCACCAATATTAAAAAAGCAAGACTAGAGTCTTGCTTTTTTTGTGTCTGCTAGGAGTAGATCCAAGACGACTCATTAGGCTTTTAAGTGATCTTCAAACTCTTCACCAAGTTGCATTGCCAATGAGTTACCCCCCAATTCATTTGTCACAAGACCATACTCTTTTTTAAAGCTAAACGTAAATCCCTTATTGTCTGTTAAGTTCTTTACCGAATACCCCAATTTTTCTAACCAAATTCGAAAAGCAATTAAGTTTTTTGCTTTAACAACTTTTTTCATGGATTCTCTCCTTATTTATACTCTCTTATTTATAAGGTTCTATCCATGATTTTTAAAGGGGTAAAAGATTAATAAATGTGAAAAAATTACGTTTCAAAAAAAAATGTTATAAAATAACAACAGTGGTTACAAATTTTGTTAAAACGTAATTTTTAAGAATTATCTTAAATAATAAATAGCTTTTTAAAGTCAAATACTTAAATTAAACGAAATTTAAAAATATAATTTTAAGGCTTACATTGACACTTTTTGTGATGATGTAACAATATATTTCATTTATGCATTGTCTTTACGTGTTCGCCACTGTGAAAACTGCTCGATAGATTTTGCTCTAATGAACGGGTTGGTTGCTTTTTCTAAAGCAATCGTGGTTGGAAGAGTAGGTTTGTTCAGTAGTCTTAGGTATTCGACATGCTCTGCACGCTCTTCAAGTAAAAAATTATCTGGTTCTAGAGTGACTGCAAATTTTGCATTACTTAAAGTGTATTCATGAGTACAGTAAACCTCGGTGTTGTCTGGCAGAGAGGCAAGCCGTTGTAAGGATTCATACATTTGTTTATGTGTTCCTTCAAATACACGACCACAGCCCATTGCAAATAATGTATCGCCAACAAATACACAGCCAATTTCTGGTATATAAAAGACAATATGACCTAAGGTGTGCCCAGGTGTCGCAATAATATTGACTTCAAAACAATTAAAATGAAATATGTCTGAATCATCTAAAAAATGAGATAAAGTCGGTATTTGTGAAGCTTCTGCTTTGGGGCCATATACAGGAACATTTTTATACTTTTCCAAAAGTTTTGGTATACCTGCAATATGGTCTTTGTGCCAATGTGTCACCCAAATCTGTTTTACTTTTAGATAGTGAGACTCACAATAATCAATCACAATTTGGCTTTCTGTAGGGTCTATAACGACAATATCATGGGTTTTTGTATCTTCCAGAATCCAAATATAATTTTGTAAGCTATTTTGAACATCAATAAGATGGATTTTAAAGCTCGGCATTTTATTTATTCCTACGTATCCATAATACCTAATATAAGATGAACAAAGATATCTTACCAGCCTTGATGTAAGTTGTGAGATCTAAATTGTAGAAAATATTGTTATTAATGTTTGATAAATCAAAACTTTTCGTAAAAATACGTGTTTATTTTAGATAAAAAAATTACACTAATACTTAACGAAAAATGAGAATACATATGCTTTGCTTTAAAAACGGTAAATATGTTGAACACGTTTCTTTATCTGATCGAGCATTTCAGTATGGTGATGGCTGTTTTACGACAGCATGTGTGCAAGATGGACGTATACAGCTTTTATCTAGACACTTAGAGCGCTTAAATAAGGCATCAGCTGCGTTGATGCTTCAGTTTGATCAATCAACTTTGTTGAATATGCTGAATATTTTATTTCAAAAGGAATTTTCTCAAGGTACGTTAAAGGTATTAATTAGCCGTGGAGAGGGACAAAGAGGTTATGGCTTTTCTCCTACAAATATTGCAGATGTTTATGTGTTTTTCTTCCCAAGCGATGCATGTATTGCAAAGTATTCAGTATTACATGAAAGCGATATATTGGAGAATAGAATTGGTTTAACAATGCCTCATCTGGTAGGTGTTAAATCTTTAAATCGGCTTGAGCAAGTCATTTTAAAAGCCGAAGCTACAAAGCGAGGGCTAAATGAAGCACTTGTTTTAGATATTCATGATCGAATTGTTGAAGGCATAAGCAGTAATTGCTTTTTGTTGTTAAATGGGGAATGGGTTGCGCCTGATCTTCGCTATAATGGTGTCCATGGCATAATGCGTGCTGAAATATTAGATCGTATGGTGCAATTTAATATTCTGCATGCAATACGTGATATTGATATGAGCGAGATTAAAGATATAGAAGCTTTATTTTATTGTAATGCACTACATCCGATGCAAGCAGTTCATACATTAAATCGCCAATGTTTGAATATTGAAATAACGAAGCAGTTGTTTAATACGTTGAATTTAGATCAAATGTAATAATGATGAGTAAAATGGAAAAGAAAAGACCTGAAAGTAAGAAAACCAGAAAATTTTTCTGGCTGACTATATTGTGTATCATTATTGCAGGTTGTTGGGGAATTTATGGCGTAAGCCTTGGAAGACAGTATCCGATAGAAGGACAAAAACAGTTTATCTCTATTAATCAGGGCGAAACATATACAGGGCTTATTGACCGGTTGGCACAGCAAAATAAAATAGAATTCCCAACAGTTGTGAAAATTTATCGTAAATTAATGGTTCATGGCACATTAAAAGCTGGTGTGTATGAAGTCGAGAAAGGAATGACAGTCATTGAAGTATTAGACTTGATGTCAAATGCTGAAAATTCACAAATGAATAAAATTATGGTGATTGATGGAACGACATCTAAACAACTTTTAGATCGGTTACGTCAGGATCCTTATGTGACTAAAACCATTGTGAATTTACCGTACGGTGAAATGATGGCTGAATTAGGAATTCCTTATAAAAACTTAGAAGGTTTACTGGCACCAAACACCTACTTTTTCAATAAGGGTGAAACGGATAAAAAGATTTTATTAAATCTCTATCATCGTCAGATGGAGGCTTTAGATCGAGCATGGGAAAATCGTGCACCAAATCTACCTTATAAAAATAAATATGATGCACTAATTATGGCTTCTATTATAAAAAAAGAAACCAGCTTAGATACCGAACTGAATGAGGTGTCGGGTGTATTTGTACGTCGACTTCAACAAAATATGAGATTACAAACTGATCCTACGGTGATTTATGGTCTTGGTGACCAATATACAGGTTCTATCTCTAAGCAAGATTTACGTACACCAACGCCTTATAATACGTATACTATAAATGGTTTACCACCTACACCAATTGCACTGCCAGATACCAAGTCAATTGAGGCTGCGATGCACCCAGATAATTCAAAAAATGTGTATTTTGTTGCAACAGGAAATGGTGGTCATAAGTTTAGTGAAACATTGTCTGAACACAATGCTGCTGTTCAAAATTATTTGTCTGTTTTAAAAGCTAAGAAGAATGGAGCAACACCCTAAATGTTTATTAGTTTTGAAGGTACTGAAGGGGTCGGCAAGAGTACTTTAATTAAGCGTGTACACGACCATTTCTTAGAAAAAAATAAAGAAATTATTCTGACACGAGAACCAGGTGGTACAGCTTTAGCGGAGAAAGTGAGAAATTTACTCTTACAGGTCGATGAGACTGAGACAATGTGTGCAGATACTGAGCTATTGCTTATTTATGCAGCCCGTAGTCAACACTTAAATCAAGTTATTTTACCTGCATTAAAAGAGGGGAAAGTTGTTTTAAGTGATCGATTTACCGATGCAAGTTTTGCTTATCAGGTGAAAGGTCGTGGTTTGAGTCAACAAAAACTTGAGCTGTTAAATGAAACCTTTGTTCCTAAGATGCCAGATATTACATTTTGGTTGGATGCTCCAATCGAAGTCGGAATGTCGCGTGCGCGCGCGCGAGGTGAGCTAGATCGATTTGAGAAAGAAAAGCTTTCTTTCTTTTCTAAAGTTCGTGAAGGGTATGCGTATTTATATGAGAAACATCCAAAACGTATTTATAAAATAGATGCGACATGTTCTGAAGCAGAAGTGTTTCAGCAGGTTTTAGATATATTAAATGCATTTTAAAGTAAACCAACCGTCTTAAATAATGCTCGATATACCTCAGCTTTTTCTTGAATAGGTCTGGGGTAAGCACGAGATGTAGATGGCATTCTATATAAATTTATATTTCTATCCAAAAAATGAACCTGACTAGCTTGTTGAATTGTTGGTGCTACAGAATTCGATGGAAAATGTTGCATGAGTGTTTGAGTTGCTTTTTCACCTGTGGTCATAATTGATTTACATTCAGGAATAGCATTTAACAGATGGGGCAGGTTACTTGGCTCAATAACTTCCAAAAATTTATCTGATGCATTGCCTTTTAAGCGTCTGACCTTATAGGCAGTATCAAATATTGCGATATGATGCGCCGTTAAAAAATCTTTAATCTGACTTAGATGAAAGCTTTTATGTGATGTGTCTAAAAAGTATAAAGGATCTTCATAAAAAATAATTCCCATAATACGCCACATATCATTCTGATAATTAGGGTAATAAAAATTCATTTTCCATTTGCTTTGTGGCGGTGGGAAACTACCAAGCATAAGCAGTTTGGCAGTTTTTGGTAAAAAAGGTAATAAGGGATGTGTTTCTTCGGTAGGTAACATAATAATGAACCATTTACATTTGATAACTATTATTAACTATGCCATAAATTCTTACAATGTTTGTTTTTTATACGACTTTAAATATGCTATAAAAATGATCTGTTCATCACAGTGAGTTTCAAAATGAAAACTTTACTTATTAGAGTTAAAGATCAGTTCGATAAAATTCATGACGCAACAGCTTTTTTAAATCCATTCACGCACCAACATTCAAATGCTAAAAAAAGTTTAGTACAACGTATTCATTTTATTGAAGTAAAAGGTGAAAGAATTCTTCCCTCTATTGAGTTACTTTTTCAAAGTAGTCGAAGTTCAAAAATTTATAAAGTATTAGATTAGTGAGGAATCTTATTTTATTTCTAATCTATTGATTTAAAAACAATCAATTTGAAATTATTCTGTAATATATTTGTATATTGCTCATATTTATTATATAATAATCTTAATTGATAGGGGGTTATCAACCTATCTTTATAGCCACGTTAATACCCCAATTGCGTGGTTTTTTTTATTGTAGAATTCATGTGCAATGCTTTGAAACACTTTATTCGGCACAATATTCCATTTCTATGTTATTTATAACCCACTTTAAAGACTTACATAGGAATTGTGAAGTGATTGTTACACTAGAAAAGATCTTGGACGGCTCAACTTCGAAAGTACATACTCAGGAAATTATTAAAAACAAAAACAATGGGGAACAGACCACAGTTGTTGAGTGGTATGATGAAAATGATCAGAAAATTCAAGAGAGTAATTATCTTCAAGTTTTAGAAAGTCCAGAAATAGGTAGAGAAATAGGTTCTTTATTATTAGAAACTAGATATAAAATCATTGATATACAGCACTAAAAGGTGTTGAGATAAGAGTGCATGATGCACTCTTATTTATTTCACAGACTGGAGTCTCATGTACGAGTATAACTATAGAACAGGGTGGGCAGATGCTAAATACGATTTTAGCGCGGAGCTCAATCGTGAGTTGCAAACTGCTGATGGCCCTATCACACCAGAAGAGGGTATGGAAAGATTAGGTTATATTTGTGATCCTAGCCTTTACTTTAATCCACCGAATTCGCCGAAATATATTACTGTTCTCATAGCACATGATGTTAATCCAGACATGTATCAATATATTGTCATTTTTTCTTTATATGCAGACAATATAGAGTATTTTGGTGTAACAGATACGCCAAGTCTCATTGAATTATTAGGAAAGTTGGTTCCTGTCGTTAATCATTAAATACAAAAAAGCATCAAGGATTAAAAATTAAATAAAGTATATTTATTTGTGATTTAAATCACATTTTTTGAAACATACTTTGAGTAATTTTAAGATGAGAATTTTTTCAGTATTTAATATTTTGACGGTTATATGTTCAGTTGTATTTTCAACAAATACATTTGCTGAGTCTGGTTATAGAACATGTTTTGTTGTAAGTGAACGAGATATACGTCATGGTCTAGTGGCAAAAGTCGCAAATGCGAATGGTGGGGATACTTGTAATAAAAAAGTTGCGTTTATGAAAAACTACTATGCAAATGCATATAGTAATGACACAGGTCCATTTCAAGATGTTGAGATGTTAACATGCGAGAAGTTTTCTCAGATTGTTATGGGAATGGGAGGTAATGCTGATATGTGTAAATCAATGATAGTTAATAAAATTTATAAATATACGGTAAAAGACTCTCCTTCGGGAGCCAGTGTTAAGTTTTGGCATAATTAGTAGGAAGACCATCATTTTTGATGGTCTGATATAAACTTTAAGATTTTATAACTAATAAATTAAATGATAATTATTCTTAATATTGTTTTAAGAAAGTGTATTTATTGTGTAGGCCTTTTTACACTAAATGTATATAAGTATTCTTTCAACTATGAAAAAGACAACATTAATTCTCTCGATTTTATCTTCTATTTCAGCACTTACATATGCCGATACAGTCGATTTACCTAGTATTCAAGTTAAAGCAGAGCAGAAAACTTTAAAAGCAAAGATGACTGAGGCATCGACGGCAACAAAAGGATTAATGCAGTTAAAAGATGTTCCTCAAACAGTGAATGTTATTCCACAAGAAATATTAAAAGAACAAGGAGTTACCTCTATACAAGGTGCTTTACAGAATGTACCTGGTGTTGGTTTTAGTACAGGCGATGGGCAGCGAGATCAGGTTTCAATTCGTGGTTTTAACTCTGTTTACGATAACTATGTTGATGGTTTTCGTGATGATGCAATGTACTATCGAGATCTCTCTAATACTGAACGCATAGAAGTAGTAAAAGGGCCTGCATCTGTACTTTATGGTCGTGGTTCAGCAGGTGGGTTAATCAATCGTGTGACAAAAAAACCAATGCTCGAACCGTTACATGAAATTGATCTTATGGGCAGCACTTTAGGACAAAGAAGAGCGCAATTTGACTTAAATGAACCGATCAGCCAAACAGTAAAGGCAAGATTGACTGGTGCTGTTGAAAATTCAGGTGGATATCGAAATCAGGCATTTCTACAGCGTCAAGCGATTTCACCATCAGTACTATGGGATATTTCGGACAAAACTAAGCTTTTACTACAAGCAGATTATTTACATGATGATCGATTGGCCGACCAAGGGGTTCCTATGGACCCAACTACAAAAAGACCTTTACAGTTAAATGATAAAGTTTTTCTTGGTGCTGCAAATGCTAAACAAGTTGGTGATACTGATATTGAAGTGAAAAGTGCAACAGCAACTTTAGATCATGAGTTTAATAATGCATGGAAGTATCATGGTGTTGTACATGGTTATACATATTCTCTAGATAGACAGTTTTCAAATGCTTCATATAGTAAAGGCGTTATTTCTTTAGTCCAATCTCGTCGTTTTCGTAATGAGAAAGGAGTTTCTACTGAACAAGAAATCTCTGGTAAGTTCAAAACAGGAAACATTGAGCATAATGCTTTAGCTGGTCTTGAAGTAAGTCATCAAAATAAAGATGATCAAATTTTTGCATCTCCTGCTGCATATACAACGTCAATTAATCAAATTGTCTTACCAAACTGGTCACCTATTTCGACAAATACCGCAAAGACAGATAATAAGAATAACAGCACCACAACAGGTATTTATTTACAAGACCTCATAAGCTTTACATCTCAAATTAAAATGTTAATTGGTGCGAGATATGACAATTTAGATCAGAAACGCTCGGGATTGACAGTAAAAACCAATGCTTTAACAACTTATAATCGTACAGATAATAAAGTTTCTCCAAGAGTTGGGTTGGTATATGAACCGATCAAGAATTTATCACTTTACGCATCTTATAATCAGTCATTCCAGCCATTGTCGGATGCACTGACAGTATATAATAATTTATCTAATCTTAAGCCAACTCAAACTAAGAGCTATGAGGTTGGTGCCAAGTGGGATATTACGCCTGATTATAATGTAACGTTATCTGCTTTTGATACGACACAAAATAATATCTTACAACAAGATCCTGCCGATAAAACAGGACAAACTGCTGTAGTGGCAGGTGAGCAAGAAACAAAAGGCATTGAGGTGACTACGGTAGGTAATATTACAGATCAGTGGTCGGTATTGGCAGGTTATGCGTATCTTGATGGGAAAATGACGAAGTCGGCTTTATCTACTGTTCCTGTGGGATCTAAAGCTGCACTCACACCAAAGAACTCTGCAAATCTATGGGTGAAATATAAACTCAATGATCATTGGTATGCCGCATTAGGTGGTAAAGCACAAACTTATCAATATGCTGCACCAGACAATGCGCTTAGATTACCGGGTTATGCAATTATGAATGCAGCTGTAGGTTATACAAGTGACCGTTATGATATTGGTATAAATTTAAACAACGTATTTGACAGACATTATTATATTTCTGCACATGGTTTATCGAGTACGGGTGCTTTAATTGGTGATCCAATTAATGCCCAATTTACATTACGATACCGTTTCTAATTTTATTCTGGTTTAAAAAGCGATTAATTTGATTTTAATCGCTTTTTTTTACTCATAGTTTTTGCTATTAGACTTAGGTATAAGGCAGATTGCTTTGTAACTTCTTGCTTAAGTCATTACTATTTTATTTGACTATGACGGATATATGACAGCTCAGTTATATTTTTATAAATTAATCTTATTTCTAAGGATCTAGAATGAAACTAGGCGCTTTTTTTGTAACAGCATTACTTTTGATGAGTGGTTCAACATTTGCAGATAAATTACCAAATATTGTTATTTTAGCTACTGGTGGAACTATTGCAGGTTCTGCTGCAAGCCATACTCAGACAACAGGTTATAAACCAGGCGCAATTGGTGTGCAAAATTTGATTAATGCTGTACCTGAGGTTAACAAAGTGGCGCATGTTACTGGAGAACAAGTTGCAAATATTGGCAGTGAAAATATGACTAGTGATGTCATTTTGAAGTTGTCAAAACGTGTAAATGAGTTACTTTCACAAAAGGATGTCGATGGTGTAGTGATTACACATGGTACAGATACTTTAGACGAAACTCCATATTTCTTAAACTTAACGGTAAAAAGTGATAAACCTGTTGTCTTTACAGCTGCTATGCGACCTGCAACAGCTATAAGTGCTGATGGTCCAATGAACTTATTAGAAGCTGTTAAAGTGGCTTCCAATGAGCAATCTAAAGGTAGAGGTGTGCTTGTCGTATTAAATGATAAAATTGGAGCAGCTCGTTTTATGACAAAAACGAATGCTAATTCATTAGATACCTTTAAAGCACCTGAAGAAGGTTATTTAGGTACGATTATTGATGGTCATATTGAATATAATAATCGCGTAGAGAAAAAGCATACAACAGATTCGATATTTGATGTTCGCCAGCTTAATGAGTTGCCACCTGTTGTTATTATTTATGGTTATCAAGATGATCCTGAATATATGTATGATGCGGCCATTGCTCACCATGTAAAAGGTATCATTTATGCAGGTACGGGTGCAGGATCTGTTTCAGTACGAAGTGATGCAGGAATTAAAAAAGCAGAAAAAGCAGGCATTGTTGTTGTGAGATCTTCTCGTACTGGAGGAGGAAGTGTACCTGTCGATTCAGCTCAACCAGGTCTTGTTTCAGGTACGTTAAATCCAGCAAAAGCACGTATTTTGCTTATGACAGCTCTGACAAAAACAAATGATCCTGTACAAATCCAACAATTTTTTAATCAATACTAAAACAATGAAAGACGCCTAAGGGAACTTGGGCGTCTTACTTATAATTAATCTTCAGGGTAAGCTGCTTTTTTTAACTCTACAATATTGGCATCAGGTGAGCACAGTGAAATGAACTCATAGCCATATCCACGTAATAAGTGACCTTTACGCACAGCAATCCATGTTGTATTAATATCAAATAATGATGTTTTTACTTGAGATAAATGTACATCTCGTTTTGTATCATAGGCAATACTATTGATAATACCAATGCCCATACCTAACTCTACATAAGTCTTAATTACATCTGTATCTAAAGCAGACATGACGATATCAGCATCAATCCCTGCATCTTTAAAAGCTTGATCTATTTTAGAGCGGCCTGTAAAGCCTTCATGGTAAGTAACAATAGGGTACTTCGCCAATTCCTCTAAGGTCACTTTGTTGACCTGTGTGAGTGGATGGTCAGGTGGTGTAATGACACTATGTTGCCATGTATAGTAAGGTAAGCCCGCTAGATTTTCTTCTGTTGTTAATGATTCTGTGGCTATTCCAATATCGGCTTGTCCTTGAAGAAGCATTTCTACAATTTCAGCAGGACTCGCTTGCTGCAATACCAAATGCACTTTTGGAAATTGTTTCTTAAATAAATTAACAATTGGTGGAAGAACATAACGTGCCTGAGTATGCGTGGTTGCAATTGTCAGTGTACCTTCATCAATTTTATTAAACTCATCTGCGAGACGTTTAATATTGTCGGCATCAATAAGCATACGCTCAACAACACCTAAAAGTGCTTGTCCTGGTTCAGTTAAGCCAAGCAATCTTTTTCCCTTACGAATAAAAAGTTGCACGCCAAGCTCATCTTCTAAATCTTTAATATGTTTACTTACACCAGATTGTGAAGTAAATAATGCTGCTGATGCTTCAGTTAAGTTGAAGTTCTGGCGTACCGTTTCTCTAATAATACGTAGTTGTTGGAAGTTCATTGTTTTTTTACTCTCACTAATCTTTAAGCAGACGTTGCCGTTTTTTCAAAAATATGTAAATTCTGTGCAGATACCCAAACGGTTTGATTTGCTGTTAAGGCTTGTTCGGTGGCTTGCTCAGAGGAAACCAAAACTTCAATTGGATGACCTTGTCGATCTTCTAATTCTGCAATAATTTTCCCCGCAACCCATACATAGCGTAAAAAAGTAGCTTGTATGGCATTTTCTGTAGCCTGTGTATGAATGGTTAACTCATGTGGACGAGCAAATGCGATGAGATGACCACTTTGATGAGTAGATGGCAAAATAAGCTGATCTTCACCTATTGTGAGTTTACCATTTTGTTGAACCCCTTCGAATTTATTGGCTTGGCCTAAGAAGTCAAAAACAAATGATGTTTCAGGCTTTTCGTAAACTTCACGAGGTGAGCCAATTTGCTCGATATTTCCTTTATTCATTACTACAATTTTATCTGCAACCTCTAATGCTTCTTCTTGGTCATGTGTCACAAAGATAGAGGTAATATGTAGCTCATCATGTAAATTGCGTAGCCATCTACGTAACTCTTTTCTTACTTTTGCATCGAGTGCACCAAATGGCTCATCAAGTAGCAATACACGAGGTTCTACTGCAAGTGCACGTGCAAGAGCAATACGCTGTCTTTGGCCACCTGAAAGTTGAGAAGGGTAACGATTAGACAAGAAGTCTAGCTGTACAAGCTCAAGTAACTGGTGAACACGTTTAGATATTTCAGCATCTGATGGACGTTCAGACTTAGGACGAACTTTTAGCCCAAATGCAACGTTATCAAATACAGTCATATGTCTGAATAAAGCATAATGTTGGAATACAAAACCAACTTGTCTTTCTCGGACATGTGTTTTTGTTGCATCTTGTCCTTCTAAAATAACCTGTCCTGAATCTGCTTGCTCAAGTCCGGCAATAATACGTAGTAATGTTGTTTTTCCACACCCTGATGGCCCAAGTAATGCCACAAGCTGACCTTCGGGAAAGTCTAAACTAATATTATTGAGAGCATGAAAATTACCAAAGTTTTTCTCTATGTTTTTAACTTGAATACTCATTATTCATGCCCCTTAGTGTGTCGATGAATTATTTTCTTGGCGAACTTCAACCCAAGTTTTAATAATTAAGGTTAAAATTGCTAAAAATGCGAGGAGTGAAGCCACAGCAAAAGCTGCACTATAGCTATAGTCGTTGTATAAGATTTCTACATGTAATGGTAAGGTGTTTGTTTGACCACGAATATGACCTGAAACAACAGATACCGCACCAAATTCACCCATTGCACGGGCATTACATAAAATAATGCCGTATAGAAGTCCCCATTTAATATTTGGTAGAGTAATTTTCCAAAAAGTTGTCCAACCGGATGCACCTAATAAAATTGCAGCTTCTTCTTCATCATTGCCTTGGGCTTGCATAAGAGGAATAAGCTCTCTAGCTACGAAAGGTACGGTAATGAAGACGGTCGCTAAAATAATTGCGGGGGTTGAATAAAGGATTTGCATGTTGTGGTCTTGAAGCCATTCTCCTAACCAACCTTGTGTACCAAAAATAAGTACAAGCATTAGACCTGCAATAACAGGAGATACCGAAAATGGTGTATCAATTAGCGTCGTAAGTAGGGTTTTGCCCTTGAAATTAAATTTAGCAACTGCCCATGCTGCAGCTACCCCAAAAATAACATTTAGGGGGACAGCAATCAGAGCTGTAATGAGGGTAAGTTTTACTGCTGATCTAGTATCTGAGTCGATGAGCGCATTAAAATAGACGCCAACACCTTGTTTAAATGCTTCTATAAATACTAAACCGAGTGGAAGGATAAGTAGTCCAAGAAATACAATAAAAGCAAGGGTAAGTAACAGATAACGAACCCAAGATGGTTCTCTCGTCGCATCTTTACTTTGGAGTTGTTTAGCAAGTGAGTGAGGATGGCTCATGTTGCATTTCTCCCTGTACGTCGTGTTGCCCAAGATTGAAGAAGATTAATAAGCAATAAAAGTGCAAAAGATAAAAGAAGCATAATGACGGCAATTGTCGTAGCACCTGCATAATCAAATTCTTCAAGACGAGATATAATTAAGAGTGGTGCAATTTCTGTTTTATAGGGCTGGTTTCCTGCAATAAAAATAACGGAACCATATTCACCTACACCACGTGCAAATGCGAGACCAAAACCTGTCATTAACGATGGTAAAATAATAGGGAAAATAACATAGCGAATGGTTTGCCATCGGTTCGCACCTAAAGCAGATGATGCTTCTTCAAGTTCAGTTTCTAGGTCACTAAGAATTGGCTGAACTGTACGTACAACAAATGGAATACCAATAAAAATAAGTGCAAGTGTAATTCCCACAGAGGTATAAGCAACTTTGAACCCATGAGGTTCTAAGAATTGTCCGATCCAACCTGTAGGTGCATATAATGAGGTTAATGCAATGCCAGCAACTGCGGTGGGTAATGCAAATGGCAGGTCAATGAGGGCATCGACAATACGTTTGCCAGGAAAATGATATCTAACCAGACACCAAGCGAGAAGAAGCCCCAAAAATACATTAATCAGCGCTGCAACCAATGCAGTTGTAAAACTTAGCTGTAAGGCTTTTAATATTCTTGTATCTTGAATAATTTCTATGAAACCATCCCAACCAATCCCAATCGATTTAAAAAATACGGCTGAGAGAGGAATAAATACAATAATTGATAGATAGAGAATGGTGTATCCTAAAGATAAACCAAATCCTGGCAAAACTGCTTTATTGTTGCGCATAGATGTCTTGAACTCTTATAAACCTGACTGAGCTAAAAATTGGCGTTGGGTACTTTTTAATAAAAGAGATGAATTTTGTTCAAGCATTCGCTGTTTATAATTAAGTAAAAGATGTGGAATAAGCTCTGGAAAAGCCCCAAAACCAGAGTCGACATTAATATGGCCAACACGGCCTAAATTTACGGTGGCTACATTCCAATGGTTCGCAAAATGTTTTGCATCTGAAAAACTAAGCCAAGGATCATTCTCACTAATGATCATGGTTGTTGGTACAGTAATTTTTAATTGTTCAAAAAATGATGAGTAGGTCTCGACTGAATGATGAGAGAACCCTGTTTTTGCAAAACGACTTGGGTTTGCAGGTGCAACCAAAATAAGTTTTTTTACACGAGAAATAAGTTGTGGATATTTGTTTAAAGCAGCAATACTGGTTAAGCAACCGAAGCTATGTGCAATAACCTGTAAGTCTACATGCTCATCAAGACTTTGAACTGTCTGAATCCACTGTTCAACCCATTCGTCTAAAATAGGCGTATCCCAATTTTGTTGGACACGAGTGCAATTCGATAAGCGACTTTCAATCCAAGATTGCCAGTGTTGTTCGTTACTTCCGCCCACACCTGGAACAATAAGATTATGAACTTTACGCATTAGAGTTGCTCCCATGTCCAATTTTTATTTTATTGATTTGCTTTTACAATTTGGTCAAATATCCCGTTATTGTCAAAATGCACTTTTTGTACTTTTGACCAACCACCAAACTCTTGATCAATCGTTACCAATTTTAATGGTTTAAAAGTTTGACTGTATTTTTTTAGTACTTCTTGATTACGTGGACGATAATAGTTTTTTGCAATAATATTTTGTGCTAGTGGGGAATATAAGAAGTTAACATACCCTTGAGCAACATATTTATTACCATCTTTTTCTACATTTTTGTCAACCACAGCAACAGGTGGTTCGGCAAGAATGGAAAGAGAAGGGGTAATAATTTCAAATTTACCTGGCTGTTCGCGAGTTGCTAAATATGCTTCATTTTCCCATGCAAGCAATACATCGCCAATACCACGTTCTACAAACGTTGTTGTTGCACCACGCGCTCCAGAATCTAATACTTTTGTATTTTTATAGATTTTACGTACAAACTCTTGTGCACTTTGATCTGTACCATTAGGTTGATGTTTTGCCCATGCCCACGCTGCAAGATAATTCCAACGCGCACCACCTGAAGTTTTTGGGTTAGGTGTAATAATGGCAACATCAGAACGTACCAGATCGTTCCAATCTTTAATATGTTTTGGGTTATCCTTGCGCACTAAAAAAACAATAGTAGAAGTATAAGGCGTTGAATTTTGAGGTAACCGTTTTTGCCAGTCTAAAGGAAGTTTTCCTGTTTTTTCTGCAATTGCATCAATATCTGCTGCAAGGGCTAATGTGACAACATCTGCATTTAAACCATCAATCACGGAACGTGCTTGTTTACCAGACCCACCATGAGACTGTTTGAAGTTAATCGCTTCGCCAGTTTTTTGTTTCCAGTAATCACCATAAGCTTTATTAATATCTGTATAAAGCTCACGAGTTGGGTCATACGATACGTTAAGGAAATCTTTTGCAGCAACGCTAAAAGATGAGATTCCAATTAGTGTCGCGAAAACCCCTAGTTTAATTTGATTTAATGGCATTTTCTTTTTCCCAGATGATATGATTTGCAGTTCTGAAAAGAAGAATACAATCGATATCTAAGCATAAAAAATAATAAAAAATAATTTTGATATGAATAAAAAGAATATAGGTTATTATCTTTTTGTTTTATATCGTTTTTATAGATTTGATCATTTAAATTTAATATAAATGATCAAACTCTGAATGTCATATGATTGATTTAATGAGTATTGTTCTTTTTTGCAAAATGATTTGCCAAAATACCACACGTAATGAGCTGAATTTGGTGAAAAAGCATTAATGGCAATAAAATTAAGCCAAAGGGTTGGCCAGCGAATAGAATTTTAGCCATGGGAACACCACTAGCAAGGGTCTTCTTAGAACCACAAAATAATATGGTAATTTGATCTGCTTCATTAAAACCAAGTTTTCGACTACCGATACGAATGAGTATCATGGCAATTGCTAACAAGCCTGCACATATTATGAGTAAATAAATTAAAGTAGAAACAGAAACCTGATGCCAAATTCCCTCGCTTACTGCTGCGCTAAATGCAGAGTAAACCACCATTAGAATAGAAC
This sequence comes from Acinetobacter pollinis, assembly GCF_015627175.1. Classification (GTDB taxonomy): domain Bacteria; phylum Pseudomonadota; class Gammaproteobacteria; order Pseudomonadales; family Moraxellaceae; genus Acinetobacter; species Acinetobacter pollinis. The sequence continues at coordinate 124,611 of NZ_VTDQ01000002.1, read as the reverse complement.
CTTGATCCACCATTTTTACACTAGATTTATATTTTGTGAGGAAGGGAATCATTTTATTACGGCATAATTGTCCAAGAATAAAAGGAACAAAAAGCAATAAAATAATATTTAAAGCAGAACCTAAGTTTGACCCATGCTCCCCAGAGTTGTGTTGTGTAATGAATAAGCCGACCAAAAATGGAGTGATGAACATTCCCAAAATATTGGAAGCAGATGCGCTACATAATGCTGCTGGAACATTTCCTTTAGCAATAGATGTAAAAGCAATAGACGATTGAACAGTTGAAGGTAATAAGCATAAATATAGTATGCCAAGATAGAGTTGCTGACCAAGTAACGGTTCAATAAGGGGTTTTAGAGCAAAGCCAAGAATAGGGAATAAGGCAAACGTTGCTGCAAAAATGACAAGATGTAAACGCCAATGTGTAATACCTTCTATGACAGCTTCTCTAGAAAGTTTAGCACCGTGAAGAAAGAATAAAAGCGCAATTGCACAATCTGTGAGATGACTAAAGATTTGAGCGGCTTGTCCATGTATGGGTAAAAATGTTGCAAGCAAAAGCATGCCTACAATCATTAGGCTAAAATTATCAGGTAAAAACTTAGGTCTTGCCATAATTTGCACATATTCCTTTATTTATATTTCATATAAATAATATGATGATTCTCAAGATGTTGCATTAAGTCTATATTAATCTTGCTTATAAAGTTGTGAATTTATAAAAAGCATCCATGCTGAGCTACAAAAAATATGCCAATACGAGCGTATTACAATGCTTTTTTTAGAAGTTTTTTATAGTGTCTGACTGATCTGGCGTATTTTTTCCCTTTATGCCTTGTCCAGAAACTTGACTGATAACCTGCTGGACCTACATTGTAATATGCAGATGCTTTAAACCAGCTTCCTGCTAGGCCGTAATAGGTTGACAATATATAGGCATTACACTGAATATTGGTATAGTCATTATTTAAGTCACCAGGACAACGATGTGCCCAGTAGCTTGGAATAATTTGAGTAAGACCAACAGCCCCCCCACCAGACCTTAAGCCACTTCGATATCCTGACTCTTGTCGAATAGTGGCAGCAATGAGTTCAGGTGGTACATTATAGCGATCTGCACTTTGAATAATTACAGGAGAAAGTCTGTCTGCTGTATAAGAAGGTACTGCATAGGCGTTTTGGATTGCGTGGGAAAGGCGAATAGATCGTGTTTCGACGGAGCCACTGTGTGGACCTAGACCGCTGCATCCCGTTAATAGCGCAATAAAAACTAAAATAAACGGCTGAAACCAAGTAGAACTCAGATCTTTTCTAAATATTATTGTCTTCTTCATGAGGCAGTAGCGAGTAGTATTGATACAGGGAAATTTGAATACTAATGTTCACTATGATGAGCGTCAACGAATCATCACCAATGAAGTACAAAATACTGAATTTAAAATAATTAAAAAAATAATAAATAACTAGTTGACATGGTGGGCTTATGTGAATATTATTGTGACATAGTTTACATATTTTGTTTTATATGTCCTATTTTTTGGACAGCCACGTTTTCCTAGACGTGGCTTTTTTTTGTCTTTTTCAAGCTTCATCAATATAAAACGGTACTCTGGCAGTTACACCGCACATGAGTTCATACCCAAGTGTATTTGACTTTTCAGCGACCTCATCAATAGAAAGCAAAGCACCACAGCTAGACTGACCCCATAACACAACCTCACTACCAATATCTGCATTTTCTATATGGGTGAGATCGACAGCCAGCATATCCATGCTTACGCGTCCAATAAGTTGAGTTCTTTTTCCATTGACTAAAATAGGCGTACCTGATGGAGAGACTCTTTGATATCCATCGGCATAGCCACATGCAACGACACCAATTTTCATAAATTCCTTGGCAATATACTGAGAGCCATAACCAACACTATCATTTTCTTGGATCTCTTGAATCGCAATAATCTCCGTACGCAGGCTCATACCAGGCTTCAGCTGCCAATCTTTTGCACTATGTTTAGGGTAGTCTGGCGAGCTGCCATAAAGTAAAATGCCTGCACGTATGTAGTCTGAAGTCACATCGTGTTGATGGCGTAGTAAGGCTGCGCTGTTACTTAAAGAACATTTTCCTGGAAGATCTTTAATAACTTCCTGAAATAAATTCATTTGATATGTTGTACCATCCTGACCCAATCGTTCTCCATCGGCATCAGAAAAATGCATCATATGTGTAATGCTTTGAATATGAGGGAGCTTTGATAGAGCGTACCATGCTTCTTGGTATGCTTTAGGTTTAAAACCTAACCGATTCATTCCGCTATTCATTTTTAAAAAGATATTAAATTGAGCTGGTCCAGAATAAGCGGTTAACCATGCCAGTTGATGATCACTATGAACAGTAAACTTTAAATTATGATTGATGCATTGTACTAAATCATCTTCTGTAAATAGACCTTCTAGCAGAAGAATATCTTTTTCCCAACCCAATTCTCTTAATCGAATAGCTTCATCAATATCAAGCAAAGCAAATCCGTCTGCTGTTTTAAAAGCAGGATACACATTCTCTATACCATGACCGTAGGCATTTGCTTTGACCACAGCAAATAATTGGCTGTCAGAAGCAATCGTTTTTCTAGCAAGTGCCAGATTATGTTGAAGTGAATAATGGTGAATAATGGCCTGTATTGGGCGAGGCATGATAAGTTTCCTTCCAAATCAGATCAAGCAATATGTTGATAACGTTGTAATGATAACCCTTCTGTAGAGATATCGGTGGTTTGATTGAGCACAATATCGCTAATTAGTTTTCCTGAACCACATGCCATTGTCCAACCCAGTGTGCCGTGACCAGTATTGAGAAATAAATTATTATATTTAGTTGCCCCAATAATTGGTGTGCCATCTGGCGTCATTGGTCTGAGACCTGTCCAAAAGGTAGACTGTTTTAGGTCTCCAGCAGGGAAAAGATCTTGAGTCACCATTTCAAGCGTGCTTTTACGTTCTTGACGAAGTTTCATGTCAAAACCATGGAGCTCAGCCATCCCACCTACACGAATGCGTTGATCGAAGCGAGTAATGGCAATTTTGTAACTCTCGTCAAGTACTGTAGATTGTGGTGCAAGTTTCTCATCTGTAATAGGAAGTGTAAGTGAATATCCTTTGACAGGGTAAACAGGTAAGTCTAAGTCTAAGGGTTTTAAAAAACGTCTTGAGTAACTACCAAATGCTAAAATGTATTTATCGGCTTGATATTGTTGCCCATCGACCACAACACCTGTGATTCGGTCACCTTCAAATGTAAGCGCTTCAACATTCTGATTAAACTTAAATGTTACACCACTTTCTATAGCAAGCTTTGCTAATGCATTGGTAAATAAGTAGCAATCTCCTGTCTCATCATTAGGAAGATGTAATCCACCAACTAGCTTATCTTGTGCGAACTGTAGAGCAGGTTCAATACTTGCGAGTTGTTCTCGATTAAGTAATTGATGTTCAACACCACAGGCTTTGAGTACCTCAATGTCTCGCTCTACTGCATCTAATTGTGCCATTTTACGAAAGACTTGGAGTGTGCCTTTAGAACGATGCTCATAATGAATGTTTGTTTGATGACGTAAGTCTCTTAGACAGTCTCGACTATATTCTGCAACACGAGTCATACGTTCTTTATTGATTGCATAGCTGTTAGCATTACAATTATTCAGCATTTTATACATCCACTGTAATTGCCATGCACTACCATCTAAGCTTAATGCCAATGGTGCATGTTTTTGAAACATCCATTTTAATGCTTTTAAAGGAATACCTGGTGCCGCCCAAGGGGTCGAATAACCTGGTGAAATTTGTCCTGCATTGGCAAAACTTGTTTCTTTTGCTGGCCCTGGCTGGCGGTCAAATACAGTAACTTTTACACCTTGTTGTGCAAGGTAATATGCACTTGCAACACCAATGACACCACTACCTAAAATGATGACATGCATATTGATTCCTTATAGTTCATTATTCGTGATTTTTTCTAGTATATTGACTATTGTCTAGTTTATTTCACTATTTTTATACCTATAATTCAGTGCATTCCATAAATTTTTAATACAAAAATTGTAATATAAGGAAAAAAATATGCGTAAGCTTGACCGTACTGATTATATGATTCTTGATATTTTACAAAAAGATGGCCGAATTGCTATTAGTGAGCTTGCATCTAAAGTAAATTTGTCGACGACGCCATGTTCTGAGCGAGTAAAACGTTTAGAGCGTGATGGTGTGATTACGGGATATTATGCAAGATTAAATCCAAGTTATGTCGAACGTAATTTACTTGTATTTTTAGAAATTAAACTATCTGCGAAATCGGGTGATGTATTTGACAATGTAGCTGTTAATTTGGCTGATATTCCTGAAGTATTGGAATGCCACCTCATTTCTGGTGAGTTTGATTATTTGGTTAAAGCTCGTTTGAAAGAAATGGGTGCGTATCGCCGTTTATTGGCAGATATACTAAAGAAGCTACCTGCTTCAGCGTCTTCGCATAGTTATATTGTGATGGAAGAAATTAAAGAAACACTATATTTAGATTTAAAAAGAAAGATTTGAATAAAATATAAGCTACTGAAAATAAATCAAACAGAAATAAACAAACATTAATGTTGATTATAAGTTTGCGCTGTTAGGATGGCTGGGTTTATTGTTGCAATGGTTTGAAGTTGGTATGAAAAAAGCTGTATTTGTTATTTTGACATCTCTAATTAGTATTTCTCATGCGGAAACGGTGGTGCCTAAATCAAGTTGTAGTCATCTCGTAAATGCTGCTGAAGGTGTAATGAAACTACGTCAAAATGGTACACAATACGACCAGCTTAAACAGCAAGTTAGTCATATCGATGATTCAAAGCAAAAAGATTTATTTATTAAGTTGGTTGATGATGCATTTGCTACGCCATTGGTGAACGAAGAACAACAAAAGAAGGTAAGTATTCAAAATTTTGCTTCGAAATATAAAGGAATGTGTTCAGAAAACTAAAAGTTGTATCTTCTGAAATAAAAATCTAGTTATGTTATTTTTGTTGTATAGAGCACGATTTTATACAAAATGATGATCACATAGAGGGAAGTGAAATGAGTCAACGCAAGATTGCTTTTATTGGTGGTGGGAATATGGCATCTGCCATTATTTCTGGATTAATTGCTTCGGGATACGACAAATCCAATATTACAGTTTCGGTACCCAGTGAAACCAGTAAAAAACGTTTAAGTGAACAATTTGGTATTCAAGCAACTTCAGATAATATTCTAGCTACTAAAAATGCAGATGTAATTATTCTTGCTGTTAAACCACAGCTTATGAAAGAAGTTTGTGCACCGATCCAAGAACATGTAGATGTTGCAGATAAGCTATTTTTAACGATTGCAGCTGGCACACAAGTTCAATTTTATAAAAAAATATTCAAATTAGACGGCCTCAAAATTATTCGCGTTATGCCAAATACACCTTCTTTGGTTGGTCAAGGGGTAAGTGGTCTATTTGCAGAGAGTGATGTTTCTAAAGAAGATAAAGACTTTGCTGAAAACTTGATGGGTGCTGTTGGAAAAACGGTCTGGGTAGAAAAAGAAGAACAGATTAACAACATTATTGCTATTGCTGGAAGCGCACCGGGCTATTTCTTTTTATTCTTAGATGCAATGCAAAGAAAAGCAGAAGCTTTAGGATTTGAGCCAGAACAAGCAAGGGCATTAATCTTACAAACAGCAAAAGGTGTGGTGTCTTTGGCTGAACATGAAAAAGATTTGGCATTTTTACAGTTAAGAAATAATGTAACTTCTAAGGGAGGTACAACCATTGAAGCTGTAAACGTATTTGAAAAAAATGGAATTTATGAGACTGTAGATGAAGCGATGCAAGCTGCGATTGATCGTGCTGGTGTTATGGAAAAAGACTTCTTAAAAGATTAAGCAATAGAGGAGAGTATGTTTGCTCTCCTCTTTTTATACGCTCAATCGAGATTTTATTATCATTTATTTAATTATTGTATGCGTTGTTATCTATTTAATTAAATTTCTACTATAATCGTTATGAAAATATAATAATGTGCATTGCGATGAAAACTTGCCACTTTAATAAATTGCCTAAAGCGTATTTAAGCTACCCAGATGTTTTAAAAGCATCGTTAAAAAGAAAAGAGCAGCATTCAAAAATACAAAAAGTGAAATATGTTGTCGACCATTTTTATATTGATGCTAAGAATTTAGTGGCTTATAAAAAAATATGTGGGTTTGAAAATAACAGTATTATTCCAGCGATTTATTTTTCGGTGTTATCACAGAATTTACAACTTCATATGATGATAAATGAAGCACTTCCTATCCCTATTTTAGGTTTGATTCACATCGAAAATGAGATTAAACAATACTGTACTTTATTTGCTAATCGACAGTATAAGCTTTCTTGCACTTTAAGCGAGGTATACGGTCATGCTAGAGGGACTGTCTTAGAGTTTTCTACAGTTGTTGAATGTGAAGGTAAAGAAGTTGTGACGTGTAGTAGTCGATATTTATCTAGAAAATTTATAGCTATAGAAAAACTACCACAGTTAAATAAATCGATTACTTTAGATGAGTGTGAATTGAGACCTGTAAAAGAGTGGTACGTTAAACATAATACAGGAATTAAATATGCATTTAGTTCCGGAGATTTTAACCCAATTCATTTACATCGATGGGGAGCAAAGGCCTTTGGATTTCCAAGTACAATTGCACATGGGATGTGGTCAAAAGCTAAAGTACTTGCAAACTTAGATTTGCCTGAAGCCTATGAAGTGTTTGTCCAGTTTAAAAAGCCTTTATATTTATCTTCTTTTGTTGAATTGAAAAATGCTCAAATCTCTAATGGCGTACACTTTGCTTTGCAATCGATATCAGATCAAAAAACGCATTTAATTGGTGAATTAAAAGTTTCGTAATCTATATGGCTGTGAGTGAAATACAAAAAATGCACTAAATGATTGAATTTAGTTTAATCAAATAAGCATCGCATTCACTATTTTATAAAAAAACAGTATGCTTATGGGGTAAAAGGGGAGCATACATGTATCAGGTTCTAGCAAGAAAATATCGTCCACGTAACTTTAATGAGTTGGTCGGGCAAAACCATGTCTCTAGAGCTTTAACCAGTGCTTTAGAGCGTGGCCGTTTGCACCATGCTTATTTGTTTACAGGTACACGAGGCGTTGGAAAAACGACTATTGCAAGAATCTTAGCAAAATGTTTGAACTGTGAAACAGGTGTTACATCTACCCCTTGTGAAGTTTGCCCTACATGTCGTGCGGTGAATGAAGGACGTTTCATCGACCTTATAGAAATAGATGCGGCCTCTCGAACGCGTGTAGAAGATACAAGAGAATTATTGGACAATGTTCCTTATGCACCCACACAAGGGCGTTTTAAAGTTTACTTAATCGATGAAGTACATATGTTGTCTACGCATTCATTCAATGCGTTATTAAAAACATTAGAAGAACCACCTGAACATGTCAAATTTCTATTTGCGACAACAGATCCACAGAAATTACCGATTACAGTAGTATCCCGTTGTCTCCAGTTTACATTACGTCCTTTAGATATCACAGAAATTAGTGGGCATCTAACAGAAATATTAAATAAAGAAGATGTCGAATATGAATCTGAAGCATTATGGCAAATTGCGGAGGCTGCACAAGGTTCATTAAGGGATTCTCTTTCGTTGACCGATCAGGCAATCGCATATGGTCAAGGTAAGATTATCCATGACGATGTAAAAGACATGCTTGGTTTAATTGATCGATCTATCATTTACGATTTAATTGAAGCCATTCATCAAAATCATCAGAAACAAGTTTCACTGTTGTTATTACAATTTAGAAAGCAAGCACTGGATGTTGCCTTAGTTTTAGATCAGTTGGTTTCTACTTTACATGAGTTGGCACTCATTCAGTATTTGCCAGATTTAGGTTTAAAGTATAGTCATGAGATTAATCAGAAAATTAAGCGACTCTCACAATTAATTTCTGCACAAGATTTGCAGCTCTATTATCAGATTGCAACGAAAGGTCGTGCTGAAATTACATGGGCTGTTACACAAGAGCAAGGCTTTGAAATGTGTGTGCTCCGTATGCTCGCGTTTAGACCGCTATCTTCTCATGAAAGACCAGTGATTGCTGAGCCAATACCAGTGGTTAATGATGATGAACATTTTGAACCAGAAGTCGCACTTGAAAGTAGCACAGAAGAAACACTGGCATCTATTCCCTCTAAAGAGGTAGATGATGCCTCCATTGTTGCATTTGATGCGGCGGCTGAAGATCATCTTATTGAGGTGTCTGTACCTTCTCACTCACAATACATTGGATCAAGTGTAGACTATGATAAGGATGATGAAGAAGTCTTCCCATTTTCACTAGATGGGGAAAGTACACAATTCACATCATTTGAAGTAGATCGTAATGATGAGGTTGAGAGGAATACTCAGCCTGTTAATAAAGAAAAGAGAGTTGAGGAAACATCAACGCAGCTGATGCCTCAAGAGATTTTATCACTACCTGAGCAGGAGTTATCTGGAGCATGGACTGTAGAAAAATGGGAATATTGGTTTAGAAATAGTGATTTATCTCCTGCGGTACAAGAGTTAGCACAATATGGCATTATGTCTGGCGAAATTAATGCGACTTGTCAATTTTATATTCCTCAAAAATATGAAAAGCTTTTAAATCAGCAACAACATAATTTAGAAGAAGCTTTAAAGCAACAATGGAGTAACACAGTACTCTCTATAAGCTATGAGGAAGTTTCTGAAGTAACCCCATATATGTTGCAAATAGCGCGTAAAGAACGAGCATACGAACGTGCAGTGACATTAATTAAAGAAGAGCCGAGTGTGAAAGCTTTAATTGATACGTTTGATGCAGAAATTCATAATATTCAGCTAAAAACTTAAAAAATTTGAGGTGATTATGTCTGATAATGGGCCATACCGTATTTTATGTGTTTGTTTAGGAAATATTTGTCGTTCGCCAACTGCTGAGGTAGTACTTCGTCATATTGTTGAGGCAAGTAAACTCAATATTATGGTCGATTCAGCAGGTACAAGTAATTATCATATTGGGGAAGCACCAGATGAGCGTAGTCAGCGCTATGCACAAAAGAGAGGTTACGAACTGTCATCATTACGTGGTAGACAATTGATTACGCGTGATTTTATAAAGTTTGATTTAATTTTGGCGATGGATGCTCAAAACTTAGAACAAATTAATCGATTAAAAAAAGTTGCTGAGGCTGAGTTTGGAATTAATGCTTTAAAAGCCAAAATTGCGATGATGACAGCTCATGACCAATCACAACAAAATGTTGCTATTGCCGATCCCTACTATGGTGAAGGTAGGGGTTTTGAGCATGTCTTAGATCAGTGTGAATCGGCTAGCCATGCTTGGGTTAACTATTTTCAGAAGCATCATATTGGGTAGAGTGTCTAAGTGTTAAATATTAAAGAGCAATTTCAACTTAAGTCATTAAATACATTAAACTTAAGTGCAATAGCTGCCTATTTTATAGATGTAAGTACAGAAGATGACTTAATTGAGGCTTTGGCATTTGCTGAAACAAAAAAGTTGCCAGTGATGGTACTCTCTGGCGGAAGTAATGTATTGCTCTCAGATTATTTGAATGCCTGTGTAATTCATATAAATATGAAAGGTATTTCGTGTATTGATGAAACAGCGGATTATAGTTTTATACAAGTTGGTGCAGGAGAAATTTGGCACGATTTTGTATTATATACTACGCAAAAACAGTGGTATGGGTTACAAAACTTAGCTTTAATTCCTGGCAAGGTAGGTGCATCACCTGTGCAAAACATAGGTGCTTATGGTGTTGAAGTTGGAGAATTTATTTCTTCTGTTTCAGTATATGATCGTCTTTGTCAGACTTTTAGCACCTTATCTCAAGAGGATTGTCAGTTTTCTTATCGGGATAGTATTTTTAAAAAACATGTTCAACGCTATATTATTACTTCGGTAACGTTTCGTTTAAATAAACATATCGATTTAAAACTTGCCTATGGCGATTTATTAAAAGCTGTTGGTGAAGAAAAGACACCTTTTAACTTACAGCAACAAGTTATTGCGATTCGTCGCTCTAAGCTACCTGATCCTAAAATGTATCCAAATGTGGGTAGCTTTTTTAAAAACCCGATCATAAGTTACGAACAATACACGCAATTGAGCCAACAATATCCTCAAATGCCTTATTATTTACAACCCAATGATCAAGTAAAAATAGCGGCAGGTTGGTTAATTGATCAGGTGGGATGGAAAGGAAAACGTTTAGGTGCTGTGGGAATGTTTGATAGACAAGCACTTGTCCTTGTAAATTATGCAGAAGCAACATTAAGAGATGTTAGAGCAACTTGCTCTGCTGTACAGCATGATGTACAACATAAATTTAATATATTACTTGAGCCTGAGCCTGTAGTATTTGGGGAAGACGGGTTAATCTGTTTGTAGATGGACGAAGAATATGGCAGAAAAACAACCTTTTATGGTAAGGTTTGTAAAAATGATCGCAGTACTTTTAGTACTCTTGACCGCGCTCATTGTTTTTATTTATACGCCATTTTATTCAAAAAGCATTTTATTCTTACTGAATCATTTTGTTCCAATTGAAGTAAATATGGTCGCTGCACAGAGTCAGCAAATTGCTGCATTGAGTGAGCATGATGATTTAGAGCCCGGTTCAAATTTATGGATTGCACGTCAGGCATATTTAAAAGTCTTACAAGAAGCCGCGCAAAGAGAAGATGCAGTTGGTTTAAATTTAATTGAAGCACGATATAAAATTTTAGAAAAACAGCTACAAAATAAAGAGGATGAAGAAGAGGCTGATGACACAGCATCTTCTGACCCGAATATAAGTGATCAGCATATTGATGAAGTAGCTTCTGAGCCAGAAGCACTTCAAGAAGTGGCACGTTTAAATGATGCAGATACACAGCTTCTTATGCAGAAATACACACAGTTTTTGACGACGTATCCTGTTAAAGTGAATGATAAAGATCCAGTCAGTCAGCAAGTTTCTCAAGATTTAAGACAAGCAAATACGGTCAGAGATGAGCAAAAAGCAGATGCATCTAAGCCCTCTGCAATTGTTGTCTTAGGAGGAGGATTAACGTTTGATCGCACAACGAAACGTATTATTGTTAATAGCTATACACGATTGCGCTTAGAGAAAACTCTAGAGATTGAGCAACAAAACAGCCTACCTATTGTGTTAAGTGGTGTAGAAGCACCATATATGCAGATCTGGTTAAAAGATCATGGTGTAGATGCGAAGCTTCTTGAAAATAGAAGCATGAATACATGTGAAAATTCAAGATTTAGCTCACTATTACTTCAGAAAAAAGGTGGCGCGCCAAAAATTATATTGGTAACAGACGAGTATCATATGCCAAGAACACGCCGTCTGTTTGCCCAAAATGGTATAGCCACTGTTCCTGTAGATGCACCTATGCCAACGCAATTGACACGTTGGAAGCCTGCGCTTACCAATTATGATCATAGTCGACGTGCAAATTACGAATTATTGGCAACCATTCGCGATGTAGTGTTTGGAACCAATGATTGTCGTGAGGTTCCTTAATGCCTGAAACACCTTTTTTAACACCAACGACACTTAAACAGTTAGATTTACCTGTACCAAGTCGTGAAACGACATCGGATCAGTTGCAACCGCTCAATTTATATAAGCCTTATATGCCTAAAGATGAGTTGCTGTCTTATCAGAAACTTTATGGCTTAGATGTGTTAGATTGTGATTACTGGCAAGGTTATATACAAACAGAACAATTTAAGTTGCATACACAAGTCTTTCAACCTCAACAAAATGATATTTGTGGTACGGTCTTTTTATTGCATGGTTATTTAGAACATAGTGGTATTTATCAACCTATTATTGAAGAAATATTATCACAAGGATTTAGTGTTTTAACTTTTGATTTACCAGGACATGGTTTGAGTAGTGGCTCACCTGCAAATATCGAAAATTTTGACCATTATCAAGATGTTCTGCATGCAATTTATCGCTATACCAAAAATGCACCACAGCTGCAAAAACCGTGGTTAGGTGTGGGTCAAAGTACAGGTGGTGCAATTTTAATGCATCATATTTTAGCCTATGCAGAGCAAAGGAAGAATCCTATTGTTGAACGGATTTTATTGTTGTCACCTTTATTGCGTCCTGCAAAATCTGCATGGTGGCATAATCCAGTTGGTTTAGGCATTATTAGACGAATTAAAAAACAGGTGCCTCGTCATTTCCGAAGAAATAATCATAACCCTGAGTTTCTTCGTTTTGTACGTTTGAAAGACCCACTACAACCTAAAATGATGGGAATGAACTGGATTCTAGCAATGTCCAAATGGATGGCTGTTATGGAAGAGAGACCATCATGTAGAATTCCTGTCTGGATGGCACAAGGCGCATTAGATCAGACTGTCGATTGGCGTTACAATATCGAATTTGTAAGGAAGAAATTTAGACTACAAACCTTGCTAATTTTAGAAGAAGGTTCACATCAACTCATTAATGAACGTGAAGATATTCGTGCGGCATTAACAGGTTTAATTCCTGCATTTTTACATGCAAAATCTAACAGTTATTATTATTAATATTTTATTGTGGCTTACCGGCGCTATGTCAGTAAGCCTGATTTTTATGCTTCATTTTCCTCAGGTTAGGTAAGCATGAGAATGGAATCATTGATCAGTGGGAAAAGATCATTTAATAAACTATGATGATTAAATCGAGCATCAAAGTTGAGTGCTTGGCCATCAGCGATGTCTTTTAAAATCACTGCTGTCTCTGATTGAATATTTAGACGCTCTCCATTGGCCCAAAACATCAATTTCTCGTCTTCTTGTGTATATAGAAGTCTTGATGCAGGTTCAAGCTGAATGGTATAGGTTGAACCAATGAGGTCTAGAAGATCTTCTAATTCAAGTTCATCTGGCTCAGGAATATTGTCTGGATATTTTGGTTCGGACATGAGTGATAAAATTGCATGATCGAAATGATCAGAGTGCATTAATGTTTCAATCAGTTGATGTTTTAAAGTTTGGAGTTCTTTGGCGGTTATTTCACCGATTGCATGGTTAGGTGAGCGCTCATTATCTTTTACAGGATTTTTAAAAAGTTGTTCATCGGCAAAATGATCACTCACTCTATCAATAATACCCGCTAAGTTTGGCATTCTGAAACCAAATGAATAGGTGAGGCATTCATTTTCAGCAACCCCATAATGAGACAAACCAGGAGGTACATACAAAAGATCTCCTGGTTCAAGAACTTCATCAAAAGTAATATCCATCTCTGAAAGAAGTTTAAGTGGTTGCCCTTCAATAAATTTCGTATTTTCATCGCAGTATTGGCCTAACTGCCAGCGACGTGCTCCAAAACCTTGAACCAAGAATACATCGTAAAAGTCAAAGTGTTTGCCTACGGATCCACCTTTAGGAGCATAGGACACCATAATGTCATCTCTACGCCACTGAGGAATAAAATGAAACTTTTTCCATAATTCAGAAAGATCCATAGAGTAATGATCTATTGCTTGAACAAGCAATGTCCAATATGGTGGTAAGTTCTTAAAGGCCTTTTTAGAAAGTGGAGATGATTGAACTTTCCACTGATCGTGAAGCGAACCAGTTTGTTGAATGAGACGAGCAGTAACATTCTCTTCTAACGCGAGAGATTTAATATCATCAGGTTCGAGTAGATCGATGACCTCAGGAACGGCTTGTCGTACAAGTAATGGTTTTTTTTGCCAGTACTCATTTAAAAATTGTTCTGCAGTAATATTGCCTAAAACGCTAAGTGGTTGGGACATGTATAGCCTTGTCATTTAAGGAATTTGAAGATTAAATTCGCGTAATATTTGAGTAAGTTGAATAAGTGGTAAGCCCATGAGAGCCGTTTGGTCACGCCCTGTCATACTTTCAAATAAAGAAATACCTAGACTCTCGCATTTGAAGCTACCAGCACAATGAAAGGGTTGGTCTTTTTCAATATAACGTTCTATTTCTACACGAGAAAGTTCTCTAAATTTGACCTCATAATGTGCGACAACTGTACAATTTTGTTTTGTAGCTAAGCATTGCACACTTAGACCTGTACTAAAGCAAAGCGTTTTTCCAGAGTGTTGTTCTAGTTGCTTGATTGCATCATCTTTATCTCTAGGCTTGCCGATGAATGTATTAGGTTCATTGGTATACCATGCGACTTGATCAGAGCCAATAATAATTGCTTCAGGGTGTTGTTTTGCAATCACCAGTGCTTTTTCCGAGGCAAGACGCATTGCTAATGTATCTGCATGGATTTCGCCGTGCGGTGTTTCATCAATGTCAGGTGCTATACTTTCATAAGGAATATGTAAGCGATCCATCAGTATTTTTCGAGTTTGACTACTCGAAGCAAGAATAATTAAACGGTTCATGCAACTGAGTATTCCATGAGTACATGTAACGGCACGTAGCTTAAAATAGATTGATGGCATGAGTGTAATTTGAGTTTAGGTGCTTGACCAAGCTCATAAGCTTCAACCCAACGTTCAACACAAATGCACCAGAAGTCACCAGGCTTTAATCCAGGAAAGTCTAGTTCTGGTAATGGTGTAATTAAATCATTACCCAGTTTTTGAGAAAAGTTAAGAAAATCTGAACTCATTTGCGCACAAACGGTGTGCTGTCCAAGATCTGTTGTAGATGTATGGCAGAAACCATTACGAAAGTAGCCCGTAATTGGGTCAAAACAGCAACTCGCGAGTGGTTCACCAAATATATTAAGGCGATTAATTTTAGGATCTGGATGAATAGACATAAATATTCTGATTTAATAAGTGAGTGTGGTAAGTAAACGAAAGCGGTTTTTCTACATCTCTTATACTAAAGAAGCTAACGCTTTTAAATATCTTCGTCTAAGATATTGTTATTGAAAATAGTGAATAACACAAGGGAGCAATAAAATGACGTTTCAACGTATGACTGATCTTGATTTACAAGGAAAGCGTGTCCTTATTCGTGAAGATTTAAATGTACCTGTAAAAAATGGGGAAATTACAAGCGATGCTCGTCTAAGAGCAGCATTGCCAACAATTAAACTTGCATTAGATAAAGGCGCCGCAGTTATCGTCTGTTCACATTTAGGTCGTCCTGTAGAGGGTGAGCCAAAATCTGAGCAATCTCTAGCACCTGTTGCAAAGTATTTATCTGATGCATTGGGTCAGACGGTTGAACTTGAAACTGATTATTTAAACGGCGTAGACGTAAAAGCAGGACAGGTCGTACTTCTTGAAAATGTGCGTTTTAATCATGGCGAGAAGAAAAATGCACCTGAGCTTGCAGAAAAATACGCAGCACTGTGTGATGTATTTGTGATGGATGCTTTTGGAACGGCTCACCGTGCTGAAGCATCGACTGAAGGAGTTGCACGTAAAGCACCGCTTGCTGTTGCGGGACCATTACTTGCAACAGAATTAGACGCGTTAGGTCGTGCCTTAAAAACACCTGCAAAACCAATGGTTGCAATTGTGGCAGGTTCAAAAGTTTCAACAAAGTTAGATGTACTTAACTCGTTGTCGACAGTGTGTGATCAATTAATTGTGGGTGGTGGTATTGCCAACACATTCTTGGCTGCTGCTGGATTTAATGTTGGAAAATCGTTATATGAAGCAGATTTAGTCGATACGGCAAAACAAATTGCTGCAAAGGTTGATGTTCCTTTACCAACCGATGTTGTGGTTGCAGATGCATCAAATATTGGCGATGACTTTATGAGTTTTGTAAGTAATAGCCATGCTGTTGTCAAAAAAGTTGCTGATGTACAAGATACTGATATGATCTTAGACGTAGGGCCTGAAACAGCCGCAACATTTGCTCAGTTGTTGCAAGAAGCAAAAACGATTCTGTGGAATGGTCCTGTTGGTGTTTTTGAAGTCGATCAGTTTGGAGAAGGCACAAAAGCATTGTCATTGGCAGTTGCTCAAAGTGATGCTTTCTCAATTGCAGGTGGTGGTGATACTTTAGCTGCGATTGATAAATACAATGTTGCTTCTCACATTAGCTATATTTCTACAGGTGGTGGTGCTTTTCTAGAATTTGTAGAGGGTAAAACATTACCAGCTGTTGCTGCACTCATTGATCGTGCTTAATGATTAAATAAAAGGAGTATTTTTTTGAAACAGTTACTTATAATCGCACTAGGATTTGTCGCATTAGGTACATTGACTGCATGTGGTAAAAATGAAAGTCATACAGAAGCACAAAACAGTGCGCCTGCATCTTCTGCTTCAACGACATCTTCGGAAACAAGTCCAGAACAGCAAGCAAAAATAGATGCGATAGATAAACCTGTATTAGATTCAAAAAATACAGATACTCCTGCAAAATCACACTAAATAAGCATTTTTTTAAGAAAACCCTGCAATTGCAGGGTTTTTTTATGGCTTGATGATTTTAAATACAGTTTTGTTGGCAATGCCCATGTAGAATACCGCACGCAAATTGGGGAGAGAGTTATGGCTTTAGTATCATTACGTCAGTTATTAGATCATGCAGCAGAGCATAGCTATGGTGTACCAGCATTTAATGTAAATAATTTAGAGCAAATGCGTGCAATCATGCTTGCTGCAGATGCAACAAATTCACCTGTTATTGTTCAAGTGTCTGCAGGTGCAAGAAAATATGCAGGGTCAGCATTTCTACGTCATTTAATTGCGGCAGCAATTGAAGAGTGGCCACATATTCCAATCGTAATGCATCAAGATCATGGTGTAAGCCCTGCGGTGTGCCAACGCTCAATTCAGTTGGGTTTTAGCTCAGTCATGATGGACGGTTCTTTAAATACAGATGGGAAAACGCCAACGAGTTACGACTACAATGTGCAGGTAACACGTCAAGTGGTTGAAATGGCACATGCATGTGGTGTTTCAGTAGAAGGGGAAATTGGCTGTCTTGGAAGTTTAGAAAAACAAGCCGCAGATCATGGCCAACTTTTAACATCTGTCGATGAAGCTAAAAGATTCGTTGCAGATACCCATGTCGATGCACTCGCAATTGCTGTTGGTACTTCACATGGCGCATATAAATTTACCCGTCCACCTACAGGCGATATTTTAGCGATTGAACGCATTAAAGAAATTCATGCTGCTTTACCAAATACGCATTTGGTTATGCATGGTTCTAGTTCTGTTCCTCAAGAGTGGTTACAGGTCATTAATGCACACGGTGGTGCAATTGGCGAAACTTATGGTGTGCCAGTTGAGCAGCTTGTTGATGCGATTAAACATGGTGTGCGTAAAATTAATATTGATACGGATCTACGTCTTGCATCTACCGGTGCAATCCGTCAATTTATTGCGGAAAATCCAGTAGAATTCGATCCTCGCAAGTATTTTTCAAAAACGATTGAGGCCATGAAAGAAGTATGTATCAGCCGTTATGAAGCATTCGGTACAGCTGGTAATGCAAGTAAAATTCGTCCAATTTCATTAGAAAAAATGGTTGAACGCTACTAATTACCTACTTTTTCAGATTAAGATAAAGTTCACATAGGTGGGCTTTATTTGTTCATGAGTATACGACATTGATTTTTATTCTATTTGCTGCATGCTGTAGTGTTGCTGTATCAATCCTTCTAAAGAAATTAGCAAGCGTTGGATATCATCCACTTTCTATGGTGGTATGGAATTATGCGAGTGCAAGTTTACTTTGTTTTTTATGGTTTAAGCCAAACTTATTGAATATACAGGTGGCACAAGTGCCATGGTGGCTCATTGGGTTATTAGGTATTATTTTACCCAGTATTTTTCTTGCACTTTCGCGTGCATTAAATGATGCAGGTATTGTTAAAACAGAAATCGCACAACGTTTATCGGCTGTTTTATCAATTATTGCAGCATATTTTATTTTTAATGAGCAATTTTCAGCAGTGAAACTTATTGGTGTCACTTTAGGTATTTTTGCTGTAAGTTTACTTGTTCTGAGTCGTGAAACAGGCCATCATCAGATCATCAATAAAAAAGGCGTACTTTCACTGTTATGTGTTTGGATTGGTTATGCACTTGTAGATGTTCTTTTGAAATATAATAGTAGTTTAGGGCAGGGTTTTGCGCAAAGTCTAAATCTTATTTTTGTAACTGCTTTTCTATTTTCCTTTATTTATTGCAGTCTAAAAGAAAATTGTAATTTATGGGGTAAAAAGAATATTTTCGCAGGCTTAGGTCTAGGCATTTTAAACTTTGCAAACATTGCTCTGTATATTAATGCACATATTGCTTTGAAAAGCTCACCTGCAATCGTTTTTGCGAGTATGAATATTGCTGTGGTTGTATTTGGTATTTTAGGTGGGATATTTTTCTTTAGAGAAAAGATAAATTCTCAAATGCTATTTAGTTTGGTGCTAGCAATAAGTGCAGTATTGGTTTTAATGAGTACCATGTGAAATTGAGATGACTTATTTGTTAAGTCATCTCCATAAGGTTTAGTTTAAAGATGCGTAAATACAAGCTCATGTGGTAAGCGTGATTTAGGTAACTTGGCATTAAAATCAGTTTCACTTCTATAACCTAATGAAACCACCACTAAGCTTTGTAAACCTTTTTCTTTTAAATCAAATGCTTGATCAAATGCATTGTTATCGAAACCTTCCATTGCCGTTGAGTCGATACCTTCAGCAGCCGCAGCTATTAAAAATTGTCCAAGGGCAATATACGTTTGGCGAATAAGCCAGTCGGGAATAGATTTTTTAATTACATATCCTTCACGTAGATTGGCCTGTGTTTCACGAGCCTCTTCATTCTTAAAGCGTCCTGCATGATCATCTGCTTTTAAAAGTGCTTCGAGATGTTCAGCAGGAATATTTGTCTTTGTGCAAAAGACAATGCTATGTGATGCTTGCAATACTTTCGTTGCATTGTAGCTATAGTTTCCAGGCATCGTTTCTGCAACACGTGCTTTTGCCTCATCTGTTTCAATTACAAAAAAATGCCACGGCTGAATGTTTACAGAAGATGGTGTGAGTCTAAGTGTTTCTAATAAGGTGTCGAGTGTTGCTTGAGGAATCTTTTTTTCTGAATTATATGCTTTTGTTGTGTATCGTGTTTGTGCAACTTTAAGTATATCCATGTGAACGCACCAAAGTAATATAAAGAGTAGGTCAAGTATAATTACTTAAATATGAATAAAAAGATCATTTTACAATTCATATACTTATTGTTTTTCACGATTAAACTGAAAATTTTTCTAAAGTAGAAAAAATGATTTAGTTATTCAAAAATCGTCATTAGACATACACATACGTGCTCTGATGAAGCATGCTAATATGTTTGCCTTAAAATTTCCGTTTAGCTGGGTATATTAATGACTGAGGAAAGATTAACTCACCTTAAACAGCTTGAGGCTGAAAGTATTCATATTATTCGAGAAGTGGCTGCGGAATTTGAAAATCCCGTGATGCTTTACTCTATCGGTAAAGACTCTGCGGTGATGTTACATTTAGCAATGAAAGCCTTTTACCCTGCCAAACTTCCATTTCCATTAATGCATGTTAATACCGGATGGAAATTTAAGGACATGATCAAGTTCCGTGATGACATGGTACAAAAACATGGGCTTGAACTGATCGAACATAAGAACCTTGAAGGAATGGCACAAAATATTAATCCATTCGATCATGGTAGCTCTAAATATACTGACATTATGAAAACGCAAGCCTTAAAGCAAGCTTTAGATAAATATCAGTTTGATGCTGCATTTGGTGGTGCGCGCCGTGATGAAGAAAAGTCGCGTGCGAAAGAGCGTGTTTACTCATTCCGTGACAATAAGCATCGTTGGGATCCTAAAAACCAACGCCCTGAATTATGGAACATTTATAATGGTAAAGTGAACAAAGGCGAGAGTATTCGTGTTTTTCCTTTATCGAATTGGACAGAGCTTGATATTTGGCAATACATTTATCTTGAGCAAATTCCAATTGTACCGCTTTATTTTTCTGCAAAACGTCCTGTCGTAGAACGTGATGGTACACTCATTATGATTGATGATGAACGTTTCCCGTTGCGTGCAGGTGAAGTGCCTGAAATGAGATCGGTACGTTTTCGTACATTAGGTTGCTATCCTTTAACAGGTGCAGTGCAATCTACAGCCAATACTTTGCCTGAAATTATTCAAGAGATGTTGTTGACCACAAGCTCAGAACGACAAGGCCGTATGATTGACCACGATGAAGCTGGGTCAATGGAAAAGAAAAAGCAAGAAGGTTATTTCTAATTTAGTGGAGTAAATACATGTCTCATCAATCCGAGCTCATTAGCCAGGATATTTTGGCATACTTAAAACAACATGAGCAAAAAGATCTTCTCCGCTTTTTAACATGCGGTAATGTTGATGATGGTAAAAGTACATTGATTGGTCGTCTACTGCATGATTCTAAAATGATCTATGAAGATCAATTAGAAGCAGTAAAGCGTGACAGTAAAAAATCGGGTACACAAGGCGAAAAAGTAGACCTTGCCTTACTTGTAGATGGCTTGCAAGCTGAACGTGAACAAGGTATTACGATTGACGTTGCATATCGTTATTTTTCAACAGATAAACGTAAGTTCATTATTGCTGATACGCCGGGGCATGAGCAATATACACGTAATATGGCTACGGGTGCTTCGACGTGTGATCTTGCAGTTATTTTGATTGATGCGCGTTATGGTGTACAGACACAAACACGCCGTCATACATTTATCTCTGCACTATTAGGTATTCGTAATATTGTTGTTGCCATTAACAAAATGGATTTAATTGAATTTTCTGAAGAAAAGTTTAATCAAATTCGTCAAGATTATGAAGAATTCATTACGCATTTAGGTAATCGCAAGCCGACCAATATTCATTTTGTACCAATTTCGGCACTTAATGGCGACAATGTTGTAAATCCTTCTGAGCATACACCTTGGTATCAAGGTCAAACGCTGATGAAAATTTTGGAAACGATTGAAATTGAGCGTGAAACTGAACATCAAGATTTTAGATTTCCAGTACAGTATGTAAATCGTCCAAATTTAGATTTCCGTGGTTTTGCAGGTACAATTGCACTTGGTCGTGTTGCTGTAAATGACGAGATTGTAGTATTACCTTCGGGTAAACGCAGTCGTGTCAAAGAAATTGTCACGTATGATGGCAATTTAGAAAATGCGGTGGTTGGTCAAGCAGTTACACTTACACTTCAAGACGAAATTGATGTGAGCCGTGGTGACTTAATTGCTCATCCAAGTGCATTACCTCAGCAATCACGTGCTGTAAAAGCAACCGTAGTTTGGATGGCTGAGCAGCCTCTCGTTGCGGGAAAATTGTATAATGTGAAAGTAGGTACTCAAAGTGTACCTGCAAAAGTGAGTGTGATTAATCATACAATTGATGTAAATACTTTAGAACAAGGGCATGTGGATGAAACACTTGCACTGAACGGTATTGCAGATGTAACGGTAGAGTTCGACCGTCCAATTGTATTTGATGACTATAAAGACAGTCGCTTTACAGGTAGTTTTATCTTTATTGATCGTTTAACCAATGTCACTGTTGGTGCAGCGATGATTGAAGATACTGCACAACTCAGTGATACAAAGCGCGCAGTAAGTGTAGACGAACGTGCTGCGAGACTTGGACAAAAACCTGCTGTGATTGCACTTTCTAAAGCTGCTTTTGAGTATAAAGCACAATTAGAGCGTGTATTGCTCACGGATGGCATAGTGTCTCTTGCTCAAGAGAGTCTCAGTCGCCATGAGATTGAACTGCTAAAATCAACAGGTATTCTTTTAATTATTGATGAGTCACAAAAAGAGCATGCTGATCTATTTATAGACCTAGATCAGATTGACGATCTGGTTGTCAAAATTAAGAGTTTTGTACAGCTATAAATATGATGTAGAGCCCAACAGATGTTGGGCTTTTTATTGGATAAAATATAACAAGGAAAACATATGCCAAATCTTACGTTACAATACAGTGGTAATCTTGATATAGATACGCAAGACTTATTATTAGAACTTCATGGAGTATTGTTCGATTCTGAACTATTTGAATATAAACATGACATTAAATCTAGAGCGATTCAATTTGATGAGTTTTTAATTGGTGATGGTCTAGAAAAGAATGCATTTATACATTTACAGGTCTGTGTTCTTAATGGTCGTACAACTGAACAATTACAGCAATTAAATGAACAACTGCTTCAAAAAATTAAAGATAACCAAAAACTCATACATACCGATGTAACCAAAGAAATTCATCTGTCTGTAGAAGTTGTGGAAATGAACAAAGAAATTTATAGAAAAGCAGTTATATCTCGTGTTGAAACTTAAGTTACTGATTTTCATTGACGCTTTTTCGTTTTATGATAGAGCGCTTTAACGATTAAAATTTGTTTAGGCACAATTTATGAAGCAGGTTATGCAGCAAATGCATTAACAATTACTGAGGTAAATGCACAAAGCAACGATGTCGAACAACTTTCAACAATTACTGTGAAAAGTGAACCATCTTCTGCATACCGTACTTCATTCGCTGATATCACTGGCTATAGTGGTCAGAAAATTAGCCAGATTCCTGCATCTATTTCTTCAATCACGAGTGCAGTGCTCACCGATCAACATGCAAAGCTCCTAACTGATGTTGTAAAAAATGATGCCAGTGTGGGGGATGGTTATGCCGCGATAGGATATTATCCAAACTTTATGGTACGTGGCTTTGCACTTGATACAGCCTCTAGCTATTTAATTAATGGCAATGTAGTTCGTGGTGAGCAAAACATTGCATTAGAAAATAAACAAAGTGTGGAAATTTTAAAAGGAATTTCTGCTTTACAAAGTGGTATGTCTACACCCGGTGGTGTCGTAAATTTTGTGACAAAACGTCCTGAAGATGTGCGTACATTAACCTTCGATATAGACCAATATGGTGACAAAACTGTTTCTACAGATTTAGGTGGATTTGTTGGGGAAAACCGTCAGTTTGGCTATCGTATTAACCTTGCTCATGAAGATATTAAACCATACGTCGATCATGCAAATGGTCAACGATATTTTGGTTCTGGAGCATTAGATTGGAATATGACTGACAAAGCAAAACTTGAGTTGAATTTAGAAGCTCAATCACAAAAACAACGCTCTGTACCGGGATATCAACTTCTTGATGCAAAGGCAGTACCACAAAATGTAAATTGGGATAAATTACTCGGTTATCAAAGTTGGAGTAATCCTGTAACCAATAAAAGCTTAAATACAGATATCACTTATCGTTATGCTTTTAATCCTCAGTGGAATATGAGTCTAACTGCATCGCATAGTCGTGTTGTAATTGATGATTATTCGGCATTCCCTTATGGTTGTTATTCAGATATATGCAAGTACACGGGTTTAGGTAATACATTCGACCAAAGTGGAAATTATGATATTTATGACTACCGTGATCCAAATGATGCGCGAGTCACAGATCAATTTAAACTCCACTTAAATGGTGAGTTTGAAACAGGATCATTTAAACATCAATTGCGTACGGAAGTTGCAGAAACCAATAAAAGTAGAAAGCGTGTGTCAGGGCTGAATCAAGTAATAGGTACAAGTAATATCTATAATGATACAACTGATTTTTCACCTGTAAGTAATGCCGTTTTAGGAAATAAATATACTGCGTTAAAAAGCCATCAACAAAGTATTTTCATTTCAGATCTTGTTAACTTGAATAATCAGTGGTCTGTATTATTAGGTACAAAATGGCTGCATTTAAATGAGCAAAGCTACAATAAAGATGAAATATTGGCTAGAGACACACATCTAAGTAAGTTTTTACCACAAGCTGCTTTAATGTATAGACCATTTGAAAATACAACGATTTATACAAGCTATGCCAAAGGCTTATCAGATGGTGGGGAAGCACCATGGTACGCAAAAAATGCAAGTGTTACGCTTGCACCAAAAAATTCTACGCAATATGAGATTGGTCTTAAACAGCAGATACAACAATTTTTGCTTACGGCCACAGTATTTGATTTAAAACAAGATAATCAATATGCAATTTCAATACCTTCAAACCCGCAAGAATTTGCTTTTGTGCAAGAAGGAAAACAGCATAACCAAGGTGTAGAGTTGGCATTAAATGGTGCTGTAACAGATCGTTTAGATATGCTCACAAGTTTAAGTTATATTCGGGCAAGACTAGATAATGTATCTGATGAAAGCTATGCAGGGCATCAGATTCAAAATAGCCCAACATGGCGATTTAGTGGCTATCTTTCTTATAAACCACCTGTGTTAAATGATCAGTTAAGACTATTAGCAGGTATGCAAGCGAGTTCAGGCAAATATGCAAATAGATCAGGCACTGTAAAAGTTGCAGGCTATAGTATTTTTAATGTGGGTGCTGCATATCGTTTACCAATAGCAGGTTATGATACAGACTTTCGCTTGAATATAAATAATGTGATGAATACCCAATACTGGCGAGATGTGGGTGGATTTATGGGTGATGACTACTTGTTCTTAGGGAATCCAAGAACGGCACAACTATCAGCCACGATTCATTTTTAAAAACGAGAAAAACGGCGTACATTTTAAATACGCCGTTTTTTATTAATGTATTTGAATATCTATATGTTGTTTAATTTTCTCAGCATTTAAAGTAAATAGCTCATCTATAAAAGCAACATTAAATTGACCTAAAGTAGGTGCGCTTTCATAAGCCAGTTTTCCAGCAATTGCAAAATGTACATGTGCTGCAATTGTTGCAATATGTATAGGGGCAACTGCACAATACGCAGCAATAAGTGCACCAAGAGCACATCCAGTTGCAGTAATTTTAGGTTGTAATGCAGACCCACCTTTTATTTCAATGACCTGATCTGTCTCTTGTGACAAAATAAAGTCAGATGCTCCAGAAATTGCAATACATGGACTGTACTTTAATAACGCCGTGGCTTTTGGGTATACATCTTTACTATCTAAAGTGCTGTCTACACCTTTCGATGGTATAGATTCTCCTGCTAGGGTTAAAATTTCTGAGGCATTGCCACGAATCACACTAGGCAAGAATGTGAGCAAGGTATCTACCATGTCGCTACGCCACTTTAAGATAGGACTATAGCCTACGGGGTCAAGTACCCAAGGAATATTTTTTTGATGAGCAGTGGCGGCTGAAATCTTCATTGCTTGCATTTGCTCTGAAGAAGGTGTACCTAAGTTAATATTTAAAGCATTTGTAATGCGTGTAAAACTTTCTGCTTCATAAGGATTGTCAATCATGGCAGGTGAGGCACCACAGGCCAAAAGTACGTTTGCTGAATAATTACTTGCCACTTTATTGGTAATACATTGCACCAATGGGGATTTTTGCTGTAATTGTTGCCATGCAAAAATCACTTGGTCTATTAAAGTGTTTACTTGCATCATGGTTTGATTTTATCCTAAAAGAAAATTATTGTGTAAAGTAGTGATCTTGGTGCTTACATTGTCTACAGCGTAAAGAGACATAATCTCCTGCATCGTATTCCACTTCTAAGTCATGAGAGCCACAATGCATACAACGCTTGTCTGAATAAAAACTCAATCTTGGAGAAATTTTTCTCCATAAGTGCCAAATCGGTTGGCTCAATATACGTTGATCATAATTTAGAAATTTAAAATATAAAATTTCTCCCATTTTATTAAAAGGTAAATGTTCAGGGCGAGGAAAGTTAGGTGTTTCCCATTTATTTTTTATAGCATTTTCTCGGTATTGTATAACTGTTTTTTTGAGCTTATGCGTATTAATAAAATTATCATTACGTGCTTGTAAAGCACCTTGTTCATGTAAGTAGGCGAGTGCAGTATGAATAAGATAAAAAATTTGTTCGACTGCTAAATGATCAAGTAATCTATAACAGAGTGTTTGAAACGATTTATGTCCTGCAATTTGTATATTCCAAGTGCGGCAGACAGCCATAGTAAATTGCATAATTTCTTGATATAGCATCAAATAAATCGCATGTTTCACTTCATTACTGTCTTGAAAGGGTACGCCTTGGCTTAAATCTTCATAAAACCAAAACCGCAGTTGTTGTGTAATACTAAATAGACTCGGCTCTGCATAGCCATCTAGACGTACATTAATATAATAGTTAGATATATCTTCATTTTTGGGATCGTGAAGTATAAAAATATTTTCTTTTTCTAATTGTTTAACAAGATGCTGTTGAAAATGAATATTTGGTGAAATAGGTCTATATTTTATTTTATCCCAGTCGATATATTCATTATGTTGTGCATCTTCACGTGCATAGTCATCTAAGAGTGCCAGTAAAAATAATTTTTTTATAAAAGATAATTGGTATAATGAAGGTGCTTCAATGTCTTTTTTACGAAATTTTCTTACCTCTTGCAGACGAGTTTCCTTAAGCATTTTTTTACGCTTCTGTGTACATGCTTCACAATGACAGCTAAAAGCACTGCTCTGAAAAACACGATGCTCGCAATGACTACACTGGTGAAAATTTATATCTATTTCAAACTGCTCAGCATCTACCCAATACATTGCAGCATGACAGAGTGGACATAATGTACTGCTATCTAACTGTTTCTTAATGATTTGAATAAACACACACCAACTCAATATTTTAAAAAGGCTTACTATTATACAAATGTTATGTATAGAAGCGAAAAACTTATGTTTTTAAATGTACCTAAAACAATTAAATGACTAATATTTATTAGAATTGGATCAGAATTTGCATTATTTTTACATATATCAGCAAAAAATGAATTTTTCATTTGAAAAATACAAATTATTGCCCAATATTAATTTTAAAGTGCTTTAAATGACAGATAACGTAGGGATAAAAGATGAATATAGCTGCAAATCCAGCAGTCGAAGCTGCAGATCAAACCGTATATTTAAAAGATTATAAGAAACCTACATTTTTAGTGGATTCAGTCCATTTAGATATTCAAGTATTTCAAGATCATACAATTGTAGACAGTATTTTAAATGTAAAGCGTCAAACAGAGGGTGACTTTGTATTGCTGGGGCGTGATCTCGAACTTAAAGAAATTAAAGTGAATGATGTCGTATTGACAAGTGATCAGTATCAACTTGATACAGAGCAACTTACACTGACGAATGTACCTGATATAGCTGTGATTACAACACGGGTTATTATTCATCCTGAAAAAAATACAATGCTTGAAGGGTTATATCAGGCAGGGAACTTATTTGTGACGCAAAACGAGCCAGAAGGTTTCCGAAAAATTACTTTTTACCCTGACCGTCCAGATGTACTTTCTGTATTTACAACGCGTGTAGAAGCAGACAAAAAATATCCTGTACTTCTTGCCAATGGTAATTTACTTGAAACTGGTGAAGTTAATGCGTCACGCCACTATGCAATCTGGGAAGACCCTACAAAGAAACCAAGCTATTTATTTGCATGCGTTATTGGTGATCTTGCTGTATTAAAAGATCGTTATGTCACATCTGAAGGTAGAGATATTGCATTAGAGATCTATGCAATTGAAAAAGATATTCCTAAATGTAAAATTGCAATGGAAGCTTTAAAGCATTCTATGCGTTGGGATGAAGAACATTATGGTCGTCCTTACGATTTAGACAATTATATGATTGTTGCTGTTAGTCAGTTTAATATGGGAGCTATGGAGAATAAAGGTTTAAATATCTTTAATACTTCATGTGTATTGGCAGATGAGGAATACACCACCGATGCTGCGATTATGCGTGTACAGTCAGTAATTGCACATGAATATTTTCATAACTGGACAGGAAACCGTATTACGTGCCGTGATTGGTTTCAATTGTGTTTAAAAGAAGGTTTGACTGTATTCCGCGATCAATCTTTTTCTGAAGATTTACAGTCGGCTGCTGTACAACGTATTGATGATGTGTCCATATTGAAGTCTCATCAATTCCCTGAAGATGCTGGTCCATTATCGCACCCACCACGGCCTGATCATTTTGTAGAAATTAATAATTTCTATACGGCAACCGTGTATGAAAAAGGTGCTGAAATTAACCGAATGATGGCGACTTTGTTGGGTAAAGAAAAGTATCGTCAAGGAACAGATGAATATTTTAAAAGACACGATGGCCAAGCTGTAACAGTAGAAGATTGGATTTCAGCTTTATCTGCAGGTTCAGGTGTAGATCTATCTGCATTCTTACGTTGGTATAACCAACCCGGTACACCAAAACTGCAGGTAACCCATAAATATGATGCAGTCAATCAAAGCTATACATTGGTATTTAAGCAATCATTAAGAAAAAATGATAAGTATCCTGAATTAAAACCACTTCCGATACCTGTAGCACTTGCATTATTCAATAAAGACTCAGGTGAGCAATTTACATTAGATGCAGACGATCTTGTAGAAAACCAAGTGAAAGATGGCGTATATTTGCTAAATAGTGAAGAAGCAACACTCACATTTAACAATGTAACGACTGAGCCAGTGGTCTCATTGCTACGTAATTTTTCATCACCTGTAAATCTAGATTTTGATTATACAGATGATGCGCTGGCTTTCCTTATCGAGCATGAAACAAATGGATTTAACCAGTGGCAAGCGACACAAACATTGCTTGAGCGTATTTTGCTAGAAGATCATGTGGCAGAACCATATATTGATGCGCTAAAAAATACATTGCCAAATATTGTTAAAAAAGATCCTTTATTGGCATCACGCTTATTGGACGTACCATCTGAAGGGTATTTAGCAAGTCGCATTGATGAAAACTATAAGCCCGAAGTCATTCAAGAGAAACGTAATGCACTTTTAAATGCTTTTGCAAAAGCTTTAGGCAGTTTCTTTAAAGAGACCTATTTAAGTTTAGACCCGAAATTACAGTCTGAGTTTTCTCAAGCAATGGGCGAGCGCGCGCTTAAAAATATTATGCTTAGCTATATGGCACGTCAAGGAGATGAAGCAGTATTTGAATTGGCAAAACAGCAATTTGATACTACTTCTAACATGTCTGAACGTTTAGGTGCATTAAAGGTATTGGTTTGGAATGATGCCCCACAAGCAAAAGAAGCTTTAGAAAAATTCTATACACGTTTTAAAGATGAGCCTTTGGCATTGGATCAATGGTTTATGTTGCAAGCAGCACATCCAAATGCAACACAAGAGACGATTCAATATCTGACTTCACATCCTGACTATGATTTGGGAACACCAAACCGTATTCGTGCGGTGAGTGGTGGGTTAAACAGTAATCCTGTCAATGCATGGAGTTATGGCGTAGCTCATTTTATTGAGCTTGCACAGTATTTAGATGAAAAGAACCCAATAGTAGGTTCACGCTTGCTTCAAGTACTTTCACGCTGGTATACACTGGCCGAGCCAAAGCGTACAGAGGTTAAAGAAGAATTAACCAAATTGAAAGAAACTGTAAAATCTAAGAATGTTGTTGAAACATTGAATAGTATGTTATCTGTATAATTTTTATAAATATGAGCACTATGCAATGTAGTATTGCATAGTGCTTTTTTTATGTTGAGTAAGGCTTATTATGAATCGTACAAAATTCTGTTTTGCATGCAGTCAATCAATCGATGCACGTGCTGAAATTTGCCCTAAGTGTGGTGTGCGTCAGACGAACCCACCTATTGTGGGTGAAAAAAATAAATTGGCGGCTGCATTACTGGCATTTTTTCTAGGTGGTTTTGGTATCCATAAATTTTATTTGGGACGTATTGGGCAAGGATTTTTATATTTAATTTTCTGTTGGACCTTCCTGCCTGCGTTTATTGCATTTATTGAAGGTATTATTTATTTGTGTTCTTCTGACGAGCAGTTTGCACGTAAGTATGGATAAATATTCACTCATATTGATGGTGTAGAAGCGAGTGAAGAATACTAGAAAAGTTAATAGCGGGTTGTGAGTGATGATCTGCTTTGTATGCTAATCCTAAACCAATTTTAGAAATTTTAGGATCGAGCGCTTGGTATTGAATACCTTTGATATTCAATTGCTGTGTCGACTCAGGTACAAGAGATACTCCAATATTTGCCGCAACTAAAGATAAGATAGAAACAATTTGTGGTGCACTTGGGCCGAACTTAGGTTCAAAGCCACTTTGTGCACATGCATGAACAGTTGCTTCAAAAAGTCCAGCACTTACTTCGTAGGGTGAAACAATAAACCGTTCATTTTTGAGGGCTTCTAGTGAGCTTAATTTTTCATCGGGAAGTAAATAATCCTGAGGTAAAACAGCAACTAGATGTTCATCAATCAGATGTTGAATGCAAAGATCATTAGGATATGTTTTTGGTGGTCGAATGACAGCGATATCGAGCTCATTGTGCAAAATTGCTTCAATGAGCAGAAGTGAGTTTGCTTCTGTCAAAACTAAGTTGATGGATGGGTATTGTTTTTGGAATCGTTGAATAGCTTTTGGAATGAGTGGATTTAAAATCGCTGTTCCTGTAAATCCTAAACGAAGCTCTCCAATTTCTCCATTCGCTGTAATTTGTGCTTGCTTAATCGCATGTTGAACTTGATGTTGTATGGGAAGTACAGATTTAAGAAATACTTTTCCTGAGGGTGTAAGAGATACTCCTTGTGATGTTCTATAAAATAGTTCAGTACCAATTTCTTCTTCTAGTTGTTTAATTTGCATGCTTAAGGGGGGTTGGCTCATATGAAGTCTTTGAGCCGCCTTAGAAAAACTTTGTTCTTCTGCAACAGTAATGAAATAGCGAATATGTCGTAAGTCCATATTTTTTATATATAGCGTATAGTAGTATTATATATTATACATATATACATTCACTTGATAGTCTAAAGAATAATGAAAAACTCGTGAATTTAGGTCATTTAAATGAAAACGCAAGCAGATGCGCAGGCTTTAGGACAAGAAGATTATTTAGGTATTAGTTTTGGTACTAAATCTTTTCAAAAGGCAGGAATTGCATTGTTTTTATTAGGCTTTGCCAGTTTTTCCCTCATCTATTGTGTACAGCCTTTATTACCTGCATTTACACAGGCATTTCATATTACACCTGGAACAAGTGCATTAGCATTGTCATTAACGACAGGTTTCTTAGCTTTTTCTATTGTGTTATCGAGTGCATTTTCGCAGGCACTTGGCCGAAAGGGTTTAATGTTCTGTTCGATGAGCCTTGCTGCGGTTTTAAATGTACTTTGTGCAATGTCTTCAAGTTGGCATTTATTACTTATTGAACGTGCCATAGAAGGGTTTATTTTAGGTGGTGTGCCAGCGGTCGCGATGGCATGGATTGCAGAAGAGATTAATCCTAAGCACTTAGCCAAAACAATGGGCCTATATATTGCGGGAACAGCATTTGGTGGAATGATGGGCAGAGTAGGCATGGGCCTATTGACTGAGTACTTTTCATGGCGTATGGCAATGGCAATTTTAGGTGTACTGTGTTTCTTATGTGCATTTGGCTTTTTAAAGTTACTGCCTGATTCAAAAAACTTTGTTGCCAAGAAGGGGGTTAATCTATCTTTCCATGTTAATGCTTGGAAGTCACATTTAAAAAACCCTCAATTATTAAGAGTCTATGGCATTGGTTTTTTACTTACTAGTATATTTGTGACGCTGTTCAACTACATTACTTTTAGATTGTCTGCCCAACCATATACGCTTAATCAGACACAGATCAGTCTTATCTTTTTGTCATATAGCTTTGGCATCATTTCTTCATCTGTTGCAGGAAGCCTTGTAGAGAAACTCGGTCGTCAAATTATTATGCGATTTGGTTTTTTAATGTTGTTTATCGGTACGTTAATGACTCTTAGCATGAATCTGTTTGCCATTATTGTTGGGGTAGCTTTTGTAACAACTGGATTCTTTATTTCTCACTCTATAGCAAGTAGTAATGTCGGGGCGAATGCAAAGTCATTTAAGGGGCATGCAACATCACTTTACTTACTGTTTTACTATTTAGGTTCTAGTATTGTGGGTTCACTCGGTGGATATGCTTGGCAATATAATGGATGGAGTGCTGTCGTTATTTTGGCTGTCGTTTTAATTGCGGCTGCAACGTTACTCACGGTAAATCAAAAAGTACGTTCATAGATTGCTCATTTAATGAAGAAATAAGAGAAAAATAGATCTCTCTTATTTCTTTTTATAGAGTAGATGTGGCTAGTTTAATTCCAAAGCCAATGAATAGTAAGCCCACAATAAGTACAGAAATACTAGTAAGACGAAGATGTTGTGAGAAATATTGTGAAAGTTTAATCCCAGAAAATATAATCAGTGTTAAGTAACTTAGACTGATGATTTCTAAAATAAGTGCTAATACCAAAAAGCTTAGAAAAGGTGATGTGCTATTGGGATCTACAAATTGAATAAAAAATGAGAGAAAGAACAAGATAGCTTTCGGATTAAGTAAACTAATTGTAAGAGCGGTTCGATAAGGAGTAATTTTTTCTATTTTTTCACTGAATATAGGTGTTTCTTTAGATACTTTTTGGTGTCGACTTTTCCATGTCTGGTATGCATGTCGAATTAACTTTATCCCTAAATAAGATAAATAAAGTGCACCGCAACCTTTAAGTGCAAGGAAAGCTAAAGGAAAAGTATGTAATGCAGAAGCTGCACCAAAAATAGTTGCCAATATAAGAATAAAGTCGCCACAAATAACCCCAAATGAGGCTTGATAAGCAGCTTTTACGCCATGTTTAGAAGCAACTGACAATACATAGAAGGAATTTGGTCCTGGTAATAGTATAATTAAAATAGTACCAAGGATAAAAGTAGATAAATTGATAATGCCGAGCACGATAACTACTCATAGAAATAAAAAAGAAAGCTAGAGCGCATTTTGCCACCCTAGCCTGAGAATAATTTAGCCTTTAATTTCAGCACTATCACCTAGAGACTGGTGTAATAAGTGGCTGAGTTGTTCTCTTGCTTTGATAAAACCATCGATACCTGATTGTAGTAATTGAAAAGCCATTAAATCTTTTTCAATTTGGGTTTTAAACTCTTCTTTAGAAATCGGTGCTTCTTTGCTAGCTTGAGGGATATTTTTATTCAACTGAGACGAAATTTGAGTTGTTTCAGACTCAAGCTCAGTTAAGATATTTGGTGAGATGGTTAGTAAATCACAACCAGCAAGTGCAGTCACCTGAGCAGTACTGCGGAAGCTTGCACCCATAATCTCTGTTTTAATACCTTGAGATTTATAATATTCAAAGATTTTCTTCACAGATAACACACCCGGATCTTTTTCGATTGGATAGCTATCTACTTTATCTGCTTTTTTGTACCAGTCTAAGATACGACCAACAAATGGAGAAATTAAAGTTACATTGGCATCTGCACAAGCACGTGCTTGATGTAAACCAAATAATAAGGTGAGGTTACAGTGAATACCTTCAGCTTCTAAAGCTTTTGCTGCTTGAATGCCTTGCCATGTCGATGCAATTTTAATTAATATTCGATCTGATGACACACCATAACTTTTATAAAGTGCGAGGAGCTCTTTTGCCTTTGCGATGGTGGCTTCAGTGTCATAAGATAAATTTGCATCTACTTCTGTTGATACTCGGCCTTCAATAATTTTTAATATTTCAACCCCTAATTTAACGGTTAAAATATCAATCGTGCGTTCTATACGTTCATCTGATGTATGGCCTTCGCTCACAGCTTGAGCATAGGCACTTTCAATCAGTGCTAAATTTTCAGGCTGAGATGCTGCTGCCGTAATCAATGATGGGTTAGTGGTTGCATCAAGGGGTTTAAATGTTCGAATGGCATTTAGATCGCCACTATCTACAACGATGGTTGTGAGTTCTTTAATTTGTTTTAAAGTAGATTCAGTCATTAGATTAACTTCTTACGTCTGTTTTTCTTATATATAACATATCTTAACCAATATTTTGTTACATCTATGACAATGTTTTTATTTATTACGTTGTTCTCTTGCATAGTTAATTAAATATTGACCAGCGATTCCCATAGAATTTTCTTTATTCCATACTAAATCGATGAAGTATCTTAAATCGTAAGTAAAATCAGTAATATTTAATACAGTTAGATTTTTTCCTTCTTTATCTTTTAAGCTATCTAAAAATACTTGTGGTAGAAATCCCCAGCCAAGTTTTTGTTCTATGAGTGTGAGGGCTAAGTGATAATGATCTGTACGCCAATAATCTTTAGAAAAAACGAGCTCTGGTTTAATGGCTTTATCACGACTAGTAACGACAATCTGTCGGTGTGTAGAGAGCTCATGTAGCGTAATTTGATGTTGTTGTGAGAGTGAGTGTTCTAAAGCGCTTACGGGAACAATTGTTTCTGAAAAAAGTTCTATAAATGCCTCACGATGATCTAAAAGTTCTCTTTCAAACAGTAAAGCAAATTGAACTTCATTTTGCATCAGCATGCCCATGGCATCTTCTTGAGGTGCAGAGAAAATATTGATTTCTAATGTAGGAAATTGCTGCTCAAGAGCATTGATGTATTTTATCCATGGTGTATGAATAAGTTCGGAAGCAATCACAATATTCAAAGCAGGTTCTAATCCTGTACCCAAGGCAAATGCATATTGTTTCCATTGGTTCATCTCAATAAGTAAATTTTCTGTTTTTTTATATAAATGATTAGCTTCTTCTGTAGGAATTGGCTCTCTACCTATGCGTTGAAAAAGCTGAACATTTAAATCGATTTCTAAATTTGCGATCGACATACTAACGGCTGATGGTACTTTCCCTAATTTTCTCGCTGCTGCTGAAAAAGATCCTGTTTCTATGACAGTCTTAAATATTAAGAGTTGTTCTTGGTTTATATTCATATTTCTATCAAAAATACTGAAAGGTTCTAACTAGAGTTATCAATATTATAAAAATAAAATAGGTCATATTCTAGTGATTGAAGGTTATTTATATGTTTATTTCAAAACGAAGGTTAATTCATGCATTGACGTATGAAGTTATCTTACTCGTAATTATTGCAGTTGCATTAAGCACTTTTTTAGATATGCCACTTGAAGTTACAGGAATTTTAGGAGTAATCATGGCTGTCACTTCGGTAATCTGGAATATAATATTTAATTATATGTTTGAAAAAGCAGAGAAGAAGTATCA
Organism: Acinetobacter pollinis; assembly: GCF_015627175.1. Classification (GTDB taxonomy): domain Bacteria; phylum Pseudomonadota; class Gammaproteobacteria; order Pseudomonadales; family Moraxellaceae; genus Acinetobacter; species Acinetobacter pollinis. The sequence goes on along the minus strand of NZ_VTDQ01000002.1, from coordinate 89,451 downwards.
ACTCAAAAGAACTATTCCAGTACGTATTTTGCATGCCATTGGATTTGAGGGCGGATTAATGTTGGCCACTATTCCTATGGTCGCTTATGCACTAAAAATTACTCTTCTTGAAGCATTTGTGCTGGATTTAGCAATGACTTTATGTATTTTGGTATATACATTTATTTTTCAGTGGTGCTACGACATTATTGAGCGCCGTATGATTACAACTTAAAAAGTTAACTGATGAAGTATAGATGAAAGCCAACACAAATATGTTGGCTTGTATATTAAATATGCTTGAGCTGCATGACCAATAAAATTTCTCCCAAAATTTTCTTTTGAAATCCATTCATTCGGTGGGAATAACTCAAAAAACCAATTTTAAATAGTATAGGAATGGCAAGCCTCATCTCTTCTTCGATTTGTCCTCGTTTTCCTTCGTTGTAGCGTTATATATTGTAAAGCAACACTGCAACCGTCCCAGTTTGTACAGGTGTACCATCTTTCAAAGTTACTATTGGAAAGTTTTGGTTTTCTTGTAGAATTTTTTGATTCACTTTTGATAGTTTTTTATTGTTGACCATTATATTTATTCATAAAAAAAGGTAGTCATAAATATGACTACCTTCTCAATCTTAAAGTTGAAGTAAAATTAGATTTTACCAACTAGATCGATTGATGGAGAAAGTGTTGCATCACCTTCTTTCCATTTAGCTGGGCAAACTTCACCTGGGTGAGCATGTACGTATTGCGCTGCTTTAACTTTACGAAGAAGTTCTTGCGCGTCACGGCCAATACCACCTGCGTTGATTTCAACGATTTGGATTTTACCTTCAGGGTCTACAACGAATGTACCACGATCAGCAACGCCTTCGCCTTCGATTAAAACTTCAAAGTTTTTAGAAAGTGTCCAAGTTGGATCGCCTACCATTGGGTATTCAATTTTTTTAATTTCTTCAGAAGAATCATGCCAAGCTTTGTGTGTGAAGTGAGTATCTGTAGATACGCCATAAATTTCAACACCAAGTTTTTGGAATTCAGCGTAGTTATCTGCAAGATCACCTAACTCTGTTGGGCAAACAAATGTAAAATCTGCAGGATAGAAGAAGAATACAGACCATTTGCCTTTTAAATCTGCTTCAGAAACTTCAATAAATTGGCCGTTTTTATATGCTGTTGCTTTAAATGGTTTAACTTCAGTGTTAATTAAGCTCATTATATTCTCCGCTAGTGGATATGCATGCTTGTTTATATGGCAAATAGGATAAGAAAAAATGTCCTACTCAGGAAATAGTATTTTTTAATGCTTTTAATCGGAAAATTGAATTAAAAGCATTTTACTTATATCCGTATCTGTCATTTACTTCTTAGCATACATGGTGATCATGACAGTTTTTTTCAAGTCGAAACAGGGAAAACTTTTAATTTGTAATTCTTTCTATCAGAGTAAGATTTGCGTAAAATAGATCGCTTCAATGCTTAAATTTAGGAAAAATACTCTGTGCGAATAGATTTAAATGTAGATCAAATGGTTATGGCGCGTGATCGGCATCGTTTAAATCGGTTGAGTCAAGGTAAAACAAAAAATGCTCAGCAGTATCAAGAGTTATTTGAAAAATCGAACATACAGGTTCGAAAAAGAATAGAACGTTTACCTCAGATTAAATTAAATCAAGATTTACCTGTTACACAATATGCAGATAAGCTGATAGAAGCTATTGAGCAGCATCAAGTGATTATTGTTGCAGGTGAAACAGGTTCGGGTAAAACGACACAGCTCCCGCAAATTGCCATGCTTGCAGGGCGTGGTCTGACAGGAATGATTGGTCATACCCAACCACGCCGTTTGGCTGCAAGAAGTGTTTCACAGCGTATTGCTGAAGAAGTTGGTGAAAAACTAGGCCAGTCAATTGGTTTTAAAGTACGTTTTAATGAGCAGGGTTCGGGAGATTCTATTTGTCGTCTAATGACAGATGGAATTTTGCTTGCCGAGTTAGGGCATGATCGGTTTCTAACTAAATACGATACAATTATTATTGATGAAGCCCATGAGCGTTCATTAAATATTGATTTCGTTATGGGGTATTTAAAGCAACTACTACCTAAGCGTCCTGATTTAAAAGTAATTATTACGTCAGCAACATTGGATGTAAATCGTTTTAGTCAATATTTTAATCAGGCACCGATTTTTGAAGTAGAGGGTCGTAGTTATCCTGTTGAAGTTCGTTATAGACCTATTTCTGATTTATCTATTGGAAGCAGTGACGATGACGAGTTTGATGATTTTGAAGAAAATTTACCTCGTGCTGTGGTACAAGCAGTAGAAGAGTGCTTTAAAGATGCAGAAAAGTCAGGTCATCCTGAACATGCAGATATTTTGGTGTTTGCCAGCACTGAACGAGAAATTAGAGAGTTACAAGAAACATTACAAAAGTATGGTCCAAGGCATACAGAAATTTTGCCTTTGTACGCACGTTTGGGATTGTCTGAGCAACAAAAAATATTTAATCCAAGTGGCCGAGGACGACGTATTATTATTGCAACGAATGTTGCAGAGACGGCGCTGACTGTACCGAATATTCGCTATGTGATTGATAGTGGGTTTGCTCGAATTTCACGCTATAATTACCGCTCACGTGTGCAACGCTTACCAATTGAAGCTATCTCTCAAGCAGCAGCAAATCAGAGAAAAGGACGTTGTGGACGTATTGCACCAGGGGTATGCATTCGTTTGTACAGCGAGGAAGATTTCCTCAGTCGTCCTGAATTTACTGAACCAGAGATTAAACGAACTAACCTTGCATCAGTGATTTTGCAAATGCAGAGTTTAGGTTTAGGTAGTCTTGAAAACTTTGACTTTATCGAGCCACCTGATCATCGATTAGTGAATGATGGTCGAAAGCTATTAATTGAGCTAAGTGCACTGAACGATAAAAAAAGTGAGTTGACACGTGTTGGTCAGATGATGGCTCGCATGCCGATTGATCCGCGTCTTGCCCGAATGATTGTGGGAGGAGCCCACTTTGGTGTTCTAAAAGAAATTTTAATTATTGTAAGTGCATTGGCTGTACAAGATCCGCGTGAACGACCTGCAGATAAACAAACTCAAGCCGATCAAAAACATGCATTATTTAAAGAAGCTGATTCTGATTTTTTATTTTATCTGAAATTGTGGGATGTGATTGAATCAAACCGAGATCAGATGAGTGAAAATAAACGTCGTCAATTTGCAAAACAACATTTCTTAAGTTGGTTGCGTTTAAGAGAGTGGAAGCAAACTTACAAACAGTTGGTCGATTTAGCAGAAAGTTTAAAGCTCTCTTTTAATGATAAACCTGCAAGTTATGAGAATTTACATCGTGCTTTGCTTACGGGATTACTGTCTTTCGTTGCCAATAAAACTGATGAAAGAAACGTGTATATGGCTGTGCGTCAGCAAAAAGCACGTATTTTTCCTGCAAGTGCTCTACATAAGGCAAGTGCCTCTTGGATTATGGCTTTTGAGATGGTTGAAACGTCACAAGTCTATTTAAGAACATTGGCAAAAATTGAACCAGAGTGGATTTTATTGGGTGCACGAGATTTATTAAAGTACCATTACTTTGAACCACACTGGTCAAAGAAAACGGGGGGTGTAAATGCATATGCACAAATTACATTGTTTGGTCTTATTGTAGAACCAAAACGATTGGTGAATTTTGAAAAGATTGATCAGAAGGCCGCGCATGAAATCTTTTTAAGAGATGCGCTCACCACAGGTCATTTAGGCGTTATGCCATCTTTTTTAAAGCATAATCTGTTAAAACTAGAAGAGGTCGAGCGTGTTGAGGATAAACTTCGCCGTCGTGACTTAGTTGTTGATGAGGAAACCATTTATCAGTTTTATGCTAGCAAAATTCCTGAAGAGGTTGCGAGTAGAAGAAGTTTTGAAGACTGGCTTGCAACGGTAGAAAGTCAAGATTCTCGTTATTTATATATTGATGAAACCACGCTTTGGTTAGATGATAGGCCAACGACTCAGCAGTTTCCTGATCATCTGAGAAATGGTGAGTTAAGGTTGGCAACAGTCTATCGCTTTGATCCAAGCCATGATGAGGATGGCGCTGTAGTCAAAGTACCAGTACAGGCACTTCCACAAATTGATGAAAATATTTGGTCATGGGGGATACCAGGATGGCGTAGAACGCTCATTGAAGCTTTATTAAAAACATTGCCGAAAGAGAAGCGTCGCCATATCGTACCCATACCAACAACAGCAGAAAAACTTATTCAAGGTATTGATGAGCGTCATTTAAAAGCGCATATCTTTAAATATTTGGCTTTTGCATTACGTGGTGAACAAATTACAGAACAAGACTTTTCTTTTGAAAGGATTGATCAATATCTAATACCGTTTGTTTATGTCACAGATGCAAAAGGAAAGTTAATAGAAAAGGGTAGAGATATAGAGGAACTCAAGGCGCGTTGTCGTATTGAAACCAAACAGGCGGTCGCACAAGTTGATGGGGAATTTAAAAGTTTTCCAGATGCATTTCAATTTGAGTCGAGTAAAAAAGTAACTGGGGTAATCGTAAAGCAATACCAAGCACTTTCTCCAATCAAAGATTTTAAGTCTTTGGAGGTAAAGGATGAAAGTGGTGTTGTTATAAAGACATTTAATGATATTCATGAAGCTCAAATCCAGCATAAGCAAGGTATTATTCGTCTGCTTCATATGCAATTGGGAGATATGATTCGCCAATTGAAAAAACAAATTGGTAAACCGCTATTGTTGGCTTACTCGTCTTTAGGTCATAAAGCTCAACTTGAAAATATGTTGATTTATGCAACGCTTGATCAATGTATTGAGGTCTTACCAAAAAATTTACAAGAATTTGAAATGCTACAGCAAAAAGTTAAAAAGAATTTTTTGTTAGAAGGACAAAATACGCTTAAAATGTTCAACGACATCTATGTGACTTGGCAGTCTATACGTCGTCAGCTGTTAAGTTTAGATGAGGCAGTCTTTGGTGTAAGTATAGATGATGTAGAAGATCAACTTGCATTGATGTACTTAGAAAATTTTGCATATGAACAACCAAAGAACTTATGGCAGGAGTTTCCTCGTTATTTACAAGCACTCGAGTTGAGATTGGATCGTCTTCCAAATAACTTAAAGCGTGATTTAGATGCGATTGATCAAGTTGATCCGTGGATGGAAAAACTATTTAAGTTTAAAGGCGATGAGCGTTTATATGATTTCTATAAAATGGTAGAAGAATTTAGAATCTCTTTATTTTCACAGCCAATGAAGACGAAGATGCCAGTTTCCCCAAAAAGGTTACAAAGTGCGTGGAGTGATTTATTACTCTAGACAATAAAAAGGCCGTCATTTGACGGCCTTTTTATCATTAATCGATTTCTGGATGTTTGTCTGCTAAGCGCTGACGTTTTTTCTGTAAAGCAAGAATTTTTTGATCAACTCTTTCAATTTGCTCTTCAATTGTGCCATGAAACTCTTCTAAGAGTTCTGCAGCTTCCTCTTCACTTGTTGCAAGTGGAGCGGCACCAAATAAAGGTTTATTTGCAGTCTCTTTAAGATTGATTGCAGTGATCACACCAATCACACCAAACACCATAAGATAAAGTGATGGCACCATAAGGTTACCACTTGATTCAACAAATGCTGCTGTTAGAGTAGGTGTTAAACCTGCGATGACAATAGAAATATTAAAGGCAATTGCAAGTGCACTAAAACGAATCGCTGTAGGGAATAAGGCAGGGAGTGTAGATGCCATTACACCAATAAGCATGTTCAGAGAAAGCGCTAATATAATTAAACCAGTAAAGATTAATGATGTTTGATCAGACCCTAATAGTTTAAATGCAGGATAAGATAAGAAGATTAAAGATAAGCTACCAAGGAAAATGAACGGACGGCGTCCCCATTTGTCACTTAACCAACCAATAAGTGGCTGTACAAATAGCATACCAATCATCACGGCGATAATAATTAAGTTACCGTGTGCTTCATCATAGTGAAGATTATGTGTAAAGTAGCTTGGTAAGTAGGTTAGTACCATGTAGTAAGTTACGTTTGTACATAAAACTAGACCAATACATAAAAGCAAGCTACGTTTATGTGTCGCAAGTAATTCTTTAAATGAGAATTTCTTTTGGTTTTGGTCAGATTCACTATGCTGTTGATAAGCAGGTGTTTCTTCAAGAGCATGGCGAAGGTACATACCTACAAGACCTAAAGGTAAAGAAATAATGAAAGGAATACGCCATCCCCAATCATTAAATTTCTCTGTGCCCATCATAACAGTAAGTAATGAAACTAAGCCTGCACCCAACAGGAAGCCTGCAATTGAACCAAAGTCAAGCCAGCTTCCCATAAACCCACGTTTACGGTCTGGAGCATATTCGGCAACGAAAATAACGGCACCAGAATATTCCCCACCTACTGAAATACCTTGAAGTATTTTAATGACTAATAGTAGGATGGGTGCCCAAATACCTATGGTTTCGTAGCCTGGAAGCAAACCAATGGCACAGGTACTCAGTGTCATTAAAATGATGGTTGTAGATAGAACTTTTTGGCGTCCATATTTGTCGCCCAAACGACCGAAAATAATACCGCCAAGAGGTCTAAATAAAAATGGTACAGAAAAAGTTGCTAAGGCAGCAATAAGTTGAATACTTGGACTTGCATGTGGGAAGAATACCTTACCAAGTATGTACGCAACGTAACCGTACACCCCGAAGTCAAACCATTCGATTGCATTACCTAAAGCTGCTGCCATAATGGCCTGTTTTGATTTTGATTGATCAACAATACTAATGTCATCAATATCTACAGGCCTGTTTTTCTTTCTAAATCCACGCATGTAATTATTCCAAGTTTACGATGAAAATTGTTTATAATTGCTTTTAATTTTGAGTTTTATTCACTCTAAACATTAAGCTAAAAACAATTCAATTGAAAGATGAATATTCCTACATGACAAGAGAAAATAGGTGTGTTGAAAAGGCAAAGATACACGTATTTTTTCTTAGCACGTTAAAAAGCAGAAAAGATTCAAGTACTTATAATTTTACAAAAAATGATTTCCTATAGTGTTTTAACTTGATGTATTTTAGGTTGGGTTATTGTGTTTTTTTGTATATTTGTTTGATTTTTGTAATATTTTTTTATATAATTATAAATAAGATCTATATTGTAGTACTATTTTGGCTAATAATAGTACTCTCAATCATAAAATATCAAGAGTACTTTGGTCTAATACTTAAGCACTATTTTGAATGCTCTAAAAGTAAGAATTCCATTAAGGCTTTTTGTGCATGTAAGCGATTTTCAGCTTCATCCCATACAACAGCACTTTGATGATCTAACATCGTTTCTGAAATTTCTTCACCGCGATGTGCGGGTAGGCAATGCATAAATAGACAATCTGGATTTGCCAATTTCATGAGATCTTCATTGACTTGATAATCAGCAAAAGCTTTTTCACGAATTTTTTGCTCTTCTTCTTGCCCCATTGAAGCCCATACATCTGTAACGATAAGATCGGCATTCTTTGCAGCCTCTTCAGCAGAAGAAACCAATTCCACACAATGTTCAAAATCTTTTAAAAATTCTGGTTTTGGTTCATAACCTTGAGGTGCAGCAATTTTAAGCTTGAAACCCCACATATGAGCAGCCTCAATATATGAGTTGCACATATTGTTGCCATCACCAATCCAAGCAACCGTTTTATTCTTAATGCTGCCTCTATGTTCTACAAAAGTTTGTACATCGGCTAAGAGTTGGCAAGGGTGGTGATCATCTGTAAGAGCGTTGATGACGGGTACTTTAGATTGCGCAGCAAAACGTTCAATGATGTCATGACCAAATGTACGAATCATGACAATATCGAGCATGCTAGAAATAACACGGGCAGAGTCTTCGATCGGTTCACCGCGACCAAGTTGAGTATCTCTTGGTGAAAGAAAAATTGCACTGCCACCAAATTGGCTCATGCCTGCCTCAAAAGAAACTCGTGTACGTGTACTCGATTTCTCAAAAATCATTCCAAGTACTTTACCTTTAAATGGTTGGTATACTTGGTTTGCATGTTGTAGTTTTTTTAGCTCCTGCGCGCGTTCAATAATTTGCTCTAGCTCTGCAGAAGATAAGTCACGTAATGTTAAAAAATGACGTAGAGCCATGGCTACTCCACATATCTATAGATTCAACTATAGCTATGTTTATTGTGTGTTAAAGGAATGTCTAATCTTTGAATATATACTAAATTGTTATTAGATTTCAAAAGTTTTGTTTATATTCATGTGCTTTAAGAAATAGATTTACACAATATTCCACATATTCGTCTAATTCTTTTGCTGTTTCATTAATTGAGACACCCGTCATCATTTTCCATTTGAAATTCCATAAACAACCTAAAAAAACTTTTGCAGATGCCATGGGTTGATCACATACAATAAGTCCTTGCTGTGTTGCTTTTTCTAGGTATGTACAGGTGTCATGTAATATACGTTCAGGACCACGTGTATATAAATAATCGGCTAGGTCTGGATTATGTTTAATTCTTTCTAGCATTAATCGAAAAAATTGTGCGTTATTTGGTTTAACAAGATGTCGATGAAAATTTTTTAATAAAGTAATGAGGAAACTTCGAATATCTAATGCTTCTGGATCGGTATTCATATAGATTTCTTTTAGAAAGATATCTCTACGATGGTCACAAATGGCAGTAAATAATCCTTCTTTATTGCCGAAAAATTTGTACAAAGATGATTTAGAACCACCAGCGTGTTGTACGATATCATCTAGAGAAACAGCATCGAAGCCTTTTTCCATGAATAGATCAGTTGCAGCTTCTAAAAAAGCAGAACAGCGCTCTGCACCTCGTTTGGTTTGAGGTTGCTCATTGAAGTAGCAATCTTTGGAATCTGACATAATGGAAAAGCTATCTAACATATCATGTTGATGTTTAATTATAGCAAACTATAAGCAGAGAGATTGCACAATTCGTGACATCTATGTATGTATGATAGGTATGATTGTTTATAAGTTGAGCTTAAAATTGCGATTTGTACCCATAATACGCTCAAAAATCTGATTTTCTTCGTTAGATAGACTTGTATTCTCTTCAAGTTTGTGTGCAATAGCAATAATATTTTCCCCCTCTAAAATATTTCCTTCACTACATAATAATTGTCCAAATGCTTCGAGAGAGGAGAGATTTTGTTCGGTATGGAAAGCGTATAAATACCAATTTTTCGCTAGATCTAGACGATTTAGGCATTGTTGTACTCTTGCGAAATAGTGAGATGCAAACTGAATGTCAAAATCACATGCTTTAGAGAAACATTCTTCTGCTTTTGAATACGCCTTAGCCAATAAATAAGTTTGTCCTAAAGGAATAAGTGCATCGTAATGATTACATGAAACAGCTTGCTCTAATGTTATTAATGCATTTTCTAATTCATATTCGTGTAGATAAATGGTGCCAAGTGTAAGTAAAGAAAGGCTGTTTCCATATGAAATGGATGATTTAAAATAGTGTTTTGCGAGGGTGTAGTTATGGCGTTGATATTCAATTTGGCCAAGATGATAAAATGCTTGATCATCATTTAATTGTGCTGCTTGCATATACCAATGATAAGACAAGGTTGAATTGTTTTTATAGTGAAACAGATGTCCGAAACCTCTCATCCAACGTGTATCTTTAGAGGAAATAGTTTGGATTTTTTTAAGCTTTATTTCAGCATCCTCAAAACAGCCTCCTTGAATATTTTGACAAGCATCTTGATAGAGTTGTTGTATTTCAACTTCCTGTTGTCGAATAAGTTGTTTAAAATTTTGGAAAACACCCATAGTAGATTGTCACTGTAAATGATAATTATTATTATTTATATCAGTTTTCGGGGGTAAGTGCTAGAGCCTTTTGGCATGATTTTAAAGACTCTAGCGTACTAGGTTTTATGCAGTTATTTCCTCATCTTCATCAGATACATCCATACCGAGTTCTTTGAGTTTACGTGTTAGTGTATTTCGCCCCCATCCTAGAAGTTCTGCTGCATGTCTTTTTCTTCCTTTGGTTTGTGTAAGTGCAGCATTAATCAATGTTCTTTCAAAAATGGGTACAGCAATGTCCAGTATTTTCATTTCACCCTGAGATAGCTTATCCATTGCCCATTGGCTTAAGTGGTCTTCCCAGTTTTGATTACTTTGTATCAAGTTAACTTCGCGTACGGGTACGTCATCGGCATGTAGTTTTTGCTTTAGCTCTGTAGGTAGATCATCTGGATAAACTTCTCGACCTGTAATCATGACAGTTAGCCATCTACAGATGTTTTCTAGTTGACGCACATTTCCGGGCCAAGATAGCCTTTGCATATAAGCAATGGTTTCAGATCTTAAAATTTTAGGACTAACACCGAGTTCTTTACCTGCTTGTATGAGGAAGTGCTGTGCAAGCATTGGAATATCTTCACTACGATTTGCAAGTTTGGGAATATGAATTCGAATGACGTTAAGTCGATGATAAAGGTCTTCTCTAAATCGACCATCTTCTACCAATTTTTCTAAATCTTGATGTGTTGCTGCAACAATACGAACATCGACGCGTACTGGAATATGACCACCCACACGATAAAACTCACCATCTGCAAGGACGCGTAATAGGCGTGTTTGTGTTTCAAATGGCATATCACCAATTTCATCTAAAAATAGTGTGCCACCGTTGGCTTGTTCAAAACGACCTTGTCGCTGTGTATTTGCACCTGTAAAAGCTCCTTTTTCATGTCCAAAAAGTTCGGTTTCAATGAGATCTTTTGGAATTGCTGCCATATTTAATGCAATAAATGGCTTATTCTTTCTTGGTGAGTGGCGATGGAGTGCATGAGCAACCAATTCTTTTCCTGTACCAGATTCACCATTAATTAAAACCGTAATATGAGATTGGGAGAGTCGCCCAATGGCTCTAAATACCTCCTGCATAGCAGGAGATTCACCAATAATTTCTGTAGATTGTAAAGGTGAACTTACTTTTGTAGTTTCTTGATTTTGAATTTTTTCAAGATGAAGAATTGCACGATTAACCAGTGCAAGCGCTTCGTCTATATCGAAAGGCTTAGGTAGGTATTCAAATGCCCCAGTTTGATAGCTCGATACCGCAGATTCTAAATCTGAATGTGCCGTCATAATAATTACAGGCAGTTCAGGATGGCTATTTTTGACTTTGCTTAGAAAGGTTAAACCATCAATACCAGGCATACGAATATCTGTAAGTATGACATCGGGTAGGTTCATTAATAGTTGATCGAGTGCACTTTGAGCATCTTCAAAGCTTGTCACATCAAAACCAGCTTCTTTAAATGTTTTTTCCAACACCCAGCGCATTGCGCGATCATCGTCAATGACCCAAATTTTGTTCTGTGTCATATTATGACTCCCAAGGTAAATATAAGCTAAAGGTTGTTTTTCCAGAGGTAGATTGGCAATCAATCATGCCGTTATGTTGGTGCATAATATTTTGAGCAATACTTAGGCCCAGTCCTGTTCCATTGGCACGTTTTGTAACTAGTGGGTAGAAAACTGACTCAATAATATCTTCAGGAATTCCTGGTCCATTGTCTTCTATATCTATACGAATCGCAGAGCGGTTGAGTACGCCGTTAATGGTGACCAGTCTTTGAATACGTGTTCTAAATGTAATTGTTGGTGTAGTTTGCTGTGCTTGAAAGAATGCTTTGTTCTCTAAAATAGCTTGGACTGCGTTAATACTAATATTTAACATCACTTGTATGAGTTGGTCACGATCTGCATTAACCACAGGGAGTGAGAGGTCATAGTCACGGATGATGTGAACCTTTTTCTTGGTTTGATTGGTTACAAGAGAGCGTACACGTTCTAATGGTTCGTGAATATTGACATCAACATAACTCGGTAACTGTCTTGAACCAAGCATAGTGTCGGCAAGCGTTCTTAATCGATCGACTTCACTAATAATAATTTCTGTAAACTCATCATATTTTTTATCATTTAGTGCTCTAGCGAGGAGCTGGGTTGCACCTCGAATGCCACCTAAAGGATTCTTAATCTCATGCGCCACGCCCCGAATTAGTTGACGAGTCACTTGATGTTGTTGGATTAAGTTTTCATCTTTTGTAATTTTAAGCATCCTTTCAATTGGAGTGAGCTCAATAATTAGAAATGGAGGAATGTTTTTTGAGGGTTGCACTTGAGAAACAGAATAATCTACATGAATGTCATTAAAGTTAACATTGATAATTGCTTCTCGACGTGTATAAGACTGCCCTTGGGTAAGTGTTTTTCTGAGTGCATCGTGCGTGTTAAATATATCGTTAGGAGTCTCTAGAATCTGTAGTGCAGGCATTCCAGATGCTCTAAGCAAACTTATGTCAAATAATGCTTCACACGAAGAATTTAAATAAAAAATATTTAGGTTGTCATCGACAAGCAATACAGCTGTTGTGAGATTATCCACAAGCATTCGGTAGTCAATAACCGGTGTCTGATTCATGTCTAACAGTCCTGAGTTTTAATGGTGCATATCGAAAGTAATCGGTTTTTTTATCCCTGTTATGGAACAAACTACAGTTTTAATCTTTCATCTAAATGCAATATCTACGCCAACTTTTGAATGAATAAAGACTAATATTTTAGTGCATTAAAATGAGTAAAATTACCTTTTGGTGCAAGTTAGAATATAAATGAGTTTTGTTTAGCTTATATTGCACATTTATGGTGCGCCAGTATTTTTTATAAATTTTACTGTATTATTTTAGTGCAATTAAAAAACTGTCGTTTTTAAACCTATGCTTATCGCTTGAAACGTCATACAATACGTGCATTCTAGTAGAGTGCAGAGTTTCATGAAGTCCCCCAAAGTCGGTTTTGTTTCTTTAGGTTGTCCTAAGGCATTGGTAGATTCTGAGCGTATTTTAACCCAGTTACGTACTGAGGGTTATCAGGTAGCATCAGATTATGATGGTGCTGATTTAGTTGTTGTAAATACTTGTGGCTTTATCGAGTCGGCAGTACAAGAGTCATTAGATGCAATTGGCGAAGCCATGAGCGAAAATGGTCGAGTCATTGTCACGGGATGCTTAGGTAAGGACGAAGATAAAATTCGTCAAATGCATCCAAACGTACTTAAAGTGACAGGCGCAGCAGCTTATCAGGATGTCATGGAAGCTGTACATGAATATGTGCCTGCACCACCAAAACATAATCCTTTTATTGACCTTGTTCCTGAACAGGGTATTCGTTTAACACCGAAACACTATGCTTATTTAAAAATATCTGAAGGATGTAACCATCGTTGTACCTTCTGTATTATTCCAAGCATGCGTGGTGATTTAGTGTCTCGTCCTGTAGGTTCTGTCCTAGAGGAAGCAGCAGCATTAAAGCGTTCTGGTGTAAAAGAAGTTTTGGTTATTTCTCAAGATACATCTGCATATGGGGTAGATACCAAATATAAGCTTGATTTTTGGAACGGGCAACCACTTAAAACTAAATTCTATGACATGTGTGAGGCATTAGGCCAACTGGGTATTTGGGTAAGATTACATTATGTGTATCCATATCCACATGTTGATGCAGTCATTGACCTCATGGCAGCAGGTAAGATTCTTCCTTATTTAGATATTCCATTCCAACATGCCAGCCCACGTATTTTAAAGCTGATGAAGCGTCCTGCACACAGCGAAAATACATTAGAAAGATTAAAACTTTGGCGTGAAAAATGTCCAGAGCTTGTGATTCGTTCAACATTTGTCGTTGGCTTCCCTGGTGAAACGGAAGAAGATTTTGAAATTCTTTTAGAGTGGTTAAAAGAAGCACAACTCGACCGTGTTGGTTGTTTCACATATTCGCCTGTTGAAGGTGCAACAGCAAATGACTTGCCTGACCATGTACCTGAAGAAGTGAAACAGTTGCGCTATGAACGATTTATGGAAGTCCAGCAAGAAATTTCTGCAGCAAAACTACAAAATCGTATTGGTCAGCAAATGACAGTACTTGTAGATAGTCTAGAAGAAGACTATCCAGTTGCGGTTGCACGCTCTTATGCCGATGCACCAGAAATTGATGGCAATGTATTTGTTGAAGATATTGATAAAAACCAAATCCATGTTGGTGATTTATTAAAAGTTGAAATTACTGCAGCAGATGAATATGACTTGTTTGCAAAGTTAATCGAAGTTCAAAAGAATTAAGAAAATTGAGAAATTTGGGAGAAGCATAATGGCAGATACAAACAGCCCACGTTATTCACGTATTTTATTAAAGCTTTCAGGTGAAGCGCTTTCAGGTAACCGCGAAATGGGTATTGATGCTCAGGTACTTGATCAAATGTCTTTATCTATTGCGCATTTGGTCGGACTCGGTGTACAAGTTGGTATCGTTGTTGGCGGTGGTAACTTATATCGTGGTAGTCAGCTCCAAAAGGATGGTCTCGTTGGGCGTGTGACAGGTGACCAAATGGGTATGCTGGCGACAGTGATGAATGGTTTGGCTCTGCGTGATGCTTTGGTTCGCCGTAATATTAAAACACGGTTAATGTCTGCACTTTCGATTGGTACTGTAGTCGAGTCTTATTCAAGCCGCGATGCAATCCGTCATTTAAATAATGGTGAGGTATGTGTATTTGTTGCAGGAACAGGTAATCCATTCTTTACGACAGATACAGCTGCATGTTTACGTGGTATTGAAATTGAAGCAGATTTAATCTTAAAAGCCACTAAAGTAGATGGTGTATATAATAAAGACCCGAGCAAATATGATGATGCTGTAAAGTATGATCATTTAACTTTTGATCAGGTACTAGATGAAAAACTAGGTGTAATGGACTTAACGGCGATTTGTTTGTGTCGTGATCATGATGCGCAATTGCATGTGTTTGATATGAATAAGTCTGGTGCATTGCTTTCAGTTGTGATGGGTGAAAAAGAAGGTACTCACGTTACTAAATAATGTACGTGAGCGCTAAAGCTCTTTATACTAACGGCAAATTTAGTTTTATCTTTTATAAAGTAAGGAAGATCATATGATTAACGATCTCAAAAAAGACAGCGAACAACGCATGCAAAAATCGATTGAAGCTTTGGAACAAGGTTTCGCGAAAGTACGCACAGGTCGCGCGCACCCATCTATTTTAAATGGCGTCATGGTGTCTTATTATGGATCAGACGTTCCATTAAACCAAGTTGCTAACGTAAGTGCTGAAGATTCACGTACATTATTGGTTCAACCATTTGAGCGTCAAATGGTTTCTACAATTGATAAAGCAATTCGTGAAAGCGATTTGGGCTTAAACCCAATTACTGCAGATGCAATTCGTGTACCTTTACCAGCTTTAACAGAAGAAACACGCCGTGATATGCAAAAAATTGCACGTAATGAAGCAGAAGGTGCAAAAATTGCTATTCGTAATATACGTCGTGATGTATTAGGTGATATTAAATCATTACTTAAAGAAAAAGAAATTTCTGAAGATGATGAGCGTCGTGCAAGTGATGATATTCAAAAAATCACAGACAAATATGTTGCAGAAGTTGATAAGCGTCTAGCAGATAAAGAAGCTGAATTGTTAAAGGTTTAATGAATGACGACGCTTGAAGACATTCATTTACCTCAACATGTTGCCATCATTATGGATGGCAACAACCGTTTTGCTAAAAAGAATCACCTCCCAAAAGGAGATGGGCATCGAGAAGGCAAAACAATTTTAGATCCGATTGTTGAATATTGTCGTAAAGTTGGTGTTCAAGCACTTACAGTTTTTGCTTTTTCTAGTGAAAACTGGAAAAGACCTCAGGCTGAAGTTGATTTATTGATGCTCTTACTTGAGCAAACAATTCATGAACAAATTCCTCGAATGATTAAGTTTGAAATCGCTTTACGTTTTATTGGCGATCGCAGCTGTTTACCATTACATTTGCAAAAATTATTTGAAGAAGCAGAGCAAAAAACAGCACATTTCACCAAAATGACTTTAGCAATAGCTATTAGTTATGGTGGTCACTGGGACATTGCAGATAGTGCGAAGAGAATTGCACAAGACGTTTTAGATAAAAAAGTGAGTGTTGATCAGATCAATACTGATCTTATGGCTCAGTATATTTCTTTGGGAGATCTTCCACCTGTTGACTTATTAATTCGAACAGGCGGAGATTATCGTATATCTAATTTTCTGCTCTGGCAGTTGGCATATGCTGAATTGTATTTTACAAAAGTATTGTGGCCTGAGTTCAGTGTTCAAGATTTACAAGAAGCATTTTCTGTATTTTCTGAAAGAGAGCGCCGATTTGGTAAAACCTCTGAACAAATCCAACAAGATAAAATTGAGAATTAATTCATATGTTTGAGCGGATAAAAACCGCATTGGTCTTGGTTGCAGTTGTTTTGAGTTGTATGTTTGCAACCTCATCCCATTATCCGATGCTTGCCTTAATGTTAGTTGCAGCTGGAGTTGGTGGGTATGAGTGGGGGAAACTCATGCCTAGGCAAGTGCAAACCCATCATCTAAATTTTACTTATATTTACGCATTTTGCATGGTAATTATTGCAAGTATTACGCTCTATTTTAGAGATATTGCATTTTTACTTTGGTGTGTTTCTATTTGCATTTGGTTGTTAAGTATTTACTGTGTGAAAAACTATCCCAAGTTTGATGGTTGGTACAATAAGGGATTAAATACAGTAGGTATTGTACTTATCTGTTCTGCTGTAACCTCAATTTATTATGTCTGGATTAATTCACCTTGGTGGTTAATGTATCTGTTCCTGCTTGTGTGGGGTGCAGACAGTGGGGCTTATTTTGTAGGTCGAAAGTTAGGCCGTCGCAAAATGGTGCCTAATGTTAGTCCGAATAAATCTATCGAAGGGCTTATCGGTGGACTGTGTACTTCTGTTCTCATTGTGATGGTCGTACAGCTACATTATTTACATCTTTCATTAAGAGATCACCTTCTATTTCTCTCATTATCTATTGTCACAGTACTTGGTTCTGTTTTGGGAGATTTATTTGAATCTATGATTAAACGTCGTGTAGGCGTTAAAGATTCAGGAAGTATCTTACCTGGTCATGGTGGTGTGTTAGATCGTATAGACTCTCTTTTAGCAGCAGCTCCAATTTTTGCTGCAGGCGTATATCTCCTTAAATTAATTGGCGTTGATTTATGAAGCAGTCAGTTTGTATCTTAGGAGCTACAGGCTCTATAGGGCAAAGTACTTTAAAAGTTTTAGAAAAGCATCCAGAAAAATATAATGTATTTGCAGTGACAGCCCATAGTCGACTTAATGCATTGGTTGAGATTTGTATTAAATTTAAACCGCAAGTTGTTGTTGTGCCAGAGTGTAAGAAAGACGAAGCTGATCAATTATTTAAATTATATAATATTGATAAAATAGAAATACTTACGGGTGACCAAGGGCTCATAACAGTTGCTTCACATAAAGATGTAGACATCGTAATGGCCGCGATTGTTGGTGCCGCTGGTCTATTGCCAACATTGGCAGCAGTTAAAACTGGTAAGCGGGTTTTACTTGCAAATAAAGAATCATTGGTCATGTCTGGTGATTTAATGATGCAAGAGGCAAAACAAAATAATGCATTACTATTGCCTGTAGATTCTGAACACAATGCAATATTTCAATGTCTTCCAGAACAATATATGCAAGTCCAAAGAAGTGGAGTTCCTGAACTGGGTGTATCTAGAGTTCTGCTCACTGCCTCAGGTGGTCCTTTCTTGAATATTCCAATTGATCGACTAGAACATGTTACACCAAGCCAAGCTTGCAAACACCCTAATTGGTCAATGGGACAAAAAATTTCTGTAGATTCTGCGACCTTAATGAATAAAGGTTTAGAGTTGATAGAAGCATGTCATCTATTTGCAATTTCAGAGCGGTTTGTTACAGTGGTTGTTCATCCACAAAGTATTATCCATTCTATGGTTCAATACATTGATGGCTCTACAATTGCACAGATGGGTAATCCTGATATGTGTACGCCGATTGCCCACGCTTTAGCATGGCCTGAAAGAATAAATGCAGGAGTTGCACCATTAGATTTATTTGTGAATCATCATCTTGATTTTCAAGAACCTGATTTAGAAAAATTTCCAGCATTAAATTTATGTAGAGAAGCAATGAAAGCTGGGGGAACAGCACCTGCAATATTGAATGCAGCAAATGAAATTGCAGTTGAGAGTTTCTTAAAAGAAAAAATCAGCTTTACACATATTCCATATATTGTAGAAGCAACTTTAAACTGTATAGAGAATACAAAAGCGGATGCTTTAGATGTTATTTTAGAGGCTGATCAAGCAGCACGTAAAATAGCAACCTCATATGTTATAAAAATGGGAAAATAATTAGTGAATGTGCTTTTTATTGTTTTAGCAGCAATTCTACTTTTAGGGCCACTCATTGCAATTCATGAATTTGGTCATTATTGGGTTGCTAGACGTTTAGGTGTTAAAGTCTTGGTATACTCAATTGGTTTTGGGCCGACTTTACTTAAATGGGTTTCAAAAAAGTCAGGTATAGAATATAAAATTTCAGCACTCCCATTGGGTGGCTATGTCAAAATGTTAGATGAAAGAGAAGGTCAAGTTTCATCTGAAGATTTGCCATATGCTTTTAATAGACAATCTCCATGGAAAAGAATTGCTATTGTTGCTGCTGGTCCTTTAATTAATTTATTATTCGCAGTGATATTGTTTTGGTTATTATTCCTACCAACACAAGAGCAGTTGAGCACAAAAATAGGAAAAGTACTCCCTAATACATCGGCATCTCAAGTGGGTTTGCAAGTTGGTGATAAAATAACAGCAATTGATGGTAAGCCTGTAACAACATGGGAGGCCTTAAATTTTGCATTGGTCAGTCGCGCAGGAGAAACAGGAAGTATTGAGGTACAAGCAGAACATAATGGCACTTTAAAGCTTTATCATTTACCTATTGAAAATTTTATTAAAAATCAAACTCAATCTTCTATTGAACAACTAGGATTTTTACCATATAGGCCTAAAGTTGAACCCATTATCTCTAAACTAAGTGAAGATGGTGCGGCAATTCGGCAAGGTGTACAGGTAGGTGATCATATTTTATCAATTAATGGTATTAAAACACCAGATTGGTTCGATGTTGTAGATATTGTACAAAAATCTCCTGAAAAACTTCTAAATATTCAAATTCTACGTCAAGGAAAAGTACACAATTTAGAAGTCATGCCTCAAGGTAAAAAAGATGATATGGGTAATATGGTCGGAATGCTTGGGGTTCAAAGTAATATAGGAAAGATCACTATTCCTAATGACTATAAACAGACGATAAAATATACACCTGTGGAAGCATTTACGAAAGCAGTAAATAAAACAGCAGAAATATCTGGCATGATGCTTAATTCTGTTGTGAAAATGATTCGTGGTTTAATTGGCCTAGAAAACTTGTCTGGACCAATAACAATTGCTAAGGTGGCAGGTCAGAGTGCTGAAATGGGTTGGCAAACTTTCATTTCATTCATGGCACTTATGAGCGTAAGTCTAGGTATTCTAAATTTGCTACCTATACCAATGCTTGATGGCGGACATCTGGTTTATTATTTTATTGAAGCAATTAGAGGAAAACCTGTTTCAGAACAAGTACAGTTAATCGGTCTTAAAATCGGTATGGTGTTGCTTGGTAGCATGATGATTCTAGCTTTATTTAATGATTTTATGCGCTTATAACAGGGTTAACAAATATTCAACTTAGTGGAAAAAAATAGGCATGCGTCACACACATCTTTTTATGCCTCTGGCACTGATTAGTGCAATGGCAGCAGTACAACAGGCTTATGCAGCAGATGAATTTATCGCACGTGATATAAAATTTGATGGATTAGTGCGTTTAGTACCTGCCAATGTAGCTAGTATGTTACCCATTAAAAGCGGTGATCGTGTTAATGATGTAACGCTAAATAGCGCAATACATACATTATATGACACGGGACTTTTTGATGATATTAAAGCAAATCAGCAACCTGATGGAACTTTATTGTTTCAAGTTGTTGAACGTCCGATCATTGCTAAAGTTGAGTTTAAAGGAAATAAACTTATTCCTAAAGAAGCTCTGCAAGATGGCTTAAAAAAGATGGGACTTTCTGAAGGCGAAGTATTAAAACCTTCTTTATTGCAAAATATCGAAACTGAATTAGAACAACAATATATTCAGCAAGGTCGTTACGACGCAAAAGTTACAATTGACAAAACAGCTAGACCTAATAATCGTGTTGACCTCACTTTAAATTTTGAAGAAGGTAAAGCTGCTCGTGTTGTTGAAGTAAATGTTGTGGGTAATAAAGTTTTCAATGATGACGAAATTAAACAAGCGTTTGCATTGAAAGAAGGAAGCTGGTATTCGATTATTACCAACAATGATCGCTTCGCAAAAGAACGTATGGCTGCAAGTTTAGATGCTTTACGTGCATTATATTTAAATAATGGTTATGTTAATTTTGAAGTGAACTCTTCAGACTTGAATATTAATGATGATAAACGCAAAGTTTTTGTGAATGTCTCTTTAACTGAAGGCCAGCAGTTCAAAGTAGGTACAACCAAATTCTTAGGCGACACACTATTTAAACCTGAAGAGCTAAGAACTTTACAGGTCTATAAACAAGGTGAAGTCTATTCTCAAGAAAAAATTGATGCAGTAAAGAACTTACTTTTAAGAAAGTATGGTAATGCTGGTTATTATTTTGCACAAGTGAATTTAGTACCGCAGATTGATAACGAGAATAAAGTTGTTAATGTCGTTTATTATATTAACCCAGGTCAGCAAGTAACTATTCGTCGTATTAACTTTATGGGGAATACGAAAACAGCAGATAATGTATTACGTCGTGAAATGCGTCAAATGGAAGGTGCTCTAGCAAGTAATGAAAAAATTGATTTATCTAAAATTCGTTTGCAAAGAACTGGTTATTTCAAGACTGTAGATATTAAACCTGTTCGAATTCCAGGTGTTCCTGATCAAGTCGATTTAGATGTAAACGTAGAAGAGCAGCATTCAGGTACCAGTACACTTGCTATTGGCTATTCGCAAAGCGGTGGTATTACGTATCAAGCAGGTATTAGTCAATCTAACTTCTTAGGTACAGGTAATAGCGTTGGTTTAGATTTTACGAAATCTTCTTATTCAACATATTATAATTTATCAGTGACTGATCCATATTTTACAATTGATGGTGTAAGTGCTGGTTATAATCTTTATTACCGTGAAACGAAACCTTATGAAGATTATCACGTAAGTGATTACTATTCTAAAGCACTTGGTGCGAGTGCGAGCCTCTCTTATCCTATTGATGAAAACCAAAGTATTAGTGGGTCTTTAGGAATTGAAAACAATAAGATCACGACTGATATCTATGGTTCAATTGCTTATGGTGGTTATTTACAAGCACACGATGGCAAAATCAAAAATACAACGACTACAACTGCGGGTACTTATAACCAGTATGAAGGTACATACTTAAATTATTTAGCGAATTTAGGTTGGTCTTTTAATACTCTCGATCGCCCAATGTTCCCTCGCTCTGGTCAGCTACATGCAGTAAACTTAGAAGTTTCATTGCCTGGTGGCGATGCAGAATATCAAAAGCTTACCTATAGTGGTCAAGTCTTTTTCCCTATAGGTAAAGGTTTTGGCGCACGTGCCTATGGCAAAGTGGGTTATGGCCATGATTTACCATTCTGGAAAAACTTCTATGCAGGTGGTTGGGGTTCTGTGCGTGGCTATGAAGATAATACGCTCGGCCCACGTTACCCAGGCGAATACTATAGCGGTACACAAACGACAGACTACAATAAAGACCCAGTGGGTGGGAATGCACTGGTTCAATTTGGCTCTGAGTTAATTCTACCTGTACCATCGAAGGGCGACTGGGCTCAAAATGTACGTCCAACACTTTTTGTTGAAGGTGGACAAACATTTGATACTGAGTGTAAAAATATTCCAGATTTTTATGATGGAACGACTAAGGTAAGCGGTCGTCAATATTGTAAAGATAACTATGGATTTGATTTAAGTAATTTACGCTACAGTGCTGGTGTTGGGTTGACTTGGAACACAATGATTGGTCCATTATCAATTAGTTATGCGTATCCATTGAACAAAAAAGATGGCGACAATACGCAAAATGTACAATTCCAAATTGGCCGTACTTTCTAAAAGTACTGCCTTTTTAATAAATTAACTTTAGAAGGACTCGAAAATGAAAAAATTAGCAACAGCAATTTTATTTGCAAGCACAACTGTGGCAACTTTAGCAAATGCAGCGGGTTATGGCGTGGTAGATATGCAACGTGTTGTTGATAGCAGCAGCTACCTAAAGCAGCAAAATGCTACATTACAACAATCTGTAAAGCCAAGTGCAGCACGTGCGGAACAATTGAATAAAGAAATTCAAGAGTTGCAAGAAAAAGCAGCAAATGCAAAGCCTGCTGAAGTGCAACAATTGAAAACTCAATATGAATCGAAAGTGAATGAAATTAATACACTAGAGCAAAGTATTCAACAAAAAGTACAATCGACTTCACAAAGTACAAGTCAAACATTTACAACACGTGTTCAGCAAGCAGCAGAGCAGTTACGTAAAGAAGGCAACTTAGATGTTGTACTTAATAAAACAGCTGCACTTGCATACGACAACAATAGTGATTTAACTGATAAAATGATTCAAAAGGTTAATGCAATTAGATAATCAATGAATCAAAAGCACTATAAATTAGAACAGTTAGCTCACTTTATTCAAGGTGAGCTGATTGGTAATCCTGAATTAGATATACACGGACTTGCAAGCTTAGCGTTTGCAACTGATAAAAACATTTCTTTTGTAAATGGCGAGAAGTATTTAGAGCAAGCGAAATGTTCTAAGGCGGGTGTACTCATTGTTACTGAAGAATTGAAAGATCATTTGTCTTCAAATTTTTCCAATTTTTTGGTAGTTAAAGATCCATATCTTGCTTTTGCAACATTAACGCATGTTTTTGAGCCTAAAAGAGAACAGTTCTGTATAGAAAGTACTGCACAAATTCATCCTTCAGCAATTATCTCTGATAGTGCCTATATTGGTCACTATGTTGTGATCAATGAAAATTGTGTTGTTGGAGATGGGACAGTAATTGAGTCACATAGCAAGATAGATACAGGTGTTGAAATAGGTCAGCATTGCTTTATCGACTCACATGTGACAATTACAGGGTTTTCCAAGATAGGAAATAATGTAAGAATCCATGCAAATACAGTGATCGGTGGAGAAGGCTTTGGTTTTGCACCTTACCAGGGTCAATGGCATCGAATTGCCCAGCTTGGATCTGTTATTATTGGAAATAATGTACGTATTGGCTCAAACTGTAGTATCGATCGTGGTGCATTAGACGATACCGTTCTATCAAATGGCGTTATTATTGATAATCTTGTGCAAATTGCTCATAACGTGCATATTGGTGAGAATACAGCTATTGCTGCAAAAACTGGAATAGCTGGAAGTACAGTGATTGGCAAAAACTGCATTCTAGCAGGTGCATGTGGCGTGGCTGGTCATATAAAAATTGCTGATAATGTGACATTAACAGGAATGTCAATGGTCACAAAAAGTATTTTTGAAGCTGGAACATATTCTTCTGGCACAGGGTTATTTGAAAGTGGTCAATGGCGAAGAACAATTGTCCGCTTAAGACAATTAGCAGATGTGCCATTGACGAAAGTCATCAAACGCCTAGATCATATACAGACTCAAGTAGAGTCAATTGAATCAAATTTAAAGATGCGTAAGTAATATGGTCACAGAATCTCAAAAAACAAGTCAAAACAAACCTGAATTGCCAATGAGCATTCAGCAAATCCGAGAGTATTTACCACATCGTTATCCATTTTTATTGGTCGATCGTGTTGTAGAAATTTCTGATAATAGCATTGTTGGCTATAAAAACGTTTCTATTAATGAAGAGTTTTTACAAGGACATTTTCCAGAATATCCAATTATGCCAGGCGTCCTAATTATTGAGGCTTTGGCACAAATTTCTGGTATTTTAGGCTTTGTTATGAATGATGTAAAACCTACACCAGGTTCATTGTTCTTATTTGCAGGTGCCGAAAAAATTCGTTTTAAAAAACAGGTTGTTGCAGGCGATCAATTGGTTCTAAAATCAGAGCTTGTTATGCAAAAACGTGGTATTTATAAGTATAGCTGTACAGCATCTGTTGATGGCGTTGTGGCAACAACAGCTGAAATTATTATCTCTCATCAGAAAATATAGAGCAGGCATGAGCAATACTGAATATATTCATCCCACTGCAATCATTGACCCATCTGCTGTCATTGCATCAGATGTAAAAATAGGACCATATTGTGTTATTGGTCCTCATGTCACTATTGGTTCGGGTACAAAGCTTCATTCACACGTTGTTGTCGGCGGATATACTCGTATTGGTTCCCATAATGAAATTTTTCAATTTGCAAGTGTTGGTGAAGTTTGTCAGGACTTGAAATACAAAGGTGAAGAAACTTGGTTGGAAATCGGTGACTATAATATTATCCGAGAACACTCAAGCTTACATCGTGGGACAATACAGGATCATAGCCTTACAAAAATAGGTAGCCATAATTTACTGATGGTAAATACTCATATTGCGCACGATTGTCAAGTTGGCGATCATAATGTATTTGCAAATAATGTGGGTGTCGCAGGTCATGTTCATATTGGTCATCATGTTGTTATTGGTGGAAATTCTGGTATTCACCAATTTTGTAAAATAGATTCTTATAGTATGGTTGGTGGTGCATCACTCATATTAAAAGATGTCCCAGCATATATGATGGTTTCAGGGAATCCAGCTCATGCCTTTGGCCTAAATGTTGAAGGGATGAAGCGTAGAAACTGGTCGAAGGAAACAATAGGTGGCTTAAGAAGCTGCTTTAAATTGATTTATAAAGATGGTTTAACGACAAAAGAAGCGATAGATCGAATTCGTAACGATATACTGCCTAATGTACAAGAAGCTCAACTGCTTTTAGATTCTCTTGAACAATCAAAACGAGGTATTGTACGTTAATTTGCGTTTAATACATCTGAAAAGGGCTAAACATACATATGTTTAGCCCTTTTTATTTTAAGACTTGAAGTAAGTTGCTTCTTTAGATTTTGGATATTTAGATAAAATTTGTTGCTTATAGAGTTTTGCTGAAACCGTATTGTGATCTACTTCTTTAGCTATGCTATAGAGTTGATAGAGTGCTCGAGAGGATTTTTCAGATTGAGGGTATTGTTTAGCAACTATCTCATAGTTTTGTTTTGCTACACTGTAATTAGCTGGTTCAATTGCAAGATTAAACTCGGCTAACCAAAAGTGTGCATTGGCAATATATACGCTTTTCGGATAGCTTTTTATGAAGCTCTCCATAGGGGAAATAGCTTGTTTTGCACCACCTTGTTTATAAGCAGTTAATGCCAGTGTATAAGCATCTTTCTCACTATCTACTTTTTTAGATTGAGTTGTATCTTCTTTTTTATCTTTAGATGGCATTGTTGTGCCATTATCTGGTGCTGGTGCTGGTGCTGGTGCTGGTGCTGGTGCTGGTGCTGGTGTACTACTATCAGAACTTGCTGGTTCAGAAGCTGTAGAGTTTTCATCTGAGTCTGCTTTCTGTTCTAAAATTTGCAATCTTTGATCTAAATTAGAGTAATGATTTTCTAAATCTTTTTTTAATTGCTGTATGGTGTGTTCATCTTCTTCTAAAGCACCTCTTAGGCGTCTTACTTCTTCCTCGAGTCTTTCATTTTGTTGCATAAGTTGCCAGTTTAAATTTGCTGGCGTAACTGTACTATCAGGTGTTGTAGTTGTTGACGGAGTCGATGCCGTTGATGAAGCATTCTGACTTAAACTGACGCTTTCAATTGGTGCTGCATATGCTAAAGATACACAAATAAAAGGAAGAAGTACGTAACGATATTTAAAAAAATTCATATTAGAACCCAAGAAAGAGTTAGATATATTTATCAATTTTAAGGTGGTTAATGCAATAAGTATTTACAAACTTTCAGCATTTTAAATGATTTGGATTAAAAGTGATCGTTTAAGTGGTTTTTGAGTTAATATTGATTTATTAGTAATCAAAACATTAAAGGTAGACTTGCATCTTATATAAAATTCTCTATACTTGTTCTCGTGATGGTGATCCTACTGGTTATCTCGCAATTGTACTCTGTGAACCCCGCCAGGACCGGAAGGTAGCAACGGTAGCAGATCTATGATGTGCCGAGTTTTTGCTAGTAGGGTTGCCTCCATTTTTTTATGGAATATAATCATCTTCTTTTATATCAATTACTTTAAAAATAATATCTAGATCGTAGCCACGGTACTGTAGAAATCGAATTTGTTTAGCTCTTTTTTTTGCATCTTTCTCAATATCTGTACCAAATTTTCTGACCTTTAACTGATATGCCTCTGCTGTCCAGTCAATCTCTTGTAACTGCTCTTCAATATAAGAACTATTTACAGACTTTTGAAGAAGTTTTTGCTTAATTCTTTGAGGCCCTTTACCTTGAAATCTTTGGCTTCTTAGAGTTTGTTCAGCTACTCTTTGGTCACTTTGATAACCATATTCAGTGAGTTGTTCAACAACTTCGTTTACCTCATCAGGATCAATCGCGTATTGTAATAGCTTTTCTATTAGTTCAGATTTTGAATACTCTTTACGACAGAGTAAAGCGTAGGCATATGATTTTAGACGACTGCCTGTTAATGTTTTTTCCGAATTTTTTTTACGATATAGCATGATAAATATGTTTTAAACATGCCCCTTGCTTAAATCTATAAGCAAGGGGGAGGACTAAATTAAAGGTCTACATCATTATCAGCTGAAGATGATTTTTCTTCTACAGGCTGTGCTGTTGTAAGTAGTTGAGAACGGATTAGTTTTTCAACTTCCTCTACAATTGCTTGATTTTCCTCTAAGTAGCGTATGACATTATTCTTACCTTGGCCAATTTTACTACCTTGATATGAATACCATGCACCAGCTTTTTGAATAATATCTTGCTGTACTGCTAGGTCAATCACTTCGCCTAAATGGTTAACCCCTTTACCATAAAGGATTTGAAATAATGCTTCTCTAAATGGAGGAGCCATTTTGTTCTTGACAACCTTAATTTTTGTCTCAGAACCAATGATTTCATCACCTTCTTTGACTTGACCTGCGCGACGAATATCTAATCGAACAGAAGCATAGAATTTCAGTGCGTTACCACCTGTAGTGGTTTCAGGGCTACCAAACATAACACCAATTTTCATACGAATTTGGTTAATGAAAATAACCATACAATTCGAACGTTTTGCATTACCTGTAATTTTACGTAATGCTTGGCTCATGAGTCGTGCTTGTAGACCCATATGAGAGTCACCCATTTCGCCTTCAATTTCTGCTCTTGGTGTTAAAGCGGCAACAGAGTCGACAACGATCAAATCTACAGCGCCTGAGCGCACGAGCATATCTGCAATCTCTAATGCTTGCTCACCATGATCGGGTTGAGATACGAGTAGGTTATCGATATCTACACCAAGTTTACGTGCATACTGTGGATCAAGTGCATGTTCAGCATCGATAAATGCACATGTGCCGCCAGCTTTCTGACATTCTGCAATCGCCTGAAGTGTCATCGTAGTTTTACCAGATGATTCAGGACCATAAATTTCAACAATACGTCCTTTAGGTAAACCTCCAATACCAAGCGCAATATCCAGTTGCAATGAGCCTGTCGAGATTGCTTCAACAGCTTGTACAGTATTATCACCTAAACGCATTACTGTATTTTTACCAAATTGTTTTTCAATTTGGCCTAAAGCAACGTTCAGTGCCTTACTTTTATTCTCATCCATCTTACAACCTCTAAATAAGATTCACCATGAAGTGGCATGTGGGATCTCCACATTGCTTTCACATTTACTGTATTATACTGACAGATTTTAAGGCTTTTCACTAGATGAAGTAATGAATTGGACGACATAGTGTGTCGCTCTAGTAACTATCTGTATGATAGCTCCAGTCTTCAAATTGCTCAGTATTATGTTCTTTAAATTTATTGATTTGCCTACGATCTTTCTTACTAGGTTTGTGTTCTGGTTTTGCCAAGTTATCGAGTTTACGCTGTGAAGCAAGCAATTCTCTACGTGAAATACTGGTCGGTGTTTCTTCATATAGTTGTTGAGCAATACTGGCAGGGCCTCTGGTAGATGATAAGCCAGTAATGACGACTGTTTTTTTATCTTTTCCCTGTTGAATGGTAAGTTCCATTCCAATTCTAATTTCTTTAGAAACTTTGACGCGCTCAGATGCATGATGAACTTTTCCACCTTCAATAGCAGCTTTTGCAATTGAACGTGTTTTAAAGAAACGAGCAGCCCATAGCCATTTATCAACACGCATTTGCTCTGTGGTTACTACGGAAACTTCTTTTTTACTCATATACTTCCTTGGATAGAAATCGGTTACCGGCTGGCTAAAGTGGTATTCTTCCATTTTAGAATAACAAAAAAAATAAAATATATGGAATTTATACTTGAATACACGTTATAAACGGTTTATTAAATTTTGAAAATGGATTTTAAGGTCTATGTTTGTTGCTACTGATTCACCAAAACAAGAAGAAATTTTATCTGTGGTTAAAATACTAGGAGAAGCAGGAGACTTAATAGCTAAATTCTATACTCAATACTGTAATAATGAGGATATAGAAATAAATATTAAAGAGGACGATTCGCCTGTAACAGCAGCAGATTTTATCTCGCATCAGCATATTATGCAGGCTTTAAATGGACTGACACCTAATATTCCTGTTCTTTCAGAAGAAGGTGATTATCATTTAAGAAGTGAGTGGGATGAATTTTGGTTATTGGATCCTTTAGATGGTACAAAGGAATTCTTGTCTAAAAGAGATGAGTTTACTATTAATTTAAGTCGTGTTGTGGCTGGCAAAACAGTATTCTCAGCAATTATTGCACCGGTTTTCCGTACAATTTATATTGCTTCACCACAAAATAAAGTTTTGAAATATGATTATGATACCCAACAATGGTTAATGTTTTTTAAACCTGATGAGATCAGTGAAAGTATTGTTAAAGTCGCAGTGAGTCAAGGAAAGAAAAAGAATATTAATTCACGTGTTGGCAAATATCAAAGGTATTTTGATGAAATAGCTCAGCATATTCCAGTTGAAATTGTTCAATGTGGTAGTGCATATAAATTTTGCTTGATGATTGAAGGAAAAATAGATATTTATCCTAGATTTCATCCTACGTTTGAGTGGGACACTAGTGCAGGTCAATACTTGTTAGAATCAATCGGTGGTGGATTATTTACGATAGATCAACGTCCTTTTACTTATAATCAGCGTGATCGACTTTTAAATGCTGAGTTTATTGCCTTACGAAGTTTAAGCTATAAACAAATGGCTTTTGCTGCGTTATAGGGTACAAAAAAAGCCCCAAGGTAGGGGCTTTTTCATTGATGCAACTTAGTTAGCAGCTAAAGCTTTAACTTGTGCATTTAAGCGGCTCTTATGACGAGCTGCTTTATTTTTGTGGATAATGCCTTTGTCAGCCATACGGTCGATTACAGGAACTGCTTTTTTATAAGCATCTGTAGCAACAGCGTGGTCACCAGCAGCAATAGCACTTAAAGTACGTTTGATGTACGTACGAACCATAGAACGTAAGCTTGCGTTGTGTTTGCGCGCTTTAAGGTTTTGACGCGCACGTTTTTTAGCCTGAGCAGAGTTTGCCACTCTTGCACTCCTTGAATTAGATTGGTCTGGGCGGGCTGCATAATACGGAATAAAATTCTATATTGTTTAACCAGCCCGTAAACAAGTGCGATATTGTGATGAAACATCGCAATGAAGTCAACCCTTAGTAAGGGGTTGCTAAGTTTTTAGAGGATGAGAGAATTATAAAATACTCGTCTAAAAAAACAACGCTATATTGTAATTATTTATAGAAATTCCTGTTAGATGATTAATTTTTAGTATGAAACGATCAAATAGGTCGTATAAAAGGTTGAACAAGCTTCATTCGCAGATCATATGTAAGTGAATAATTACCAAAAAATGTAAATTTAAGACGAATGAGAAAAACTATAGTAAGATAAAAGCTGATGAAATACAGATTAAATCTTGATTCCATGTCTATTTTTAAAACAGAAATTGCACAACTAAATTTAAATCAATTTAAACAATATGAAAAGCGTTGGCTGGGTGGGCTACTGGGTTCGTCAAGTGCGTTACTATTTAAGGAAATCGTTGCAGATCAGCCTAGCCAATTGTTTGTTGTGATTGCAAAGAATAATCAGCATCTTGCACAGCTAGAAAGTGAGCTTGCATTTTATGGACAGAAGGCGATTACATTCCCAGATTGGGAAATTTTACCCTATGATCGTTTGTCGCCTCATCAAGACATTATTTCTGAGCGTTTAGCAATTTTATCAAACATGCCATCAAATGGTATTTTGTTAATGACGGCAGCAACTTTTGTACAGCGTATAGCACCGCCATCTTGGGTTCTTGGCGAACATTTCGATATACAAGTTGGTCAAACACTCGATTTAGAGCAACAAAAAAGGGTATTAATTCAGGCTGGATATCATCTTGTAGATACTGTTTATGATCATGGAGAGTTCGCTGTCCGTGGCAGTATTATGGACATTTACGCATCTGGACAAACTGCACCTATTCGAATTGATTTATTTGATAATGAGGTCGAGACACTTAAATTTTTCGATCCTGAAACTCAACGTACAACGCAGGAGTTAGAGAAATTCCAAATTTTGCCTGCAAAAGAGTTTCCGTTAAAAGATGCACGCTCTATTTTTAGAGATCGTTATGCAGAAGAGTTTCCAAGAGCAAATCCCAAGAAAAACCCAATTTATAAAGATGTTTTAGAAGGTATAGTATCTTCAGGTATAGAGTTTTATTTACCCTTGTTTTTTGATAAGAAGGTAATGAATGAACAAGGGTATATTTCATCGTACTTACCAAGTAATGCTATTGTCATTACAAATAACTCAATTGATCAGGAATTAGGGCAGTTTTGGACAGACGTATATCGTCGTTATGAAGATCGTCGCCATGATATTGATCAGCCAATATTGCCACCCGAAGATTTATTTTTGCAACCCATTCAGGCGTTAGAAAAATTAAATCAATTCCGTCGAGTGTTTACTTCAGAAACATCATATCCTGTAAAAGCTGGTGTTATTAATTTTCAAACCAGTGAGCCTAGAAAACTTCCTGTAGACATTAAACAATCTGAGCCATTCTCTGCTTTGCAGCAATTTATTAATACAACGTCATCTCGAGTACTTTTAGTTGCTGAAAGTGCAGGTCGTCGTGAATCGTTAAAAGATGCATTAAAATATGCATTTGGGTTAATAAAAAGTGTTTCCTCGTTTGCCGATTTTCTCAAAGATAATTCAAAAATATCAATTACACATGCGCCTTTAGATAGAGGTCTGGAATTAGAAAATAATCTCGTGGTTATTTCTGAGAATCAACTTTATGAACATCGTATTGTTCAGCAACGTCGTAAAAGACAGCAAGAAGTTTCTGAAGAATTTCTCGTAAAGAGTCTGACAGAGCTGACAATAGGTTCTCCGATTGTTCATATGGATCATGGTGTGGGACGTTATGCGGGATTAATTTCTTTAGAAATAGATGGTCAGGAGCATGAATTTCTACAACTTAATTATGCCGGTGAAGCAAAAGTTTATGTACCTGTTTCAAACTTACATTTAATTAGCCGTTATAGTAGTGGTGATCCAGATTTAGCACCACTTCATAAGTTAGGAACAGATAGCTGGAGTAAAGCTAAAAGAAAAGCGCTAGAACAAATACATGATGTGGCAGCAGAACTGCTACATGTTCAAGCCAGAAGACAGGCAAAGCCAAGTTTTGCATTTACGTTAGATGAAGCTTTATATCGACAATTTGCCAATGGATTTGCATATGAAGAAACCTTAGATCAGGCAAATGCAATTGAGGCAACACTGCATGATATGCAACAGGCAAAACCTATGGATCGTCTTGTCTGTGGTGATGTTGGTTTTGGTAAAACAGAAGTTGCTATGAGAGGGGCATTTGTTGCCGTTCAAAACAACAAGCAAGTAGCTGTTCTGGTACCTACAACATTGCTCGCGCAACAGCATTTCGAATCTTTTAAAGATAGATTTGCAGACTGGCCGATTCGCATAGAAGTACTTTCACGATTTGGTTCCAATAAAACACACCAAAAAGTAATTGAGGACTTGGCTGAAGGTAAGGTTGATATTGTTATCGGTACCCATAAGATTCTACAAGAAAGTGTGAAGTTTAAAGATCTTGGTTTAATGATTGTAGATGAAGAGCATCGATTTGGTGTGCGTGATAAGGAACGGATAAAAGCAATGCGTGCGGATGTAGATATGCTGACGCTAACCGCTACCCCCATCCCTCGTACACTCAATATGTCTTTTAGTGGTATGCGTGACTTATCTATTATTGCAACACCTCCTGCAAGGCGTTTGGCTGTAAAAACGTTTGTTCAAGAAGAAACGGATGCCACAATTAAGGAAGCAGTATTACGTGAACTACTACGCGGTGGGCAGGTTTATTTCTTACATAATGAAGTAGATACCATAGAAAGAACGGCTGAGAATTTGCGTAATCTTATTCCTGAAGCACGTGTTGCAGTTGCACATGGACAAATGAGAGAGCGTGAGTTAGAACATGTCATGCAGCAGTTTTATCATAAGTCGTATAATGTTTTGGTGTGTTCGACTATCGTTGAAACGGGTATTGATGTGCCTAACGCAAATACAATTATTATTGAACGTGCAGATAAGTTAGGTTTAGCACAATTGCATCAGCTACGAGGACGAGTAGGACGTTCACATCATCAAGCATATGCTTATTTACTTGTACCTTCAATTAAAGGGCTTAAAGGTGATGCAGAGAAACGTTTAGACGCAATACAACGTGCAACGAATTTAGGTGCAGGGTTTATGCTTGCGACTGAAGATTTAGAAATTCGTGGTGCAGGTGAACTGTTGGGTGAAAAACAGAGTGGCTCGATGCAAGCAATTGGCTATAGCTTGTATATGGAGATGCTTGAAAAGGCAACGAAAGCAATCCAAAAAGGTCGCACTCCAAACTTTGATGCACCTTTAAATTTAACTGCTGAAATTAATTTACATATGCCAGCGCTTATTCCGGACAGTTATTTGGGTGATGTACATCAACGTCTCTTATTTTATAAACGTATTAGTAATACAGACACGATGGAAAAACTCAACAATATCCGAATGGAATTAATTGATCGTTTTGGGTTGTTGCCTGAAACTGTAAAACAACTGTTTAGTGTTCATGAAATACGGTTACAAGCAGAGGAGTTGGGCGTTACAAAAATTGATATGAGTGCTTATGGTGGTTATCTTGAGTTTTCTCAAGATACCCCAGTTCAAGCAATAACAATCATTCAAATGATTCAAAAACAACCAACGGAATTTCGTATGGATGGTGGACAAAGAATTAAACTCATGGTGAATTTTGAGGAGTATGATAAGAGAATTCATTTTATTAAAGAAGTGTTTAAAAAACTGAGCATAAATCTTGCTCATTAAGAAGACCGATAGCATGCAAAATGGACTTTGCAACTCTTGAAATGTGTATACAAATGAAATTGGTTCATATTCATGAGAAATTCTATATGTTAAGATTAACCTACTTTTATTTTGATAATTTATAAAGATATGTTTAGTCTGCATCCACAGTTAGCCAAAGATACTTTCTTTGTAGGCGACTTTCCTTTGTCAACATGTCGTTTAATGAACGACATGCGATTTCCTTGGTTAATCTTGATACCGCGTGTACCAGGAATAACAGAGTTATATGAATTAAGCCAAGCAGATCAAGAACAATTTTTACGCGAATCAAGTTGGTTATCTAGTCAATTATCACGTGTTTTTCGTGCAGATAAAATGAATGTTGCAGCTTTAGGCAATGTTGTACCACAGCTTCATTTTCATCATGTTGTTCGCTATCAAAATGATACAGCGTGGCCAAAACCAGTATGGGGTACAGAAGCAGTACCTTACAATAATGAAGTATTGTCACATATGCGCCAAACACTGATGCTTGCTTTGCGTGGTCAGGGTGATATGCCATTTGACTGGCGTATGGATTAATGGTTTGAATATCAACGCTGTTTTGGGAGGGCAGCAATAACATGTCATTTGACCGTATTATAAATAACCGATTTGTTATTGAAAGCTTATACAGGTTGATGGCATATATATTGCTGTCTCTAGGCGTATTGCTTTACTATTTTGCTGTACCGTTACAATTTCAGCATCTTATTGTTTTTATTCTGTCATTAATTGTTTTTCCGCTGTCTTTAAAGTTATTTGTATATATTAAATCTGAATTTAGTGAGTTTTACGCACGGCAAGTTCTCTTTGCTCTAGATACTATTGTGGTTTCTGCTGCGCTGTCTGCAACACATTTTCCAATTGTCTTTACTGCTCTAATTTTAATCATGCTTTGGTGTGTGAAAAGTTTAACGAATATTGCTTTTTCGACGTATAGTTTTTCACTGATTCTAGCCCTCATTGTTGTTTATTTAAATGCTATTTTATTTTTCGGATTTGAAAATTATTTCGTTCTAGATAGTGTAAGGCTAACAGTTTATAGTCTACTTTGCTTTTTACTATATCTTGGATCTGGTGTTTATTTTAAGAAGAGACATGAAGACTATTTGGAAAAGACAAAAGATTACTATCAAGAGCAAATGAATAGATATGTACAGTTTTCTACTCAACTGAGTCGATACGCACCAAATCAGTTGTGGCAATCTATCATGAGTGGGCAGACTCAGGCAAAAATTAAGTATAAAAGAAAGAAAATGACGGTGTTCTTCTCAGATATTCAGGGCTTTACTGAATTATCTGAAACACTTATTCCAGACGATTTGGCCTTCGTTCTCAATGACTACTTGAGCCATATGACTGAAATTGCAAAAAAGTATGAGGCAACACTTGATAAGTTTATTGGTGATGGAATCTTAATCTTTTTCGGCGATCCGCATAGTAATGGGATAGAGCAGGATGCCAAGCGTTGTATTGAGATGGCAATTACAATGCGACAGCAAATGCATGTGCTACGTGAAAGATGGCTAAAAATGGGATTTCCAGAGTTACATGTACGTATGGGTGTAAGTACGGGATATTGCCACGTAGGGAACTACGGGTCAGATTATCGTATGTCTTATACTGTAATTGGTCACGATGTGAATTTGGCTGCAAGGTTACAAGCAGTTGCAGATATTGATGAAATTCTGATTGCTGGCGCTACCTATAAACTGATTAAGGATGAATTTATCTGTATTCCAAAACAGTCTATACAGCTAAAAGGGGTGCAAAATACAACTGAAACTTGGCAAGTTTTAGACAAATATACTGGAATGAAATCAGAAGCACAAAAGTGGTTTGATTATGAATACAAAGGCTTTCACTTATTATTAAACTTAGAAGAAGTGCAACATTATGAATATGATGATTTAGTGGCAATATTGGAAAAAGCAGTGATTCGTATTCAAGAGCAAAAGAGTATTACAACTGAAAATGGCGTTGCGCTACTTAGAGAAAAAGATGAATTAGATGATAACTAGCTTAAGAGCCCAAGTCTTAACTTGGGCTCTTATATTTCTAATGATTCTCAGAGGCATGGTTAATCGTATATTTAGGAATTTCAACTTCTAAGTCTTCATCCTCAATAACAACTTGGCATGAAAGTCTTGAGTCAGGTTCTAAACCCCAAGCACGATCTAATAAGTCTGCTTCTACATCGTTCATTTCGTCTAAATTGTCAAAACCACGACGAACAATGACGTGACAAGTGGTACAAGCACAGGACATATCACATGCATGCTCAATTTTTATTCCATTTTGCAGTAGACTCGCACATAAGTTACTACTTTTCTCAACTTCAAACTCTGCGCCTTCTGGGCAAAATTGGGCATGAGGAAGAACTTTAATACGTGGCATATGGTTACCTATTCAGAGCTTGAGTTTGACCAGTCATCGAGTTTTGTGCCTGATAAGGCTTTGTCGATATGACGATTCATTCGCATTGCAGCAAATTCATCACTATATGTTTTCAGACGTTTAATAGCACTTTCAATACTTTTAATGTCTGAACCTTTGAGGAGCTCGCTAAGTGTGTAGCGTGCTTCCTCTAAATGATCTTTTTGATTTTCATTCAGTAAATCTGCATCAACATGAAGCGCTTGTGTTAGAGCCTCAAGTTCACGTTGAGCTTCCACTTTTGTTTCTTGTAGATGTCTTAAGTTTTTATCCTCTTCTGCATGTTGAAAGCCTTCAACCAGTAGGCGTTCCATATCTGCATCAGATAGTCCATAAGAAGGTTTAATATCAATTTTAGCTTGTACACCAGAAGTTGTTTCTTGTGCTGAAACAGAAAGTAAGCCATCTGCATCGACCTGAAATGTAACTTCAATACGTGCTTGACCCGCAGTCATTGGCGGAATGCCATGTAAAACAAAGCGACCTAAAGATCTACAATGTTCTACGAGGTCACGTTCGCCTTGTACTACATGTATAAGCATCGCTGTTTGACCATCTTTGTATGTTGTAAACTCTTGTCTACGTGCAACAGGAATGGCTGTGTTGCGTGATACTAAGCGCTCTACTAAACCACCCATCGTTTCTAAGCCGAGAGATAGAGGAGTAACATCAAGTAATAATGAGCCGTCTTTACTATTGCCAACCAATTGATTTGCAGTAATGGCAGCGCCAATAGCGACAACTTCATCTGGATTAATAGTACATAACGGTTCTTGTTCAAATACGTTTGCAACAGCTTGTTGTACTGCATAGGAGCGAGTAGATCCACCTACCAAAACAACATTTTTGATATCATTTAAAGAGAGTTTTGCATCACGTAAAACTCGTTTACATACCTGAATTGTTCGATCTAATGCAATTTGAATGATATTCTCAAATGTTGGTCGATCTAGATAAATCTGTTGGTCTTCTAAAGAGATTTGAACGCTTTGCTCGTTAGAAAGTTGCTCTTTTGCCAATTTAGCAGCGAGAATAAAATGAGCATATTGTTCAACGCTAAGACTTTCAAGATTAAGTTGTTGTTTTAACCATTTTACGATAAGCCGATCTAGATCATCACCGCCTAATGCTGTATGTCCGCCAGTTGCGAGTACTTCAAAAACACCTTGGCTAAAACGCAATACAGAAACATCGAATGTTCCACCACCTAGATCATAAATGACATAGTTTTGATCAATAGCTAAATTTGATGCTTGATCTAATCCGTATGCAACCGCAGCAGCAGTCGGTTCGTTAAGTAGCCTAAGTACGTTCAAACCTGCTAATTCTGCAGCATCTCGAGTTGCTTGACGTTGAGCTTCATCAAAGTAGGCCGGGACTGTAATTACAGCACCTTGTATATTATTTTCTAAGGTTTTCTCAGCTCTTTGTTTCAGTTGCTTGAGTAGATCTGCCGAAATTTCTACAGGTGTTTTTGCACCAGCAGTTGTTTGAAAAGATGGCATTTCTTGATCTGAACCTAAAAGTTCGTAAGGGTGTTGAAACTTAATGTCAGCTTTTGATCGACCCATAAATCTTTTAACTGAAACAATTGTGTTTTTAGGATCAGTTAATAAGAAGGATTTGGCTTCATCACCATAGTGATGTACAGCATTTGTATAGTGGACAATTGAAGGTAATAGCACACGATTTTGTTCATCCTGCAATACTTTGGCTTCACCTGAGCGGACGGCAGCAACCAAAGAGTGCGTTGTTCCTAGATCAATACCGATAGCAACACGGTGTTGATGCGGTTCGGTTGACTGTCCTGGTTCTGCGATTTGCAAGAGTGCCATGTATATACAATCCTTAAATTAAAGTGTGTAATGGTGAATATTAGAAATCGTCTTGATCGAATTGATCATCAAATAACTTTTCTTCGGCTTTATCGACGTCATTAAGGACACGTTGAAAGAACTGCAATTTTCTAACGTAATCTTTTGCATTATCCCAGTCAGAATGTTCATAGCTATTTTGAAAATCGACTGTGAGACTTTCGATAGCTTGGATTACTTGATTTTTGACAGAAGTTAATTGTGACTCTGTAGTTGCATTTTCTAAGTCTTCACGTACTTCTAATGCGTCTTGTAGGAAAAATAAATCGTGAATAGATTGGTCAAGACCTTCATCTTGATTTTTAAGTGAGAGTAAATAAGCTGCTCGACTATCTACATGAGAAAGTATTTTATACGCATGGTTTATTTCACTCGACTGTATTAGTGCTTGTTCTTTATTTTCTGCACGATCAGGGTGATATTTTTGCTGTAGTTTTAATGTTGTAGACTTTAACTCATCCAAATCAATAGAGAGTGTGACTGGTAAGTTAAATAATTCAAAGTAGTTCATGGCAATTATTCTATGATGAAAAAATCAATAAAACAGTATAATTATACAGTTTTATTGATTTAAAAGTATGAGTAGAAAAAGTGATAGTTGACTGCGTTAAACAGTAAAAGATTCACCACAGCCACATTCACCTTTTTGGTTTGGATTTCTGAACTCAAAACCTTCATTGAGTCCATTTTTTGCATAATCCATTTCCAAACCATCTAGATATACTAAACTTTTAGGATCTACAAAAACTCTTACACCATGTTGCTCAAAAACTTGGTCATGTGTTTCAACATCATCTACGAATTCGAGCACGTAAGCCAAGCCTGAGCATCCCGAAGTTTTCACACCAATACGAATGCCTTCGCCCTTACCGCGATTCTGTAAGAAGTTGCGGATATGAGTTGCTGCACTTTCAGTTAAATGAATCATGAAAACTCCGTATGTGTTTTAGACGTTTGATTTTTTAGTACGATAATCTTCAATCGCAGCTTTAATTGCATCTTCTGCAAGTACAGAACAGTGTACTTTTACAGGAGGTAAAGCAAGTTCATTTGCAATATCAATATTTTTAATTGCTTGTGCTTGATCTAGTGTTTTTCCTTTAAGCCATTCTGTCACTAAAGAACTAGATGCAATTGCAGAACCGCAACCATATGTTTTAAAACGTGCTTCTTCAATAATTCCGTTATCATCTACTTGAATTTGTAGACGCATAACGTCACCACATGCAGGAGCACCAACCATACCTGTACCGACGTTATTTGCATTTTTGTCTAAAACGCCAACGTTACGAGGATTTTCGTAATGATCGATTACTTTTTCGCTATATGCCATGAGACTTCTCCAAACCTGGGACTCGCCTGAGTTCTATATTAAAATGTGGGGTTAATTAATGTTCAGCCCATTCAACTGTTGAAAGATCAACTCCATCTTTGTACATATCCCAAAGAGGAGAAAGTTCACGAAGCTTTTCTACAGCAGCTTTTGTTACTGTAATTACATAGTCTATATCTTCTTCAGTAGTATATTTACCAAAACTGAAGCGAATAGAGCTGTGTGCAAGCTCATCTGATAGACCTAGTGCTCTAAGTACATATGATGGCTCAAGTGTTGCAGAAGTACATGCAGAACCACTTGATACAGCAATATCTTTTAAAGACATCATAAGTGATTCACCTTCTACAAAGTTGAAACTTACATTTAAGTAGTTAGCAACGTTGTAGGTAGGATGACCATTTAGAAAAACTTGCTCTAAATCTTGTAAACCATTCCAAAGCTTATCGCGTAGTCCACGTAAGCGTTTTTGTTCAGCTTCTAGATTTTTACCAGCTAACTCAAATGCTTCGCCCATACCAACAATTTGATGCGTTGCTAGTGTACCTGAACGCATACCTCTTTCATGACCACCACCATGCATTTGTGCTTTTAAACGTACTCTCGGTTTACGGCGTACGTAAAGAGCCCCTATACCTTTTGGACCATAAATTTTATGTGCAGAAAAGCTCATAAGATCCACATGCATTTGGCTAAGATCAATTTCTACTTTACCTGCTGCTTGGGCAGCATCTACATGGAAAAAGATCTTGTTTTTGCGAGTGATCTCACCAATAGCTGCTACGTCTGTAACAGTTCCAATTTCATTATTTACCATCATTAATGAAACTAAAATTGTATCTGGACGTATAGCTTCTTCAACCATTTCAGGGGTAATTAAACCTGTTTGAGGTTGTGGTTCAATATATGTAATTTCAAAGCCTTCGGATTCAAGTTCACGACAAGTATCTAAAATTGCTTTATGTTCAATTTTACTGGTAACAATATGTTTACCTTTTGAGCTGTAAAATTGTGCGATCCCTTTTAGTGCCAGATTGTCTGCTTCTGTCGCACCAGATGTCCATACAATTTCGCGTGGATCGGCTTTAACAAGGTTTGCTACTTGCTCGCGTGCGTATTCTGCTTTTTCTTCTGATTGCCATCCGTAAGCATGTGAACGTGATGCAGGGTTGCCAAACGTACCATCAAAAGTTAGGCATTCCATCATGCGTTCAGCAACTTGTGGGTCTACTGGCGTTGTTGCTGCATAATCAAGATAAATTGGACGTTTCATGTTAAATACCTGTAACCGATAATAGGGCTGAATCGCGATTCACTGAGTTTTGGCGCAGCGCCACTGTTTGTACATTTTTTTGAGAAATGAGGTCAGCAAGTGTGATTTTTGCTAAATAATCGGCAATATGGTGTGAGAGACCTTGCCATAAATCATGGGTTAGACACATAGCACCGTTCTGACAATTTCCTTTATGGTCACAACGTGTTGCATCTACTGTTTCATTTACGGCTTCGATAATTTCTAAAACTGTAATATCGTCTGCATCTTTTGCTAAGTGATAACCACCATTTGCACCGCGTACACTTGACACTAAGCCGTTGCGTTTTAGTTTTGCAAAGAGTTGTTCTAAATAAGCAACTGATATTGTTTGGCGTGTTGCAATCTCGGCAAGAGTGATCGTTTCTTTAGGCGACTGCAATGCCAAATCGAGGAGTGCAGTCACTGCGTAGCGACCGCGAGTTGTTAAGCGCATGATTCGATACACATGTTTAGATAAGATACATAAATTTTATGAATCCTGACTAAAATAGTCAAGTTTTTTAACGGGGAAAGAAAGTAACATTTCAATGATTTATTTAAATTGTATGAATTGTTAAATCCAATTGTATATTAAAACCCCACATAAGCCTATAATAATCATTAAAAAGATGAGTATTAATCGTTTTTGTTTTGCTTTTAATAAACGAATTTGATGCTTATATTGTTTTACTTCGATTTGTAAATTATCTATTTTTACACGTTGATAGTCTATTTTATCGAGCAGGTCACTCGTTCGTGTTTGTGAAGATGTCACATCACTTTTTAATTTAGAGAAAGACAGCCAGTTTTTCCAGTCACTCGCAATGCGAGGAATAGAAAGTTGTAAAAGTAAATCTCTCATTTGGTCTTTATGAGCAGTTTCACCATATAATTTAATGGCACGTACGCTTTTAGAGTTACCAAGTACCAATGTTTGGAAATAACCAAAGATGGTACTGCTCATTTCCAAATTTACATTTTTTTTAGGAGGAGTTGTATCAAATAAAATCCCTTTTTTCGTAAAATATACATAGAAATCTACATAGGGGATATAGCTATTTACTTTTAAAACAAATTCTTCTTCAATAAATGTTTGAGACTGTCTTTTTATTAAATCATCATTCTTAAAAATAAAACTGTAAAACGTCTCAAGAGTAATTAGAGTTAAATTGAGCAACAAATGAGGTTGTTTTTGCCCTTGTTGCGATGTACTCATTGTGAAATCCCTCAGTAACAATCACTCTTAAATAAATTTAATTAGTTTGGTTAACATGGTTATGTTTGTGATGTTATAAGTATAGTAAAGCCATCACCTGATCCACATGCACCATATCATCACAAAATAAATGAAATTACGCGCTATAGCAAGAAAATCAACTATTACGATAGATTGATGATGACTATTTATTCATATCTGAGTTTATTATAAAGTTTTCTTTTTGATTAATAATTAATCTAAAATATCATTGTTGCTCAATATTTAAAGAGTTTTTCGTTTTTTTGAATTGAAAATGAAAGAAAAGCAATTAATCAGTATTGCGTTTCCCCCCAAAGCATTGCTATAAATGCACTACGGTAAGATCTATAAACCCTTAAATCTTAAACAAACGAAATTAGAGGATGTAATCTTCATGAATAAATCAGAATTAATTGATGCAATTGCAGCAAAAGGGGGATTATCTAAGACTGATGCAGGTAAAGCATTGGATGCCACTATTGCGTCAATCACAGAAGCTCTAAAAGACGGTGATACTGTTACACTTGTTGGTTTTGGCACATTTAATGTAAAAGAGCGCGCAGCTCGCACTGGTCGTAATCCAAAAACTGGTGAAGAACTTCAAATTAAAGCGAGTAAAGTACCAAGCTTTAAAGCAGGTAAAGGCTTAAAAGACGCTGTTGCTTAATTGCTATAGAAGTAAAAGCGCGCCGTTTGGCGCGTTTTTTATTATTGGTGCTAAAAATATAAGCGAATACATTCATTCATTTATAGATTTCAGTTAGAATTGCACGAAAATAAAATATTGGAATATTTATGGACTCGTTTCGTAAACTTATTAAGGGTTGGTTAGGGAAGGTTCTTTTAGTACTTTTTCTTGCACCTGTCGCATTGGTTGGTATTGAAGGCTATTTTGGTGGTTCGAATAAGGCTGATGTTGCTAAAAAGGTCAATGGTCAAGAGATTACAAACAAGGATCTTGATGAGTTAATGAAGGCATATCGCCAGCAGTATTTACAATATGTTCAAGGAGATGAATCATTATTAAATACGCATGCGATTCATGAGGCTGCATTAAATACGCTCATTGCAAAAACACTGCTATTACAGCAGGCGAAAAAGCTAGATATTAATATGAGTGATGCACAATTTGTGCAAATGCTTTCTCAACTTCCAGATTTTCAAGTAAATGGAAAATTTAGTAATGAGTTGTTTGGTAATTACCTAAAAAACAGAGGTATTACTAAAGACATGCTAATTGCAAATTTAAGACAAGATCATGCGTTGAAAATGCTTTCTGGGACAATTTCTAACTATGCTTTAGTAAGTAATACGGATATTAATTATTTTGCAAATCTTCAAGCTGAGCAAAGAGATTTATATCTAGCAAGTATTAAACTAGACGATTATAAAAAGAATATAGTAGCAACAGATGCGGAAATCCAAAAGTACTATGAACAGCATTTAAATAGCTTTAGACGTAGTGCATCTGTAGATGTAGATTACGTGGTTGTAAAACCAACTATGTTTACGGCAGAAAACCAGCAGATTACTGACGCTGAATTACAGCATGCTTATACTCAATATGTTGATGCACAAAAAACGAATGCACCGAAGCATGTAAGTCATATTTTAGTGACGGAAGATAATCGTTCAGACGCAGATGCAAAAAAATTAATCAATGAAATTAGTGCTAAAATTAAATCTGGTTTATCTTTTGCTGCTGCAGCGAAAGAGTATTCTGAAGATCCAACTTCAAAATCTAGCGGTGGCCTATTAGCAGGTTATCAAGTGGGAACGTTAGGTTCTACAGAGTTTGATGATGCCGTCAAGTCAGCAAAAAATGGTGACATTTCACAGCCAATCAAAACTCAATTTGGTTATCATCTGATTGAAGTAAATACAGATGCACCACAAATTGCATCTTTTGAGAGTGAGAAAGAGCAATTAAAAGCCAACTTGCTAAAGTCAAAAGTTGACAATATTTATACTGATACAGTCAATAACTTAAATGATAGTGTTGTCGGTGCCGATGCACTAGATGTGATTACTCAGCAGGTAAAAGTTGCACATATAGAGACAGCAAAACATGTAAGCCTATGGACAAAAGATGTTTACCTAAGTAATCCTGCTGTTAAAGCAAAATTATTTAGTGATGATGTTAGAAACGGTGATAGAAATGTTTCTACAAGTATTGCTTTAAATAATGGTGAAACAATTTGGATTAAAGTTCGTAATTATTATCCAGAAGGTGTTCAACCATTAGCACAGGTTAAAGAAGAAGTTAAAGCAAAGCTGATTAACCAAAAAGCGTCAGATATTGCAAAACAAAAAATATCTGCTTCATTGCAACGTTTCTCAAACGAGACATCTAAAGACGCTTTAGCCAAATCGACTGATATTAAGTTTGAGAAGGCAGGCACCTTTACACGTCAAAATTTGAAAAAAGAAATTGCAGATGTTGCATTTACTTTACCTGTACCTAAACAAGACATGTGGTCTGTTGGCACGACAACATTACCAAATGAATTACTTGTTGTTGCGGTAGCACATGTTGAGAAAGATGCTGTAAAAAAATTAACACCTGAAAAGTTACAACAGGTTAAGCAAATTTATCAGCAAGCACGTGGTGAACAGGAAATG
This sequence comes from Acinetobacter pollinis, assembly GCF_015627175.1. Taxonomy (GTDB): domain Bacteria; phylum Pseudomonadota; class Gammaproteobacteria; order Pseudomonadales; family Moraxellaceae; genus Acinetobacter; species Acinetobacter pollinis. The sequence continues at coordinate 44,939 of NZ_VTDQ01000002.1, read as the reverse complement.
GCAGCGTATGTAGATTATTTAAAATCTAACGCTAAAATTAAATAATTAAAAAATGCCTCTTATGAGGCATTTTTTAATGTGAAAGGATTGATATGTCATTTAAAATGCGCTATTTTAATTTTAAGCAGTTTTAATTTAGACAGAATAGATATGTTATTTCAGCAACCTACTTTTACATACGTGTATTTTTGGTACTTTAGATAGTTGCCCTATACACATATGGGCAAAATAAGTAGGTTGCCCATCGAAAATTTAGAACCTGATTGGCAACCACCAATCAGGTTTTTTTATATCTGTTCATATTTCAGGATGTTACGATGATGAATTACTTTAATACATATTTTTTTGGTCAATATTGCTTTGTATTTAACTTTAAACGTTTACATCAGATACGATTGTTAAAAAGATAAATTTGAGCAGAATGCTCTAAAGGAAAGATCTATGAATACCTTAGTTTTACCTACTTCAACTGAACAAGAAACAACGCTCTTAAGTCCAGCCCAGTTAAAAGAAGATTTAACATTATCATCCGCATTACAACAACAAGTGATTAAACACAGAGAAATTGTAAGAAAAATACTTGCTGGTGAAGATCATCGATTATTACTGATTATTGGTCCTTGTTCGATTCATGATCCTAAAGCAGTGCTTGAGTATGCGCAAAGGTTAGTACAATTACAAAAACAAGTAGAACAAGATATCTTTATTGTGATGCGTGCATATATTGAAAAACCGAGAACAACAGTAGGTTGGAAAGGTTTTCTATATGATCCATCTTTAGACGGCCAATGCGATCTTGCGCAGGGAATACAACAATCTAGAGCATTATATATTCGTGTAATTGAAGCTGGTATTCCTTTAGCAAGCGAAATTCTTAATCCGATGGTTACAGGTTACTTCGATGATTTAATTACTTGGGGTGCTATTGGTGCAAGAACTTCTGAATCCCAGATTCACCGTGAAATAGCAAGTAGTTTACCTTTTGCTGTTGGTTTTAAGAATGGAACAGATGGTTCCGTACAAATTGCACTAGATGCAATACAGTCTGCATCTGCATCTCATGACTTCTTTGCACTAGGACAAATGGGTCAGCCTGTAATTAAACGTAGCCATGGCAATCTCTTTCCTCATATTATTTTAAGAGGTGCCAATACAGGCTCGAACTATGATGCAGAATCTATTGAACAAATTAAGAGTAAAATTGTGGGTGACTTACCAGTATTTGTTGTAGATTGTAGTCATGGTAATAGTGGTAAAAATCCATTAAAACAACCGGCAATACTTAAGCAAATTATTTCAGAACGTCATACGACTGGGGTAAAAGGTGTTATGGTGGAAAGTCATTTGGTTGATGGTGCGCAAAAAATAACACAAGATATAGTCTACGGTCAGTCAGTAACAGATGGCTGTTTAGGATGGGAGAAAACTGAGAGTATTGTGCTTGAAGTTGCACAGATGTTGGATAATTCTTAATAAGAGTAATATACAGGGCGTAAAAATCGCCCTGTAAAATGCTTTATGTTCTACAGACCAGCTTCATAAGCTTCACTATTAAGAAGTGAATCTATATCATTGATATTGTCTGGTTTAATTTTATAAATCCAACCTTTACCGTATGGATCATCATTAATAAAATCTGGGTCTTCATCTAATGCTTCGTTTACTTCTATAATTGTCCCAGAAATAGGCATATGAATATCCGATGCTGTTTTAACAGACTCTACTACACCTGCTTGAACGCCTGCATCTAAATGAGAACCAACTTCAGGCATTTCGATATAGACGAGATCACCTAGCGCATCTTGTGCATGATCGGTAATACCTGTAATAATGAAATCGGCGTCACGTTTTACCCATTCATGTGTTGTTACATATTTTAAGTCATTTGGATGGTTCATTGTTATTCCTAACTAATTCTATATTTTGTTTATATTATATAAAAAGACTTACAATTTCATTAGTTTTTAAATGATTAGCTTTATCTATAATATAAATTAAATGAAAAATCTTATTTTGAGAATATGTAACTAAAATTACAAATGTTTAATTATTTTTTAAGGTTGTATTCTTAATTTATAAGTATGACTTAGCGTTATTAATAATAAATAGCTTTAGGAGAAAGTCATTATGAATATGGAATATACACACAAAACTGATTATTTTTTCTTTGCTCACAAGTTTGTACAGTTTTTACAATCTCATTTGGAAAAATATCCCAATGAGATAACAACAAATATTCATCTAAGTACATTAGATGATATCTTTGGTCATGATCGAGCATCTTTTACAATTAACTTAGATAGTATTTTAAATATTGTTGATGCCTATCATTTAGATACATTGATTGGTGATCAAACTTTAGTGCATCACCACGACATCAACACCAGAAAACATCTATTAACAATCTTCTTCAATGAGGAAGCATTAAGAAGCTTAAGAGCAGGGCAACTGATTCAATATCCAAAAGTTGCTTAACTTTACTTTAATAATAGGTGTTTCATTTATATGATAGCATCTCACAATAAAAGTAAGGCTTGATGATTTTGAAAGAAACACATGTTATTAAAGAATGGTCACAAACCATTCAATGGTTAATGAAATACGATGAGTGCTTTGATGAGTTAAAGTATGATGCAATACGCAAAGAGTGGACTGTTAGGCACGCTGCAGGTGAGGATATCTTGCGTATAGGGATGTTTCTTACAGCGAAATATGGAATCTTAGTCACATCATAAGTAACATCAGCTACTTATGATGCTTTAAAATTATGCAGATATAGACATTGCATCTACTGATAATTCTGCAACTGAAGGTTTTGGTTTTTCAGGTGTGAGTCCGAGTTTTTGGAATAATTGTTTGTCTTTGCCTTCACCTGCATTTGGTGTAGTAAGAAGTTTTTCCCCAGAGAAGAGAGAGTTTGCACCTGCCATAAAGGCCAGTGCCTGATCTGAATCGCTTAGTGCTTCTCGACCTGCTGATAATCTAATATAACTATGTGGCATTATAATTCGCGCAACAGCAATCGTTCTAATCCATTCAGTTACATCTAGTTTTTCAACATTTGCTAATGGTGTTCCTTCAATAGGAACAAGCATGTTGATTGGTACTGATTCAGGGTGAATTGGTAAAGTTGCAAGCTCATATAATAACCCAATACGATCATTGCGTTCTTCACCCAAACCTACAATTCCGCCACTACATACTTTTAAGCCAGCATTACGGACATGATCAAGCGTATTTAGACGGTCATCAAATGTACGTGTACTAATGATATTACTGTAGTATTCACGTGATGTATCTAGGTTGTGATTATAATAATCTAAGCCAGCTTGATGCAAACGCTGAGCTTGAGATTCATTTAGCATACCAAGCGTCATACATGTTTCCATGCCAAGCGCTTTAACTTCTTTTACCATCTCTAATACATAAGGCATATCTTTTTCATGAGGATTACGCCATGCTGCACCCATACAGAAACGTGAAGAACCTGAGGCTTTTGCTTCTTTTGCTTCAGAGATAACTTTTTCTACAGCAATTCTTTTTTCAGCTTCTAGTTTAGAGTCGTAGCGTACAGACTGAGAGCAGTATTTACAGTCTTCAGGGCATTTTCCTGTTTTAATTGACAACAGTGTACTTACCTGAATGGTGTTCGCTTGAAAGTTTTGGCGATGTACGCGCTGAGCTTCAAAGACCAAATCTAAAAATGGTTGATCATAGAGTGCTTGGATTTCCGCGCGCGTCCAATCATTTCGTACAGTCATTGTCATTTCCGTGTAAAATTGAATATTTCTATAAGCATAATCATACAGAAAACTGATCATACCTATAAGGCAAAATACTCCAAAAGTTTTAAATTTTTTAAGAGTATGTACTTAAATTAGCGTTTGCGACTATATCTACTACGGCCTCGAGCCATTCCGCCGAGCGCATTAAGTACAGCCATTTTACTCATGCTTCCTGATGCATGTGCATGACATATCGCTGCTGCTAAAGCATCAGCCGCATCTGCTTGTGGTCTAATAGTAAGCTTTAGAATATTCATGACCATCATTTGTACTTGTTCTTTATCTGCTGCACCATATCCAACCACTGACTGTTTAATTTGTCTGGCAGTATACTCTGCAACTTGAAGATCTAAATTGACCAATGCTGCAATTGCAGCACCCCGTGCTTGCCCCAGCTTTAAAGCAGAATCAGGGTTCTGTGCCATAAATACTTGTTCTACAGCCGCTTCAGTGGGGCCATGAAATTTAACAATACGTTCAACACCTGCAAAAATACGTTTCAACCGCTCAGGAATTTCTTGTGTTTCTGTGCGTATTGTACCAGCATCAATAAACTTTAATGTATTGCCATTTTTTTCAATAATTCCATAGCCTGTAAGCCTAGATCCTGGGTCAATACCAATAATTAAAGACATAATAAAAAATTTAAAAAGATGTACAACAGCGATTATATGCATTTAAAGTTTTAAAGTCCTAAATCCTTAAAACTATTTGTTCAAATTCTATGTATAAAATGATGTAACCTACCTTTAAAAATATACAATTGCCCATATTGAATAGATTAACGGTTCATTTTTATGTCACTTAAAAGCATAAAGTCATATATTTGTTGAAAGGATAAGCTAAATTTCATGAAAGTCGTTCTTCTTGTTGTCATCGGAGCAATTTTAGAAATTGCAGTATGGATTGGTGTTGCTCAATTCATAAGTGGATGGTATGTCTTTTTCTGGTTTATTCTTGCAGCAATTATTGGTCTTAAATTACTCAGATCAAGTACTTCAAGTATTATGCCTCAATTACAACAGATGCAAATGACAGGGCAACTGTCGGGTGATGCTGCGGTTTCACGTAAAATTGCGACTGCAATTGCTGGAGTATTGTTAATTATTCCTGGATTAATCACGGATGTAATTGCGGCTTTAATTTTACTTCCTCCTGTACAAAAAATGGTTGTACAAGCGCTTACATCAGCAATGGCTAAAAGACAGCAAGCCATGATGGAAAAAATGATGGGGGGAGCAAATGGAGCTGGTAATCCATTCGCGGATCTAATGAAGCAAATGCAAGGGCAACAAGGTACATCAGGAATGGGAAGAGATTCAAAAATTATTGATGGTGAGGCGAGGGAAGTAAAACCTGAGTCTAAGAAAATAGAAATGAAAGATGTAAAATAAAAGTAGTCATTTAGCTTTTAAAGCACCCGAACATTGTTTTATGCAGGTTCGGGTGTTTTTTTAACGGGTTCTGTCTGATTTTTAGGATAGATATTATTTTTCTCTAGCTGTGCTAGGTGGTTTTCAGATTGTTGATATTTACGTGTGCGGTTAGCACGCTCACGAAATTTACCTTGGTTGATTAACTGCGACATAGAAGATCATAGAAGTTGCCTTTTATTTATTTTAACAAAAATCTTTCATTCATTCTCACTATTTTTCATTAAACAATATATGATAAAAGTGGATGTTCTGTAATCAAAATTAAAAATGAGAAAAATATAATATAACCAAGAAAAGGAGGCGTTGTAATGTATCTATCTCACTATACCTGTGCATGCTGTAATAAGAAGAGAAAGTTATATCAGAAATCGTGTCCTCATTGTGGCTCTCATGCTTTAAAGAGTCCCTTTGGTTTTTGGTCTTTTTGTTTTTTTACATGCTTGGGCGTGGCATTTGTAGTCACTGCCAGTAATTTTTATTTTCATACAAGTGAAGAAAAATTACCTAAGTTATCAAATAATATCGTAGGGTTTATACAATAAAGCCCGTGATGTACGGGCTTTATCGACTTGGTTTATAGACCACTACTTTGACGTAGTGCTTCAACTTTATCAGTTTTTTCCCAAGTAAATGCATGATCTGAGCCATTACGCCCAAAATGTCCATAAGTGGCTGTTTGTTTATACATTGGCTGTACAAGGTCAAGCATACGTGTAATACCGTATGGACGTAGATCAAAGTGTTCACGCACTAAAGCAATAATAAGTGACTCTTCAACTTTTGCTGTACCAAATGTATTAATTGAAATAGAAGTAGGTTCTGCAACACCAATTGCATAGCTTACTTGAATTTCACATTTATCGGCTAAGCCTGCAGCAACAATATTTTTTGCAACATAACGGCCAGCGTAAGCAGCAGAGCGGTCAACTTTAGAAGGATCTTTTCCTGAGAAAGCACCACCACCATGTCTTGCCATACCACCGTAAGTATCTACAATAATTTTACGACCAGTTAAACCACAATCGCCCACTGGGCCACCAATTACAAACTTACCTGTCGGGTTAATGTGGAATTTTGTACTTGCATGAAACATGTCTTGTGGAATAACAGGTTTGATAATTTCTTCGATCACAGCTTCTTTTAACTGTGCTTGAGAAATTTCAGGATCGTGTTGTGTTGATAACACCACAGCATCTAGGCGTACTGGTTTGCCATTCTCGTATGCAAAAGTAACTTGACTCTTTGCATCGGGTCTTAACCATGCGAGGGTACCATCTCGACGTAAGTCTGCTTGACGTTCCATAAGTCGATGTGCGTACGAAATTGGAGCAGGCATAAGTACGTCAGTTTCGCGGCTTGCATAACCAAACATAAGGCCTTGGTCACCAGCGCCTTGGTCTTCTGGTTTTTGACGGTCAACACCCTGAGCAATTTCAGGAGATTGTTTACCAATCATATTAATGACAGCACATGTTGATCCATCAAAACCTAAATCTGAGTGATGATATCCGATGCCGTTTACTGTTTGACGAACAATTGATTCAACATCCACATTTGCAGTTGTTGTGATTTCACCGGCAAGTACCACTGCACCTGTTTTTACTAATGTTTCACAAGCAACCCTTGCATATGGGTCTTCTTTCAAAATAGCATCCAAAATAGCGTCACTAATTTGATCGGCCATTTTATCAGGATGACCTTCGCTTACAGATTCCGAAGTAAAAACAGCGTACTCGCGCATGAAAGCCCTATTACAGTAATTTTAAAAGACCCGATATGTTACATCGACTTGTCGTGAAGAACCAGTAGAAGAGTGATAAATTGAATAAATTTCTTGCAAACAGTATTTTTTTTTAATTATATTCATGATTGAAGTCATAAATTACACATAGGATGCTTTCCCAAATCTGATTGAAAAAGCATCCATGTTGACAAAAACAAAAGCTTTATTGTGCTGTAGAGGGCTGTGTCCACGTATTTACTTTGTTTTTGGTATCATTTTTAAAATCTTCAGCTTTATTCTTTGCTACTGATTTATCATGTTTGAAATCCTGAGACATATGGTGCATTTTGTCTTTTGATGCAACCTTTGCTTTATCCCATTTTTCTTCTGTATAGTTTTTACCTTGTTCAGTTCTGTGTTTTATCGCATTTTTACTTCTGTCATAGCCATTTTTTGTGGATTCTTTTGCTTCAGTAAATCTTCCTTTTGCACCGTCATTAAAGCTTTCTGTTTTCTGGTGCATGTTGTGACCAAAGTCTTTGGTTTTCGTTTCAGCATTTTTAAACTTTTCACTTGCATCTTGTTTAAAATCACGCCCTTTTTCAGAAGCTGCATTCTTTACGTTTTGATAATCTTTTTCAGCATTTTCTTTATGTTCAGTAATTGACGTACGTAGAGTATCTGTCATGCTGCCAAGATTGTTGTCTGCAAATGCATACACACTAGTAAGAGATAAAAGTGCAGTTGCAAAAATGGTATTGGCTTTATTCATGATCTTACCTTACATATTATTTATTGAAATTAGAGCTATCTTATTGGTTATCTATCTGAATGAATGTAAAAATATATGATGAGATTCGTTTATATATATAATGATATTGTTAGATAATAGTAAAAAAGGGGTTTTTTCTATTAAAAAATAACAGCGGATGAAGAACTTATGCAAAGTAGTGCATAAATAATGTGCGGTTAGGCTTTACCCCGTATGCTTTTTTTAAGACAATACACCTGTTTTGAATGTTTATTCATTTTCGTTAATCATTTCTACTTTGGACTCTGACCTATGACGACCCCTTTAAATGAACGTCGTATTGCAAATGCAATTCGTGTACTCGCTATGGATGCTGTTCAACAAGCAAATTCTGGGCATCCTGGTGCGCCAATGGGGATGGCAGACATCGCTGATGTTGTATGGCGTGAATTTTTAAACCATAATCCAACGAACCCTCAATGGGCAAACCGCGACCGTTTTGTGTTGTCGAATGGACATGGTTCTATGTTGCAATATGCTTTGCTTCATTTAACAGGGTATGACTTATCTTTAGAGGATCTTAAACAGTTCCGTCAATTACACTCAAAAACGCCAGGTCACCCTGAGTTAGGTTATGCACCAGGTGTAGAAACAACAACGGGTCCTTTAGGTCAGGGTATTGCTAATGCGGTAGGTTTTGCACTTGCTGAAAAAACGCTAGCTGCTCAGTTCAATAAAGATGAACTAAAAGTGGTTGACCATTATACATATACTTTCTTGGGCGATGGTTGTCTGATGGAAGGAATTTCTCATGAGGCATGTTCTTTAGCGGGAACATTAGGTCTTGGGAAATTGATTGCGTATTATGATGACAATGGAATTTCAATTGATGGCGAAGTTGAAGGTTGGTTCAGTGATGATACTGAAAAGCGTTTCCAAGCTTACGGCTGGCAAGTTTTACATGTAGATGGTCATAATCAGGAAGAGATTCGTCAAGCTACAGTAACTGCAAAAGAAGAAACTCAAAAACCAACATTAATTGTATGTAAAACTGTAATTGGCTTAGGTTCACCAAATAAACAAGGTAAAGAGTCAAGTCATGGTGCGCCACTTGGTGCAGATGAAATTACACTGACTCGTGAAGCATTAGGCTGGTTAGAGAGTGAAGCTTTTACAATTCCTCAAGACATCTATGATCAATGGGATGCCAAAGAAAAAGGGCAAAATGCTGAATCAGTTTGGAATACGGTTTTTGCGCAGTATAAAGCACAATATCCAACTGAGGCTGAAGAGCTTTTACGCCGTTTAAATGGCGATTTACCACAAAACTTCATTGAAAAAGCAGATGCATTTATTGCTGAAACAATTGAAAAAGCGGAATCTATCGCATCACGTAAAGCAAGCCAAAATACACTACAAGCATTTGGGCCGCAATTACCTGAACTGTTAGGTGGTTCAGCAGATTTAGCAGGTTCAAACTTAACACTTTGGAAAGGTTGTGAAGGTGTTCAAGATAACCCTGCAGGTAACTATGTGTACTATGGTGTACGTGAGTTTGGAATGACAGCTATTGCAAATGGTGTTGCTTTGCATGGTGGTTTTGTTCCTTACGTAGCAACTTTCCTTATGTTTATGGAATATGCGCGTAATGCAGTCCGTATGTCTGCATTGATGAAGCAACGTGTGATTCATGTATATACACATGATTCAATTGGTTTAGGTGAAGATGGTCCAACACATCAACCTATTGAGCAAATTGCGTCTTTACGTAATACACCAAACTTAAATACATGGCGTCCTGCCGATACTGTAGAGACTGCAGTTGCATGGAAGGCATCTTTACTTCGTCAGAATGGCCCATCTGCATTGATTTTGTCTCGTCAAAATTTACCATTCCAAACACGTACTTCTACGCAAGTTGAAAATGTGGCTAAAGGTGGTTATGTACTTGCAGAAGAGAAAGGTGCATTAAAAGCAATTATTATTGCAACAGGCTCTGAAGTCGACATCGCAATGCAAGCATATGCTCAATTAGACGGTGTGCGTGTTGTATCTATGCCATGTGCTGAAGTTTTCATGCAACAAGATGCTGCATATCGTGAAGCAGTATTGCCTGTACACATACGTGCTCGCGTGGCAGTTGAAGCAGCACATGCTGATTACTGGTGGAAGTTTGTTGGTTTAGATGGCAAAGTGATTGGTATGACCACTTATGGCGAGTCTGCACCTGCAAAAGCACTATTTGAGCATTTTGGTATTACTGTAAATGCTGTTATTGATGCAATCAAGGATATGACTGCATAATCACACGCTCCGATTGAAAAAGCCCTTAGATATCTAAGGGCTTTTTTTGTGTAAATAATTGATGATTATTGATCATACATATTGTGTTACATGTTAAGATTATTTCGATATAAATCTCTTTTATGGTCAGATGTGATAATAACGAATGAAAATTTTTCCATCTTCTGAATATGATCAAATTATTAAGTATGTTTGTTATTGGTTATGTGCCTCTATTGCGATCGGTCTAGTTGCAGGGTTTACGTCTACACTTATTTTCAGTTGTTTTGATTTAGCAAATAGTATTCGATTTACATATCCATGGTTAATTTTCTTTTTGCCATTTACGGGACTATTCATTGGATACTTATTTTATAAATATGGTACACCAATTGAAAAAGGTACACATCTATTCATTGATGAGATTCAACAGCCTAAGTCGTTTATCCCTAAGAGAATGAGCCCACTCATTTTCTTCACAGCAATTTTAACACAATTGTTTGGAGGATCTGCAGGTAGGGAAGCACCTGCTGTTCAATTGTCTGGGGCACTAACAGACCATGTTACTCAACTACTTGGGGTATCTAGAGATAACCGAAAAATATTTCTTATGGCAAGTATAGGAGCAGGTTTTTCAGGTATTTTTGGTTTGCCACTGGCAGGTGCAATTTATGGTTTGGAAATTACTGCATTAGGGAGTCTACGCTATTCAGCAGTATTTCCGTGCTTTATTTCAGCATTAATTGCAGCACAAGTTCCTGAAGCATTTCAGGTTGTGCATCCACATACATTCTATATTATTTCTAGTTTTCCTGACCTCGATATCAAAGTCCTTTTAGGGTTGGTGGTTGCTGGACTTATATTTGGGGTAGCTGCACGTCTTTTTATAATGACCATTCACTTTATTGGCCAACTCTTTAAAAAAGCTGTTCCATCTATGATTCTTAGACCTTTCATTGGGGGCGTAGTTTTGATGCTACTTACGTTATTGGTAGGCTCTCAGCAATTTAATGGTTTAGGCACAGATAAAGTTATTGCGGCATTCTATGTACCATTGCCTATAGTAGATTCTATTTATAAAACTGTTTTTACAGCAATCACGTTAGGTTCGGGATTTAAAGGTGGTGAGATTACACCATTATTTTTTGTAGGAACAACACTTGGGAATGCACTAGGTGCTTTTTTACCAGTACCTATTTCATTACTGGCTGGGCTAGGTTTAATTAGTCTTTTTTCAGGTGCAAGTAAAGCACCATTGACTTCGATTATTTTAGGCTTAGAGTTATTTGGTACACAAATTATGACTTATGCCATTATTACTTGCTTGCTAGCTTATTTATTTTCGGGTAACTGTGGTCTTTATAGAGTGCAAAAACCTAATCAAGATCATTAGATTTTTATAATAATTCTTCTATTAGTGTTTCCATTAGTGATTGAGCATTTAAACGCCGTATATTTGATACATTGCTACCTGCCCAATATATTGAAAATGCTGGGTCTAATGTACTTAACTTTTTAGCAATATCATAAGTATATGGATATCCAGAATGCTGTACTTCATGACATGATGCTAAGATCTGATGCCATTGACTGATAAGTCCTCTAGCAGGACGACCCGAAATAATATCTGTAATTTGCGTATTTTTTTGTTGAAAAAGGGCATTTTTATAGGATTGATTTGCTGCAGACTCCTCACATTGTATAAATGCAGTGCCAAGCTGAGCGGCCGATGCTCCTAAATCTAACATCTTGCGAATAGCATCTCCTGCCATTATACCGCCTGCAGCCACAACGGGTAGTTGTATCTGAGGGTGTTCGATAAGTATGCTTACTAAATCAGAGGTAAAAATTCCTGATTCTCTAGATGGATTAAACATACCACGATGACCACCTGCTTCAATACCTTGAGCGATAAGAATATCAATGCCTAAAGCTTGTGCTTCTAATGCTTCGGACAGCTGAGTAACAGAAACCATAGTCATGATTCCTGAACTTTTAAGTGCAGAAATTTGGCTATATGATGGAAGTCCAAAATGAAAACTAACAGCTTTCGGCTTGGTGTCTAGAAGCAGATTTGTATAGTCATCATTATTTTTAAAGCTCGAATATAGCTGTTGCAGTTGGGTTGGTGCTTCTTTACCTAAGCGAAAAAATTCTTTTGATAGAAAGTGAATCCAGTCTTTTTCTTGCTCTTTATCTAATTTGTATTCTTCATGACAAAAGAAGTTGACTTGAAATGCGTTTGGAGTCAGTAATTTTGTTTGTTTTATTTGATGAATAGCGTCATCAATAGTACTACTGCCAAGGCCTAAAGCACCGAGTCCACCTGCATTAGAGACAGCGGCTGCTAAAGCGGGTGTAGAAACACCTGACATTGGTGCAAGAAAAATAGGATATTTAATATTAAGTTGATTAAGCATTTTAGTTGTGCCTATAAGAATTACTAATTAATGATTTATTTTGTTTATGGGTAGTGAAAATGATCGTATAGTCTTTTATTTCCTTAAATAGATCGTTAGCTTTTTGGTTGGCATATCTATAGTATAATTATTAATGCTTTATTGACTATTTTGATAGCAGAATATGTATAAGATAACAAATTACAAAGAAAGTATTTTAAAATTTTTATGTATTTTGACAATAAAGCTAAATTAGAGCAATTTATAATTAGATTGACTGGGTTTAAGTTCGAATCTGATTGATAGATAAGCATTAGATTTAATCTAAAGTTATATTGAGCAGTATTAATGAGCGCTATGTTATAATGAATAAAATTCAATTTTAAAAATCATTATGCTAGAAATTAGACACTTAAGAACATTACTTGCGCTGAGAGAACATGGTTCTTTGGTTGCTGCCGCAAGTGACTTATGTTTAACACCTTCAGCCATTTCACATCAACTCAAAGAATTAGATCATTGGTATGGGGTAGAGGTGGTTAATCGTCGTAGTCGGCCTGTGCAGTTTTCTAATGTCGGACAACGATTATTAAAACTTGCCGATGATATTTTGCCTCAAATTCATATCACTCAAAGTGACATTACCAGAATTATTCATGGTCAAACAGGGCGTATTATCTTTTCATCGGAATGCCATAGTTGTTTTGACTGGTTGATGCCACTGCTCAATCAATATCGTCAGCAATATCCAGATGTGGATTTAGACTTTGCACCAGCATTTGAGTCTAATCCTCACGAGTTATTACAAAATGGTGAGTTTGACTTATTAATTACTGCAGATCCAATTGCTTTAAAAGGTGTTGAGTATTTTCCTATTTTCGAGTATGAATCTCGGTTAGTGTTATCAAATACGCATCCTTTAGTGCGCGCAGATAAAATTACTGTACATGCCTTGGCTGATGAAACGCTAATTACTTATCCAGTAGATAAACATCGTCTAGATATTATGTCGCACCTATTTATTCCAGCAAATATTCAACCCAAAAACATAAGAACAACCGATTTAACGCAAATGCTTATTCAGCTTGTTGCGAGTGGTCGAGGTATTGGTGCATTACCTGACTGGGTAGTAAAAGAATATGAACAAAAGGGTTGGGTCACAAGTCGACGTTTAGACTGTATTGCACCACAAGGACTACGCCGTACCTTATATGCCGGTTATCGTAGTGAAGAGAAAGAGAAAAATTATTTTGAAGGTTTTTTAAAACAACTTGATAAATTCTCTCAACAAAGAAGTCAATATTATTCTTCTTAAGTCATAAGTTTAGATTGTTATCCTTTGTGAATAAATAATGAAAGTATGCCTGCTGCAATGAGTGGGCCTACAGGGACACCACGTAGCAAGGCAACGCCAGCAACAGTACCAATAAGTAAACCTGCAACAACGTCAGGTTGGGTAGTCATAAGTTTAACGCCACGGCTACCTAACCAAGCGACAAATACACCAATAATAATTGCGAGAATAGATTTATAGCTTGCAAAAGATTTAAGCAAAGTATCTCCTGCAATTGTTCCACTAGCAATTGGTGCAAGCATGCCGATGGTTAGAATTGTAATTCCTATATTTAATGCATGGTTTTGTATAAATGGAAAATACATCGAAAGTGGTGTAATTTTTACAATAATGAGTGCCACACTTGCAAGTGTAACGGAGGAGTTATGGCTGAAGATACCACATGCAAGTAAGACAAAAAGTGCAATTAAATTTAAATCTAAGGAAGAAGGCATAGCAATCATTGTCATGTATATAAAAATGATATTCATTGTAACGGTTTTAGGCATTTTTCTTCTATAGATCTAAGAAAAAATAATAAGTTCAACTAAAAATTAGGTAACATATTCAAAATATTGGAATATGGGTAAATATATGCGTTTAGACAAGATACTACAATCGCAAGGCTTTGGGTCAAGAAAAGAATGTCAGCATCTTATTTCGCGAGGTCTGGTTGAGGTTGATGAAAAAATCTGTCTTGATGCCAAACAAGTATTTCAAACTAAAGGATTAGAGTTCAAGGTTTCTAGTCATTCTTATATATATGTAGAAAAAGTATATATTGTGCTAAATAAGCCTCAAGGGTATGAATGTTCACATCAAGCTGTACATCACTTTAGTGTTTATGAGTTGCTACCTCAATTATTTAATGTAAGAGGGGTGCAATCGATTGGAAGGTTAGATCAGGACACTACGGGTTTGCTTTTATTTAGTGATGATGGTCAGTTTATTCAAGCATTAACACATCCTAAAAAACATGTAGGAAAACAATACTTAGTAAATACAATAGATCCACTGACAGATGATCAGCTTCAGCAATTACAAGAAGGTGTAGTTTTAAGAGGGGAGAAAGGTAGTTTTATTGCTAAAGATGTAAAAAGACTTGCTGAGAACTCATGTTTAATGACCGTTCATCAAGGAGTATATCATCAGGTAAAACGCATGATTGCAGCCGTTGGTAATAAAGTATCTCAGTTACATAGAAATAAAACTGGTTCATTTGAATTGCCACATGACTTGAAAGAAGGCGAGTGGCGATATTTATCTATAGATGAAATAGAGCAAATTAAACATTAATTATGTTTTTGGAATTTCATCTGTATTGCTCTCATTGAGTAATGCATTGAGTTCATCGAAGAAATCTTCATGGTTATCACTGTGGTGCTGTGAAGATTTAGTTTTCTTGAGTTTTAATAATTGTTCCATATTTATATTTTGGTTTTCAATAGAAAATGGAATTGATTTTGTTAATACTACCTGTTTAAAAAAAAGACGGACTGCTTGTGCTGGTGTTATACCTAATTGTTTAAATACAGCAAATGCTTGCTTTTTTTCTTGTGAGTCAAGTCTGACTTGGTAGACTTCTGTTTTTCTCATTTGTTCAAGCCAAAGTAAAAAGAGTATAGGTTCTAGATAATATAAAATTAATTTAAATTAAAAGTCAATCAAAATGTCATTCCCTTGTCATTACATTAAGATGGCATTTGTAGCTCTTGTCGAGAAAAAAATGCGAAATCTTCTTCGGTAATAGGATCATGAAAAGAAAGCTGTTTTGCCAGTAGTTGTAATGGCTGGCTAAAATCGTCTGGTGCTTTGTGTTTGAGTCGCGGATAGTAAGGGTCATTCATAATAGGAATGCCTAAAGCATTTAAATGTACGCGTAACTGATGTTGTTTTCCTGTAGTGGGTCTAAGTAAATATTTTGCCCAGATTTTATTATGTTCTAAACATTCAATATATGTTTCGCTATTTGGGGGTTCGTGAGCAATAATTTGCATAGTATAAAAAGGATCACCTTTTTGCATGTGATATTGCGTAGTTTTCGGTAGGACTAAATCGGTATTATATTTTGCGATCGCGTGATATTGCTTAAATACTTTTTTTTCTGAAAATAGTTGTTGATATATGGCTCGAGTCTCTGGACGTTTAGAAAATATGACCACACCTGCTGTTTCACGGTCTAAACGGTGAATAGGTGTAAGTAAAGCATTTTGAGTTTCATGTTTTAATCTTACAAGTAATGTTTCTTGTAGATATTGACCGGTAGGACTCATAGTGAGGAAGTGTGGCTTATCTACGACGAGAAGATCGTCATTTTCAAACAGATGATGATGTGTATAGGGCACATGAAATTCATGCGCTAAAAAACGATAATAAAATATAAACGTATTTTGTTTGTAAGTAGTATTAATTGTTATGGGTTGCAAGTTTTGATCGATAACCAATTGATCTTGAATTCTTTCTTGCCACTCTTGTTTGTGAATATGGGGGAAGTAATCGCATAAAAAAGCAAAAATTGTAGTATGAGTTTGATGAGCAGGAAGATAAACACGACTTGGACTAACACCATTTCGCATAGGAGGCGTGTGTTCTAGCATAGATAAATATAGCCACACAAAGGCTAAGAGTAGGTTTTCATTAAACGCAATGCTATCATAGTCAGATGTTCTATTCTATCGTCTGCTAAAATGTCAAATACTCTCAAAATTAATATTTCTTCTGAAAGTGATACTCAGACATTTGCAACATCGCTCATGCAGTGTTTTCAAGAAGGTGTCCTGTATCTGATAGGTGATCTTGGCGCAGGAAAAACAACATTTACACGATATTTTTTGAATGCTTTTGGACATCAGGGTACGGTAAAAAGTCCAACATATACATTAGTAGAGCCTTACCAAATTCAAGGAAAGTCGGTATTTCATTTTGACTTATATCGTTTAAATGATCCGTATGAATTAGAGTTGATGGGTATACGTGATTATTTAGAGACACCTAACGCATTATTTATTTTTGAATGGCCTTCTAAAGGTGAAGATGAAATTCCTGAAGCAGATTTAATACTTGAAATTTTAAAAACGGATGATGAAACTGCACGAGAAATTCTTATTCACTCGAGCAATGAAGGAGTGATCCAGCATTTGCAGGAACATATGAATGTCAAGAGATAATCAAGGTCGCATAAATACACTTTCACCTGCATTAGCAAACCAAATTGCGGCAGGTGAGGTTATTGAACGGCCCTCTTCGGTGGTAAAAGAGTTGCTCGAAAATGCGATTGATGCGGGAGCAAATTCTCTCATTATTCGTATTGAACAAGGGGGAAGCACCCTCATTGAAGTCATTGATAATGGTGTAGGGATTCACCCTGATGATTTATCTCTTGCAGTCATGCGACATGCGACAAGTAAGATACAGACCTCGGAAGATTTACACTCTATCGTCAGTCTAGGATTTCGTGGAGAGGCATTGGCTTCTATTGCTGCAGTTTCTCGTTTAACTTTAACCAGTAGTCAAGATGATTCAGGAGTGGGTTATCAGGTTGAAGTAAATGGGACAGCATTTGATCATCAGCAAGTTCAGCCTACAGCCAGTTATCGGGGCACACATATTCGAGTACAAGACTTATTTTTTAATGTGCCGGCTCGCCGTAAGTTTCTAAAGCGGCCATCGACGGAATATAGCCATATTGAAGAAGTTGTACGCCGTTTGGCGCTTACATATTTTGATGTTCGCTTTATGCTCGAACATAATGATCAAATTAAACTCAATTTGCCACGTGCAGACAGTGGCGCACTGCGCTATCAGCGTGTACAGCAACTTTTAGGTAAATCTTTTGTTGAGAATGCCTACACATTTGATAAAGAAGCATCTGGACTCAAAATGACAGGTTGGCTCGGGCATCCTTCAGATGCACGCCCTCAAGCGGATTTGCAATATGTCTACGTAAATGGACGTATTGTCAAAGATAAAACCATTTCTCATGCATTACGTATGGGGTACGATGGTATTTTGCATGGTCATCAATATGCAGGATATTTGATATTTTTAGAGGTAGAGCCTGATCAGATCGATGTGAATGTGCATCCGACAAAACATGAAATTCGATTTTTAAACCAAAGAGAAGTACATGAGTTTGTACGTCATACAGCCAAGGATATTTTAAGCCAATTTCAGACAGCATCTGCCGAACTTACTCAGGCGTTAAAACCTAGCTATTTGAAGCCGGAACCTAAGGTACAGGAACAATTCCAGCTACATCAAAATAAACAAGTAGATTACCGTCATGAACCTACAACAAGTGAATTGAAGACGCAATTTGATGAGGCATATGTTGCACCATCTAGCTCTCAGAATTACCAGTATTCGCAAAGAGAACAGGCTTCTCATACGTCTGACCAATTCCAGAGTGCGCTTAAATCATATTTGACTCCATTGCGTGATGAGGTCGAGCAAGAAGTACCATCAAAAGATGAGTATCCCCTTGGTATTGCCATTGCGCAGCTGCACGGAATTTATATACTCGCACAAAATACCGAAGGTCTAGTTATTGTAGATATGCATGCAGCACATGAGCGTATATTGCTTGAACAAATGAAAAAAAGCTGGGATCAACCCGATTTTTGGATATCTCAACAACTTCTTATTCCTAAAGTAATTAGTATTACTCATACGCAAGCCGATCGCTTAGAAGATTTGAAAGCACAATTTTTGCGTTTTGGTCTAGATATAGATTTATATGGTGATACACAAGTGATTGTGAGAGGCGTACCTGCTGTGTTGCATAAAGCAGATTTAGGAAGACTAATTCCTGAATTGCTTAATGATTTAGATCCTAGCGATGAAGCTACAGGTTTACAGCAAAAGCGAGACCAAATTTTGGCAGGTATAGCATGTCATGGGGCTGTACGTGCACACAGACAGTTAGGTCTATCTGAAATGAATGCATTGTTAAGACAAATGGAGCAAACCGCTTTTGCTAGTCAATGTAATCACGGACGTCCAACATGGCGTTCTTTCCCTTTATCTCAATTAGATAAGTTATTTGCTCGAGGAGAATAGTGGTATATGACGAGTTCATTACCTGTCATCAATTTAATGGGACCAACAGCAAGTGGGAAAACTGCACTGGCATGTGAGTTATATGAGCAAGGAAACTTTGAGCTTATATCTGTCGATTCCGCGTTAGTTTATAAAGATATGGATATCGGTACCGCAAAACCTTCTAAAGAGGAACAGGCTCAATATCCACATCATCTTATTGATATTATTACTCCATTAGAAGTTTACTCGGCTGCGGAGTTTGTAAGTGATGCAACACGTTTAATTGATGAAATTCATTTAAGAGGTAAGACCCCAATTTTGGTCGGTGGAACAATGCTTTATTTCAAAGCATTACTTGAGGGATTATCTGATAATTTGCCTAGTGCAGATCAGGAAATTCGTCAACAAATTGTTGACCAAGCAACTGCAGAAGGATGGCAGAGTGTATATGATGAGCTGACACATGTGGATCCATTGGCCAGCCAAAAATTTTCTGTTACAGACAGACAAAGAATTGTTCGAGCTTTGGAAGTTCACCGTCTAACAGGTAGGCCGATTACACAATTACAAGCAGAACAGTCGAAAAACTTACCATATCGTTACACTTTTCATAATTACGCTTTAATGCCTGATCGGTTAGAGTTACATCAGAGAATTGAGCAAAGACTCAATAAAATGTGGGAAATTGGTTTTTTTAATGAAGTTAAATTTCTTATTGAAAAATACGATTTAAATGCTGATATACCCTCTATGCGAGCAGTAGGATACCGACAAGTACTAGAATATTTAATGAATTGTGAGGAAATTCACGAGAATAAGAAAAATATGGAGGATAAAGCATTATTTGCAACGAGACAGTTGGCGAAAAGGCAATTTACTTGGTTACGTTCTTTAAGAGAAAAACATCAATTTATCACCTTTTTATCACTAAAACAGGCTCAAGAGCACTTGCGAAACTGCTACAGATAAAGCAAAATTTGCAGGCTGTCTTTTTTATAAATTTTTAAAAAACTAAAGACAGTTTTTGCGCTGATTACATTTTAATTTTTTTTGGAGTAATAACATGTCTAAAGGCCAAACTTTACAAGATCCTTTCTTGAATTCTTTACGTAAAGAACGCATCCCAGTATCTATCTTCTTAGTAAACGGAATTAAACTACAAGGTCATATCGAATCTTTTGACCAATACGTTGTTTTGTTAAAAAATACTGTCAGCCAAATGGTTTATAAGCACGCTATTTCAACAGTTGTTCCAGCAAGAAACCCTCGTCCTGCTGGCGCACCAGCAAGTAGCAATAGTCAAGCTTCTGGTTTTAATAATAACGGTGGTCAAGGTGGCTTCGGCGGTCAAGGTGGCTTCGGCGGTCAAAATGGCTTCGGTGGTCAAGGTGGCTTCGGTGGTCAAAATGGCTTTAGCGGTCAAGGTGGCTTCGGCGGTCAAGGTGGCTTCGGTGGTCAAAATGGCTTTAGCGGTCAAGGTGGCTTCGGCGGTCAAGGTGGCTTCGGCGGTCAACAGCAACAGTCATCAGGTTTTGAAGGCGGAAACGAGTCAAAATTTGAAGAAGGTCATCAAGACGACGAAACAAATAATAATCGTTAATGATTAGATCTTGTTTATAAAAAAGACCAGCATATTGCTGGTCTTTTTTATGGAAGCTATTATTGTGTTTGAGTGATTGAAGCAGATTTTTTACGATCTAAAGATGGGTCTTTAATTTGAACGTAAGTATTTGCACGAAGCTCACGTAACCATCCGTCAAGCTCCGTATCAAATTGTTGTTCGCCTAAATATTGTCTCGCTAAGCGACGCTGATACTCTTGAGTCATATCTTGCTGACGGGTATCAATGACTTGTAAGATATGCCATCCAAACTGACTTTGAAATGGTTTGCTGATTTGTCCCTTTGGTGTACTTTTCATTTCATCTTCAAACTGAGGAACCATCGTCCCTGGCATTACCCAGCCCAAATCGCCACCATCGGCTGCAGAACCTGGATCGTTGGAGAAGGTAGATGCAAGTGTTGCAAAATCTTCACCTGATTTTAAGCGCTTATAAATAATATCTATTTTTTGCTTAGCTTGTTCTGCTGTAAGTACTTCCGATGGTTGAATGAGAATATGACGTACATGATATTGTTCGACCATCACTTTCTTATCGCTTGCTTTTCGATCAAGCAATTTAAGTACGTGTATGCCATCTCTTGCTGGTATTAATTCAGATGTTTGACCAGGTTGAATTGCTGCGGCACGTGCAGCAAGTTCTGCTGGGATATCAGCTAAACTACGATCGCCCATATCTGCACCTTCTACTTTAATACCATCTTTAGAAAAGCGTCGGCTAATTTCTGGAATGTTATCCGATAATGTCAATGCTGCTTTAACTTGGTTTGCAACACTTAAGAGTGCTTCAGCACTTGTTGCATCTGTGCCACTTACGCGTAAATGAAGAAGGTGAGCTTGGCTACCAATTGCAGCTTGGCCTTGTGGTGTATTCAAAAAGTTTGTGACATCTTGGTCACTAATATGAATACGAGACATAATTTGTTGTTGGCGTAGAATATTAATTGCAAGCTGTTGAGCAATACGTTGACGTACTGTCTGGTATGCGCCAGGGTACTGTGCATCTAATCTGCTTTGAAAAGCTGTGAGTGTTTGCATCCCTTGTTTGTTTGCATAATCAAGAACTGCAGCATCAATTTCACTTTCGCTTGGTTGGATATTGTAGCGTTTAACCAATTCAAGTTGTGCTTGATTTAAAATAATTTTACTCAACGCTTGCTGTTGTAGTTCTTGCTGAGATGGAATTGGAAGTTTTTGTGCTTGTAGCTGTCGTGATAAATCAGTGGTGAGTTGATCTAAATCACTTCTTAATATTGCACTGTCACCCACAACAGCAACAACCTCATCGTTTGTTGTCGCAAAAACAGACACTGAACTCGATATAAGTAGAGCCAATGTAGTTGCTTTAAAAAATCGTTTAAGTTGTTGGTTCATCATTAAGGTCGTGTCCAAGTTTGGTTAGATTTGCTAAAGCCAGTGATGCGTTGTTCAAGCAATGATGATAATCGGTTGTTGAATGCACCCAGTCCTTTTAGTGTAAATTCGGCCATAATTGCATTAGTGCGTTTTACATTAGGTTTTGTTACATCATCTAGGTCATTGAAGTATGAACGACCATAAACAGAAACAGCCCAACAGCATGACTCATAATTTACACCGAGTAAATATTCGCGTGCTAAATGATTTGAGAGGTCATACTGAACGTGTCCAATAACGCGCCAGTTATCATCAACAGGTTGAATTAAAGATGCAACCACTTGATCATAGCTTTTTTGTTGTGAATTATTTATTGTTTCACGTTTATAATAGCCTAAGTTATAAATACGTCCATTATAGCCAGTGTAATAAGTTTGGAAGTTTGCTTGTGAAACATTTTTCCCATCAAATGCCAAATTTGTACTTACTGTAAATCGATTGCTTAATTGACTAGACAGGGAAAGAATTGGATCTGATGTTTTGTTGGTTTGAATGGTGTCTGTTGGTGAAAGCAGTACACGACGATCTGAAAAATAAAAACTTTGCCCAATTGCTGCTTTTAAGCGTTCAAGTCCTTTTTGATCAAATAAACTATAACTGATACCGAGTGATAGGAAATTATTGTCATCTAGTCTGTCATTACCATAGAAGCGGTAGGGACTAAAAAGTTGGTCATAACTAATTGATGATGTTGTTGTATCGAAGTTAGGATTATTGGTCTGATCTTTATAAGGAGAGTACGCATAAAACAATCTTGGTGTAATGGTCTGAAGATACTTACCATCTTTTTGGAAGTTGAGTCCTGTATCTAAAGTAAACTGTGGCACAACAGTATTTTGGTTTTTACTATTTGTTTGACTTTCACTGAATATATAGTTTAGTGAACGTACAGATACCTCTGGGATAGCGAATGCCCAAGGTGTTCTAAAGTTATATCGTGTTGCGATCGAATTATAAATACGTGTACCGGAGCTATATGTATTTGCGCTACCTAAATTATATAATGTTTTTCTAAAATAGGCGCTGTCATTATGGTATTCGAATTGAAACCCTTGTGGGTTAGTTGTTTTATAATTTAATAAAAATTGCGGTAAGCGCGCATAAGGTCGATCTTCTGCTGCTAATGTTCTATCTAGTGTTTGATATTGTTCAATCTTTAATGCTGCATCTAAACCGGGAATAGCATTAGCAAAGTTGACTTGAAATAAACGTTTTTGGTTTAAATCTGTTGAGACATTTGGGTCATTTGCTAAGTCATATAAATAATCAATATCTGATAGATAGTTGTACTCTAAGTTTGTAGAGAAATAGCGATCAATCTGCCAATTGTGAGTGATCTTTAATGATTTACGATCCTCATCATTATAATGTCTATCATTCGGAAGATACCCACCAGAAACTGTGCCTTGACCAAAATTTTCTGTCTTAAACCTGAATTTCCCTTCGAGCATGGCGCCATGTTCCTCTAAATAACGAGGTGTTACGGTGGCATCGTAGTTCGGTGCTAGGTTTAAATAGACAGGTGCATCTAAACGAAAGCCGCCATTGCTTGACCATCCGAAACTTGGAGTAAGGAGTCCAGTCGTTCTACGGTCATCAATTGGAAAGTTATAATAAGGCAAGTACATGATAGGAACATTTTTAACATAAAATGTCGTATCTCGTGTTACACCACGTCCAGTTTCTTGATTAATACGAATTTTACGTGCATTTAGCTTCCAATCTGGATTTTTCCCTGGAGCACAAGTTGTATAACTGGCATGATCGAGCACCATTTCAGTAGGAGATGTACGATTAATACTACCTGCATAACCATGTGCATGATTGGTTTCAGAAATAAAGTAACTATCGCTGAGTTGACCTGTTTGTTTTTGTAGGTCGTAATTTATATGCTGGCTTTGTGAAATTAATCCATTTTGTGCCATTTGCACGTTGCCTTGAGCAAGTGCATGTGTCTGAGTTTTATCTAAAGTTAAATTTTCTGCACGAACTTCACGACCGGGTTGCTCTACAATCACATTCCCTCGTAAAACAGAATCACCTTGTGGATTATAGTGCGCATAATCTGCCGTAACATGTGTTGGGGAATTTGCTGGGGGTGTCGTTGTGGTATTTGGTGCAGTAGGTGTTACCCATGTGCCTTCGCAGTAATCAGAAAATTGAGATTTTTGTGATCTCTTTGTAACTTCTGGACTATTTTTTTCTATGTAATATTGATCAAAAAATGCTTGACCAGGATAGCTCTCATTAATTTGCTGTTTGAGCTCTTGATTATTGACATTTGACACGACTTCAGCTGAATCAGCATAGCTTGATTGTATTGAACTACCACATAAAAGTGTCAAAATCGCAGTTGCTAAAGGACTAAATTTAAACTGTTGCTTCATTTGTTTCATTAACCAAGTATGCTTTTTTGCAATTAATTATTGTTGCATCATAGAGAAAAACTCCATAAGTGGCTACACTTATGGCCTTAAATCTCTGCCTGTATTTAGATATTTTGCAAATGAATAAAAAACGTGAACGATTAATTAAAGACTGGTTAACTAGTGTTCTGCGCTCAGATCAATTTGAAATCAATTACTTAGCAGGCGATGCAAGCTTCCGTCGTTATGCACGAGTTATCTATGATAATAAAACATTTATGTTAATGGATGCACCACCCGATAAAGAAGATTGTGTGCCTTTTGTGAGTGTTGCTGAATTTTTAAGCAAAAATAAGGTGAAAGTACCTACGATCGAAGCAAAAGATCTTGAAAATGGTTTCCTTTTGCTTGAGGATTTTGGAGATATTGTTCTCTCACAAGAGCTTAGCTTGCTTAATGTAAATGAGTATTACTCACAATGTTTCCTTCAGTTAATTGAAATGCAGGCAAGTGATGCCGAAAAGGTTATTCCTGCTTATAGTCGTGAAAAGTTATCTGCTGAAATGCATTTATTTTTAGACTGGTTTTTACCTTCACTAGAAATTGAACTTACAGATATAGAAAGACACAACATAGAAAATACTTTTTATTTATTGGCTAGTCAGGCACTTGAACAGCCCCAGGTTTTCGTTCATAGAGATTTTCATAGTCGAAACCTCATGAAATTAACATCTGGTGAAGCCCTTGGAATTATTGATTTTCAAGATGCTGTCATTGGGGCGGATACATATGATTTGATGTCATTGGTAAGAGATGCGTATGTACAATGGCCAAAACATCAGGTTGAAGGTTGGATACGCCAGTTTTACGATGCATTGCCAGAAGACAGTAAGATGAATCGTACATTCGAACAGTTTCATAAAGATGCAGATTTGATGTCATTACAACGCCATATCAAAATTTTAGGAATTTTTGTTCGCCTTTTCAAAAGAGATGGTAAAGAAAACTATCTCAAAGATCTGCCTCGTGTCATGTGGTATGTTCTTCATGAAAGTGAAAAATATCCAGAATTACAATCATTCCATCAATTTCTAAAGAATCGCGTTATAGCAAAATTTAATGAAGTATACGGTAGTTATTCGGAGGTTTAGTTAAGATGAAGGCAATGATTTTAGCCGCTGGACTAGGTAACCGAATGCGTCCATTGACATTGCATACGCCTAAACCTTTACTTTCAGTGGGTGGTAAACCGCTAATAGTATGGCATATTGAAAATTTGGCGCGTGCTGGTATTACCGAAATTATTATAAATACAGCATGGCTCGCGGAAAAACTGCACGAAGCGTTGGGTGATGGCTCACAGTTTGGTGTAAAGATCTCTTGGTCGGACGAATATGATGGTTTAGAAACAGCTGGGGGAATTATTCGTGCACTTCCACTACTTGGAGAAGAACCATTCTTGCTTGTCAATGGAGATGTTTGGACGAATTTTGACTTTCGTAATATGTTAAGCATTAATTTAGATGTTCATTTAGCCCATTTGGTATTGGTAGATAATCCAACTCAGCACCCTTTGGGAGATTTTATATTTAAGGATGGCTTTGCATATACGTTTGAACAAGGTCAAGAAGGACAAGCGTTGACATATAGCGGTATTGCAATTTTATCTCCAAACCTGTTTAAGGATTTACCAGATGGAAAACGACCTTTAGCACCGCTATTAAAACAGGCTATGTTAGAGAACAAGGTGGGTGCACAGAAGTTAAATGCAGCTTGGGTAGATGTTGGAACTCCTGAAAGATTATCTACATTAGATCAAGAACTTCTGCGACAAGAAATCGCTTAAATGTGTATTCACTAATCACTGAGCACTATGATTGATCAGATAAATCGGTATACTTCACCTAAATTAAATAAGAGAGTTCGTTATGCATCTTTTTTTTCAAGAGTTAAAACGGGGCAGTGAAAAGCTAGGTTTACAGCTCACTGATGATGCCTTGAATTTATTATTGAAATACCAAGATGCATTGGTGTTATGGAATAAAGCTTATAATTTAACGGCTATTCGAGACCCTAAAGAAATGTTAGTTAAACATTTGCTAGATAGCCTAAGTATAGTCAAAGATCTTCCTCATGGACGCTTATTAGATATAGGAACGGGCGGTGGTATGCCTGGAATGATTATTGCGCTATGCCAACCAGATCGCGAATGTGTATTACTAGACTCGAATGGAAAAAAAATCCGCTTTCTAAAACAGTTTATTGCAGACTTGAAACTTAAAAATGTAATTGCTGTTCAAACGCGTGTAGAAGATGTTGATGCTATCAATGAACTTGGCCATTTTGATGTAATTACAAGCCGTGCTTTTGCCTCTCTAACTGACTTTGTGGAAGCATCAATGCCTTATATGCATCAAAAGAGCCAAATCTGCGCGATGAAAGGTCTTATTCCTTGTGAAGAAATCGAAAGTTTGAAAACTCGTTTTGAGAGTCAGGTTATTGAGTTAAAAGTTCCTCGCTTAGATGAACAACGTCATTTGATTATTTTAAAGAATTTGTTGGATCAGTAACATGGCTCAGATTATTGCAATTGCAAATCAAAAAGGGGGAGTTGGTAAAACAACAACAGCAGTAAATCTAGCTGCCTCTCTTGCTGTTTTGAAAAAAAGAGTCCTTCTTATAGATATGGACCCACAAGGTAATGCAACCATGGGGTCTGGTATTCAGAAAAATGATTTACTTTACTCGGTAACCGACGTGTTACTCGGGGAAGTGGCTATTGAAACTGCGATTATAAAAGCAGAGGTTGGCTACAAAGTTCTTGCTGCAAATCGAGAGCTTGCTGGGGTTGAGCTTGCGATAGCAGAACAAGAAGGCCGTGAGTTTATTTTAAAAAATGCATTAAAAAGTATAGAAAATACATTCGATATTATTATTGTAGATTGTGCACCAAGTTTAAGTCTAATTACCGTCAATGCAATGGCAGCCGTACAAGGTGTAATTATTCCAATGCAATGCGAATATTATGCTTTGGAAGGTTTGGCAGATCTGACACAAACGATTGATCGTATACAACAAGTTTTAAACCCTGATCTTGAAATTGTCGGGGTACTAAGAACCATGTATGATGCGAGAAATGCGCTCACACGAGATGTTTCGGCAGAGTTAGAACAATATTTTGGTTCTAAATTATATCAAACAGTCATTCCACGTAATGTGAGGCTTGCAGAAGCACCCGCACATGGACTTCCTGTCATTTATTTTGAAAAAAGCTCTAAAGGCGCTGTTGCATATTTAAATTTGGCAGCCGAATTCGTAAAAAAAAGTAAAGTTAAAAAAGGGTAAACACGCATGGCGGTAAATAAGCGAGGATTAGCAAAGGGGCGTGGTTTAGATGCATTGCTTGGCTCAATACAAAAAGAAAAGTTAAAAATTGAAGAGCAAGCACACGACCAAGGTCAGCTTAAAGTGATTGATGTCAATTTACTTCAACGAGGTATATATCAACCACGCCGCACTATTCGTGAGGAAGAGTTAGTCGATCTTTCGGCTTCGATTAAAAAGCATGGGGTAATGCAACCGATTGTGATTCGTCCTATAGACGATGAGCAACACCCCTATGAAATTATTGCAGGAGAACGCCGTTGGCGTGCAGCGAAAGCAGCTGGACTGACTGAAATTCCTGCAATTGTTAGAAATCTAAATGATCAAGTCGCAATTGCCTTAGCATTAATTGAAAATATTCAACGTCAAGATCTAAATCCAATTGATCAGGCATTGGCATTACAACGATTCCATGATGAGTTTGGGCTTAGTCATCAAGAAATTGCAGATACTGTTGGTAAAGCTAGAACCACAATTAGTAATCTATTACGATTGCTCACTTTGCAAGACTTTGTAAAAGATTTAATGCAAGAAGGTGTGCTTGACATGGGGCATGCAAGAGCAATTTTAACTTTGAAAGCAAAAGATCAAGAGAAAATTGCACAAATTGTGATTGATAAGAGTCTTTCAGTTCGACAAACTGAGCAATTGGTGCGCGAATTCAATAATCCGAAGGAAGCTCAACACAATAAGTCAATTTCTGCCGATATTGAACAGCTTACACAGAAATTATCAGATCGTTTTAATGCAGATGTAAAAATAGATCATAATAAACATGGTAAAGGTAAATTAGTGATTCACTATCACTCTTTAGATGAACTTGATGGTATTTTAAATATTTGCTTAGCAGATGACTAAGCTTTAACTGGGGTTTATGTATGTGGGAATTGATTCGGGCAGGCGGGTGGCTCATGCTACCGCTATTTATCTGCTCTATAATTACGGTAACAATTATTATTGAGCGATTTATTCGATTACGTTCGAATCTTATTCTTCCAAGTAAACTTAAACTGACTGTACAGACAAACCCGCAAATGGTTGCAAGTGTATTGCAACAAAACTATCAATATGCCAATAGTACTTTAGGTCGTATACTTCTTGCAGGGCTTAAAAATCAGTCTGAATCTGAAAAATTTGCACGTGTTCAAATGGAGTGTACAGCTTCAGATGAAATTCAAACATTGGAAAAAAGAATTAATGTACTTGGCACGATGAGTGCTGTTGCTCCATTGTTGGGGCTTTTAGGAACTGTCGTGGGTATTATTGAAGCTTTTTTAGTGGTAGATCTTGGTAATAATATTAGCCCAACACTCATGATTCCAGGTATATCTAAAGCACTAATTGCCACGGCATTAGGTATGGTTGTAGCAATTCCTGCATTGATTGCGTACCGTTACTTTCAGCGTCTTGTTAATGATTATGTTATTGATCTTGAGAAACAAGCTTCCTTATTTCATGCGCAATTGTTTTATAGAAACATGGACGAAAATATTGAAATATTGGAAAAGTAAATGAAGTTTCGGAGAAAAGTTGTCCATGATGTTGAGATTAATCTCACGCCTTTGATTGATTGTTTACTATTTATTTTGGTATTTCTACTACTGACTACGACATTTTATGAGCAAAGTCGTATTAATTTAACGCTTCCTGATGCACAGGGTGTACCTGAGAGACAATATGATCGTAAAATAGAGGTCATTATTGATGCGAAAGGCCATTATACTGTCAATGGTCAATCAGTGCCTACGCAGGATATCTCTGATATCTCTTCTGCAATTAAAAAGGCTGCTGAAGGCAAGCATGATGCTATGTTTGTCATCACGGCTGATGCACAATCAACGCATCAAGATGTAATTCGTGTTATGGATGTTGCTGGCCAACTTGGTTTTGTAAATATCAATATTAGTACTAAAATGCCTACTTGAGGTTATTCGTGAAACAAGATGTTCAGATATATTTTCGCTTACTTGCTTACCTAAAACCTTATTGGGGATACGCAATACTTGTTCTCATTGGTTTTGCATTAAGTGCACTTACTGAAGTCTCCATTGCAAAACTTTTAGAATTTATTATTAATGCAATTCAACATAAGAATAGTGATGAAACAGCGTTATTCCCATTTTTAATTATTTTACTTATTTTTGTTCGTGGAGTTGGTTCGTTCTTAGGTAACTATTTTTCTGCCGTTATCTCAAGAAATTTGATTTTCACAATTCGTGAACAAGTATTTGCAAAATTACTCCGTTTACCAACGAATTACTATCTAGAAAACTCAAGTGGTCATATTACATCTAAAATTCTCTTTAATATCGAGCAACTGACGGCAGCATCGTCTGAATCGGTTCAAACACTTGTAAAAGAAGGGTTTATTACAATTGGTTTATTATCATACTTGTTTTATCAAAACTGGCGACTGACTTTAATTATTATTATCTTTTCTCCTTTAATTGGATATACAGTCAGACAGGCAGGAAAGCGTATGCGTAAGCTGTCTTTGCAAGTACAAGATAAAATGGGCGACGTAAACCATGTCGTGCAAGAATCTATACTTGGTCAGTCTGTAGTTAAAAGTTACTGTGGTCAACAGCTTGAAGAAAAGAAGCTTCACTATCATTCTTTGGAAAGTTTAAAGCGTGGTTTAAAGCTATTGGTTGTCAACGTACTAAATACACCGATTGTACAATTGATTATGGCTTTTTCGATGGCAATTATTATGTGGTTGGCATTGAGACCAGAAATTTTAGGTAATACATCTGCTGCTCAATTTGTATCATTTATTACTGCTGCTGGTATGTTAAGTAAACCAATTCAAAACCTAACAACAGTCAATGAAAAATTACAAAGAGGACTTGCTGCAGCACATTCAGTTTTTGAAGTGTTAGATTTACCAGAAGAAGAAAATAAGGGTACATTAACGCCTGTCCTTAAAGGTAATATTCGTTTTGAGAATGTTGGGCTAGTATATCCTGATGGTTCTCAAGCAATTCATAATTTCAACTTAAATATTAAAGCGGGTCAAACAGTTGCATTGGTCGGTCGTTCAGGGGCTGGAAAATCTTCTTTAGTTAACCTCTTGCCTAGATTTCAAGGTATCGCAACTGGCAATATTTATTTCGATGATCAAAAGATCGAAACAATTGAACTTAACAGCCTACGTAGTCAAATTGCGATGGTTAATCAGCAGGTCTTTCTATTTGATCGGACAGTAAAAGAAAACATTGCTTATGGTCAGTTAGAGGGTGCATCTGATGAGGATGTTATACAAGCTGCAAAAACTGCCTATGCCCACGATTTCATTATGGAGTTACCAAATGGTTATGAAACGAAACTCGGTGCACAAGGTTTAAACTTATCTGGTGGACAACGTCAACGTATTGCGATTGCACGTGCCATTTTAAAAAATGCGCCTGTTCTTATTTTAGATGAAGCAACAAGTGCTTTGGATAATGAGTCAGAACACTTTATCCAAAGAGCCTTTGAACGAGCAATGGAAGAAAGAACAACAATTGTAATTGCCCATCGATTGTCTACTATTGAAAATGCAGATGTGATTGTTGTTATGGATCATGGCCGTATTATAGAGCAAGGTACACATCAAGAACTACTTGATCAACGTGGAGCATACCACCAATTGCATCAGCGTAATTTTGAGGAATAATGATGTCTTTGGCGCAAAAGATACAAGAAGCTTGGAATAAACAATCAAACTGGCTCGTGCTTTTGCGTCCTTTTGCTTATCTATATAAAAAAGCATTTGATTATAATAAGCAAGCTTATCTTTCTGGTCGTAAAAAGGTATATCATGCCCCTATACCAGTAATGGTTATTGGTAATATTACTGTGGGTGGAAGTGGTAAAACGCCCCTATTAATTGCATTGGTTAAATATTTACAAAAGAAAAATATAAAGGTAGGTGTAATTAGTAGAGGTTATGGTGGAAATGGTCCATTTCCAATGTTAGTAAGCCCAACAACATCTGTAGCCTCAGTAGGTGATGAGCCTGCTCTTATTGTCAGTTTAACCCATGTTCCTATGTCTGTGGGTGCAAATAGACAGAAAAGTATCGAGTTACTTTTAGAAAACCACCCAGATTTAGATTTTATTATTAGCGACGATGGTTTACAGCATTGGGCGCTGGGTCGTGATTTGGAATGGATTGTTGTAGATTATAAAAGAGGATTAGGCAATGAAAAGTTATTGCCTGAAGGGTTTTTAAGAGAACCTAAAGAAAGACTGCAAAAAAGTACTGTTATTGAACATTTTTCTACAGAAATGCCTGATAAAACATTAAGTATGTATTTACAGATTGGTAAGCCATACTGTTTAAACGAGACAAAAACTACTTTCCATCATGAACAAAGGTTTCATGCTGTCGTAGGTATAGGATATCCTGAACGGTTTTATCAAAGTTTAAACCAAATTGGGGTGAAAGATATTCAAAAACATGCATTTGAAGATCATTATGAGTATACACTTTCAGACCTAATTTTTGATGATAATTATCCTATTATCACAACTGAAAAAGATGCAGTAAAAATTAAAGCCATTTTGCAGAATGACCGTACTTCAAAAGTTAACAGAGAAGTCTGGGTACTACCTGTTGAAGCAATACTCTCTGATTCTTGCTATTTACTATTGCAACAGCAGTTGCACAAACTCAATATTCAAATTTAAAGGTCATCATGAAGCATATTGTTATTCCTGCGCGTTTTGCAAGCACACGTTTGCCAGGTAAGCCTTTATTGAAGGTTCATGGAAGAGAAATGATTTTACGTGTTGCAGACCAAGCAGCACGTGTAAACGGATTTGACGATTTTTGTATTGCTACAGATCATCATGATATTTTGAATTTATGTCAGGCAGAAGGTATTGATGTTGTTCTTACTCAATCTACGCATCCTTCAGGAACAGACCGTTTGAGCGAAGTCGCGCATATTAAAGGATGGCATGAAGACGATATTGTGGTGAATATACAGGGTGATGAACCACTTATACCAGCGAACTTAGTACAGCAAGTTGCTCAATTGCTTGAATCTAAAATGAATTGTTCAATGGCAACTTTATGTGAGCCGATTACCTCTTTAGATGAGTTTGAGCGAGATAGCATTGTTAAAGTAGTAAAATCTTTACATGATGAAGCACTCTATTTTAGTCGATCAACGATTCCTTATGCGAGAGATCGTAAAAGTACATTGCACGATCACGCATTTAGACATTTAGGGTTATATGCGTATCGCGTGAAGCTTTTGCAGGAATATGTGACTTGGCAACAAGGTAGTTTAGAGCAGTTAGAATCATTAGAGCAATTGCGTATACTTGAAAATGGTCATCGAATTGCTATTACCGTAGCACATGAAAAATTACCACCTGGTGTAGATACACAAGAAGATTTAGATCGTATTAATGCAATGGATATATCTATATTTTTGAAATAGATGAATGAAACACAAATATGTCTGAAAAGTTTTTTGCACAGCCTGAAGTCTATCCTTGGCAAAAAAATATTTGGGAATTACTCACAGCAGGATTTCCAAATATAGGTCATGGGTTGCTTTTCTATGGTAAAGAAGGATGTGGTAAGAACGATTTTGTTTATCATTTCGTGGCTTGGGTACTTTGTTTGGATAAACAAAAAAATGTACCTTGCGGTAAATGTTCAAGCTGTCAATGGTTGAAGTCGGATACTCATCCAAATTACGTTTATATTTCAAATGACGAAGAGAGTAAGAAAACGAATAATCCAATTAAAATTGAGAAAATTCGTGATTTATTACCATTTGTTCAGCAAACTGTAGATGGTTGGCGTGTCGTTGTTATTCAACCAGCAGATGCTCTTAATACTGCCTCTGCAAATGCTTTACTTAAAACATTAGAAGAGCCAGGGGAGCGGGTGTTAATTATTTTAATTACCCAACATTTTTTGAAATTACCTGCAACAATTAGAAGCCGAGTGCAACGCTATGCGCTTGATCGTATAACAACAAAAAATGCTCAGGATTACCTTCAGCAAAATTTAGGAGTGAACGAAGATGCTCAAATTGAGCTACTCCTAAATTTAGCAAATGATATGCCGCTAAAAGCTTTAGACATACAAAAGCAAACTTGGTTAGGTAAAAGAAAAGAGTTTTTAGATGATTGGTTATTATTGGTCGATCAAAAGAAAATGCTAATGAAGTTATCTATGAAGTGGGCAAAGGATCTTCCATTTCATGAGTTTCAACCTATGTTTGATTACCTACTATCCGATCTTATTGCGTTTAAGCTGAACCAAAGCATAAGGAATGTCGATTTAAATTTCTCTAATTTATCGAGTTATTATTCATTCGATGCGCTTTTTAATATTTATAGTACGTTACAACATGCTAAGGGCTATACTCAACAAAATGTACAAACACATTTAATTATTGATGATCTATTTGTATTACTCTTAAATGTCAAATAAACTGTATCTTTATTCATAATTTTTATTTGGGGAATAATTATGCAAGCGAAGATGGGTGGGATCTTACAGCTCAATATTACAGATCGAACAATGCTACAAGCCAGTTATATGCCATTTATCATAGATGGTGGTTTATTTATTGCATCAAGACAAGCCGTAAAACTGGGACAAGAATGTTTTATATTGGCAACACTTCCTGAACAAAAGCAAAAAATCCCTTTAACTGGAAAAGTGGTGTGGATTAATCAAAGACAAACTGGTCTTAAACCACAGGGTTTTGCAATACAGCTATCTGGCGATAAAGGTGCTTATTATAAAGCAGAAGCTGAAAAATTACTGGCTGGTCGTACGGCACAAGTAAGTTATACCATTTAATTGATTACGGAGTAGATATGTTTACGGATACCCATTGCCATTTAAATATGCTGGATTTAACACCATATGATGGCAGTATTGATGAGGCATTAGCACAAGCGAGACAAGCTGGTGTCACAAAATTTATGGGTATTTCGGTAAATATTGATGATCATATTGTATTAAGTCAAATTGCAGACAATCATGAGGATGTTGGATATAGTGTAGGTGTACATCCTTGTGAAGATCCTGAAGTGATGCGTAAAGCCTCTGTAGACTATTTGGTTGGACTTGGTCAAGGCAAAAAGGTATGGGCTTTAGGTGAAACAGGTCTAGATTACTATCACAGTCAAGACTTTATTTCAGAACAAAAAGCTTGCTTTATAAGGCATATAGAGGCGTCAAAAATTTTAAAAAAGCCCGTAGTGGTACATACACGTGCTGCACGTAAAGATACTCTAGACATTATTCGCCATGAAAAATCAGAGCACGGTATCTTGCACTGTTTTACTGAAGATTTAGACACTGCAAAAGCGGTGTTAGATTGTGGCTATTATGTTTCATTTTCAGGAATTGTCTCATTTAAAAATGCTCAAGATCTTAGAGATGTTGCCAAACAAATTCCTTTAGATAGGTTACTTATCGAAACTGACAGTCCCTATTTAGCACCCGTACCATATAGAGGAAAAAGCAACGAACCTAAATATGTACCTTACGTCGCAAAAGCATTGGCTGAAGTCTATGGATGCACGCGTGAAGAAATCGGAGAGATTACAAGCCGAAATTTTGAAAATTTATTAAAAGGTATTTGATTTAACAAAATATAGGCACCCATATGGATCGGCAAGCTCAATTTAAAGCACGACAAGAAATGATTTTTGAAACAGCCGAAAGATTGCTGTTAGAAAATGGAGAGCTTGGAATGACTTTAGATTTACTTGCCAGTGAGCTTGATCTTGCAAAAGGGACATTGTATAAGCACTTTCAAAGCAAAGATGAGTTATATATGTTGCTTATACTTCGCCATGAAAAGATACTATTGGAAATGTTTTATTTAAGGCAGTCTCATACTTTTATAAAAAAACTTGAATATTTTATTTTATATCATCTGAATCATCCAGAAAGAACCATACTTTACCATCTTCTAGAAGAAAAACTGGCCAATGTGGCAGGTGTACAATCACTATTTCGCCAACTTTATCAAGTCAGAAAACAACGATTAAAAGAAACCTTGTCAGCAATTCATGAGTATCTACTTGTAGAAAAAAGTAAAATTCCTGCAAGAGACTATATCGCACTGATATGGTCGCTTGTTTATGGTGCTGCGATGCTACTCAACTCTAGTTTCTATCAAAGATATTTAGGATCTAGGGAAACTCTAAAACGTGCTTATGTAAAACAGGCTTTAGATATTCCAAAATCTTATCTTTAATATTGTCTTTTGGAGTAGATGAAAAGTGATGACTTTAAGGAAAAAATCCTTAAATTGCTTTATAATGACTCTTTTGTTTTACACGATTTAGGTTGTTGAGCCATGTTAATTCGAAAACTATTTAAATTTGAAAATGCTCATATTGTCCGAAACTGTACATCAGATCGTTGTAAACGCTCAATTCATGGACACAGTTATAAGCTTGAATTGTTATTAAAAGCCAATAGGTTAGATCATGGTCAAATGGTTTATGATTTTGGATTATTAAAGGGTGTAATTAAAGACTTATTCGACAGCTTTGATCATGCAATTTGTTTTTGGGATAAAGACGATGCTGCATATATCCAGGCATGTCAGCAATTTAGTGCTAGATGGGTGAGTTTACCCGTATCGCCATCTGCTGAACAATTCTCTCGTATTTTTTTCTATTTAGCGCAACAGGTTCTTCAGGCTACTCAAACACAAAATGGTGAAGGTGACGTTGAAGTTTATTCGGTCATTGTTCATGAAACAGATACAGGATATGCACAAAGCTTTATAGAAGATATTGAAAATGAGCAGATGGGAAAGCTATCTCTTGGTGATATTCAGTTTTCAGCACAGATTCAATCTGAGTGGGCTGATATTCAAATGTATGAGAAGTTGAAGGCAGGAGATGCTTTTATTAATCCTCCGGTAGAGCTACAAGTTAAAACATCTTTATAAGTACGGTTTATTCATGGAATTAACGCAACAACAGCAAGTCAAGCTAGAAAAAGTGAAGTTAGATCCAAGCTGGAAAGTGGCATTGAGTGACTTTTTGGTCAGTTCTAAAATGGACAACTTACGCCAATTTCTGTTGGAAGAAAAACAAGCAGATAAAGTAGTTTACCCACCAAGTTCAATGATCTTTAGCGCACTGAATTTAACGCCGTTAGATCAAGTGAAAGTCGTTATTTTAGGTCAAGACCCGTATCATGGTCCGAATCAGGCACATGGATTGAGTTTTTCAGTACAAAAAGGTATTCCTTTGCCTCCCTCTTTACGTAATATCTTTCATGAGTTAAATACTGACTTAGGTGTGAAACCATCTATTCATGGCGATTTAACCAATTGGGCGACTCAGGGTGTATTGTTACTAAATAGTGTGCTTACAGTTGTTGCTGGGCAACCAACATCGCATCAAAAGCAAGGTTGGGAAGACTTTACTGATCATATTATTGATGTACTAAATGAACAAAAAGAAAACATTGTATTTATTCTGTGGGGCGCTTATGCTCAACGAAAAGGACAACGTATTTTACGAGATAAGCATCTGGTATTGACTGCTGCCCACCCATCGCCTTTAGCTGCAAATCGTGGTGGTTTCTTTGGTTGTAAAGTATTTTCAAAAACCAATAATTATCTTGAAAAGCATCATATTAAACCTATTAATTGGCAATTGGATTCATGATAGAACAACGTGCAATACAAAAATATCATTCGGATATCTTAGTTGAAAAACAAATCAATGGCTGGGTTGTCATTCGATTAAATAGACCGAAAACACTGCATGCTTTGGATATTTCTTTAGTGAATGCTTTAATTCAAATTTTTGAAGATATTCAAAATGACGATAGCATTGAAGCGGTTTGGTTAGACTCTACGACACCTAAAGCGTTCTGTGCAGGTGGGGATGTCCGTAAGCTTAGACAACTTGTTTTGGAAAATGATCATAAGATTGCTGAGGACTTCTTTACACAGGAGTATGCTTTAGACTTATTGTTACATAACTATATAAAGCCTGTTGTAATTTGGGGAGAAGGCTACGTTATGGGAGGCGGTTTGGGGCTATTTATGGCAGCTCCATTTAGGCTTGTTACACCAGAATCCCGATTGGCAATGCCAGAGATTAATATTGGACTCTACCCAGATGTTGGAGCAACTCGTTTTCTTGCAGACCGCGGTGCAATTGGTCTGTTTACAGGGTTAACAGGCTCAATTATGACTTCGGCGGGTGCATATGCAATTGGATGGGCAACACATATTTGTGAGGCACAACGTGATAAAGTACTTGATAAACTATTTAATATCCGTTGGGAAGACTATCCTGCTGGAAAATTCCGTGCCTTAGATGATGTTTTAAATAGTATGCATCGCCCTGTTGCTGTGGGTCCTTTGCAGAGTTCACTAGATGCTATTCATACAGTATGTCGTGGTAAATCATTTACACAAGACTGTGATGCTATTTTAGGTTTAAGCGAAGCAAGAAGTGACTGGCTTAGACAGGCAGGTGAAAACTTGCAAAAAGGATCGCCAGTAACCGTCGCTATTACGTGGCTATTATGGAAGTGGGGTAAAGAGGGTCATTCGTGGACAGAAGTTTTTGCTTTAGAAAAGCAGATTTCTGCATGGAAAATTAAACATCCAGATTTTATAGAGGGTGTAAGAGCTCGTCTTATTGATAAAGATTTAAATCCACAGTGGCAAAGTATACAGGCCTATACACTCAAAGGTATTTTGTCTGATTACCCACCAGTAACGACCATTGAGAGCTGGAATAATTTATTGAAGCAATACGATATTATTTAATGTGTAATGAATTTAGTACAGATGATTTTTACTGGATGAAACAAGCCTTTCAACAGGCAGACATCGCTGCAACAGAGGGTGAAGTGCCTGTTGGAGCAGTTCTTGTAAGTAATGGTCATCTTCTTGGGGTTGGAAGAAATCAACTTATAGGCTCTCATGATCCAACGGCACATGCTGAAGTCTTAGCCATTCAAAATGCCTGTCGGCAGTTAAAGAATTATAGATTACCTAAAGATGCAACACTCTATGTGACTTTGGAACCATGCACAATGTGTGTTGGTGCACTTATTCATGCACGAATTCATCGAGTTGTTTTTGCGACTCCAGAGCCGAAAGCTGGTGCTTTAATGAGTGCTCGGAAGCTATTAGAAGATGGTTACTATAATCATAAATTTGAGTTCCAGTGTGGTTGTATGAGAGAAGAATGCTCATTACAGCTGAGTAATTTCTTTAAAATGCGCCGTGAGCAAAAAAAGCTAGAAAAAGAATCCTAGTTTTTACCTAAAATAGCCTAAGTATTTCATGAGATTAAATTATGACAGTTCATATTATTACCATTGATGGCCCAAGTGGTTCAGGCAAAGGAACACTCGCAGCTAAAATTGCTCAGCACTATCAGTATCACTTACTGGATTCTGGCGCCTTATATCGATTATTAGGTTTAGCATTAGCAAGAAGAAATAAACTACAAACACTCTATGATGAAGAGTGTGTGGAAATTGCTAAAAAATTGGATATTCAATTTGAACCAAATAAGTTTGGTGTATTGGTTAAATTAGATGGTCATGATGTTACAAATATTATTCGCTCTGAACAAGTAGGTGAGTATGCCTCTAAAGTTGCAGTGATCGAGCAATTAAGAGCTGCTCTTTTAGATCGGCAATATGCTTTTGCTCAAGCGCCAGGTTTAGTGGCTGATGGACGAGATATGGGAACTGTTGTTTTTCCAAATGCAGGCGCAAAGATCTATTTAACAGCATCTGCTGAGTCGCGAGCTACACGTCGATATAAGCAGTTGCAGGGAATGGGTAGTGATGCTAAAATGTCGGCCATTTTAGCGAACATACAAGCCAGAGATAAGCGAGATATGGAACGTGAGGTTGCGCCTTTAAAGCCTGCTTCAGATGCATATATCATAGACAGCTCTGATTTGACGATTGATGAAGTCTTTCAGATGATGAAAGTACATATCGATCGATTGTTTGCTTAACAGAATTTGTTTGTGTGCTGCTCGATCAGTTTTAGTAGATAGCTCATAGACGTAACTAAACCGGCCTTGACTGATCCAAGACCGCTGAATTTATCAGGTATATCATGACCGAATCTTTTGCAGCCCTCTTTGAAGAAAGCGAATTAAATTTAAACGTTGAAAAGGGTGCAGTCATCCAAGGTGTTGTTGTAAACATCGATTCTGACTGGGTAACTGTTGACACTGGCCTTAAATCAGAAGGTATTGTTGACCGTGCAGAATTCTTAAATGACCAACGTGAGCTAGAAGTTCAAGTTGGCGATAATGTAGATGTTGTTGTTGAAGCTTTAGACAACGGCATGGGTCAAACAGTTTTATCGCGTGAAAAAGCAAAACGTGCTGAAACTTGGACTAAGCTTGAAAAAATCTTTGAAGATGGCGAAATCGTTACTGGTGTTATCTCTGGTAAAGTTAAAGGCGGTTTCACTGTTGACATCGGTCCTGTTCGTGCGTTCTTACCAGGTTCATTGGTAGACACTCGTCCAATCCGTGATACAACTCACCTTGAAGGTAAAGAGTTAGAGTTTAAAGTAATCAAACTTGATGCTAAGCGTAATAACGTTGTTGTATCTCGTCGTGCAGTAATGGAAGCTGAGTCTTCAGCTGACCGTGAAGCATTACTTGCTCAACTTGAAGAAGGTCAAACAGTTACAGGTACAATTAAAAACCTTACTGACTACGGTGCTTTCGTTGATCTTGGCGGTATCGATGGTCTTCTTCACATTACAGATATGGCTTGGAAACGTATCAAGCATCCTTCTGAAGTTGTTGAAGTTGGTCAAGAAGTTACAGTTAAAGTACTTAAGTTTGACCGCGAGCGTAACCGTGTATCACTAGGTCTTAAACAACTTGGTGAAGATCCATGGTTAGCAATCATGAGCCGTTACCCTAAAGGTTCAATTGTTAAAGCACGTGTAACTAACTTAACTGATTACGGTTGCTTTGCTGAGATTGCTGAAGGTGTAGAAGGTCTTGTACACGTTTCAGAAATGGATCACACAAACAAAAACATTCACCCATCAAAAGTTGTTCAAATTGGTGATGAAGTTGATGTTATGGTTCTTGAAGTTGACGAAGAACGTCGTCGTATTTCTCTTGGTATTAAACAAACTCGTGCTAACCCATGGGAAGAGTTTGCTAAGAACCATGACAAAGGTGAAAAAGTTTCTGGTACGATCAAGTCTATCACTGACTTCGGTATCTTCATCGGTCTACCAGGTGGCATCGATGGTCTAGTTCACTTGTCTGATATTTCTTGGAACGAGCAAGGCGAAGAAGCTATCCGTCGTTACAAGAAAGGTGATACTGTTGAAGCAGTTATTCTTTCTGTAGATGCTGAAGGAAACCGTATCAGCCTAGGTATCAAACAGTTAAATAGCGATCCATTTAACGATTTCTTAGCTACAAACGAACGTGGTGCTTTGGTTAAAGGTACAATCACTGCAGTTGATGCACGTGGTGCTACTGTTAAACTAGCAGACGAAGTTGAAGCTCAATTAAAAGCTTCTGAAATCAACCATGACCGCGTTGAAGATGCAACTAAACTTTTAGAAGTTGGTCAAGAAGTTGAAGCTAAAATTGTAAACGTTGATCGCAAGTCACGTACAATCAATCTTTCTGTTAAAGCGAAAGACGAAGCTGAACAACGTGAAGCGGTTGCTAACTTACGTCAAACTAATGCGTCTCAAGACAAAGGTCCTAAGACAATTGGTGACTTAATTAAAGCACAAATGAAGTAATTCTAAAAAGTTGATATTAGTGTAACTAATTGATACTTTATTGGTTAATTACTGTAAACGGTAGTGTAGTATAAGCTTACTATGCTACCGTTTTGTATTTAAACAGGTTATTATAAACTTACAAATAAAAGTCGCTAGAAATCAATGAGGTCGTAGATGACTACAGAAGCACTAAATAAATCTGATCTAATACAACGAATTGCTTTAAAGAATCCACATCTTGCAGAACCGTTGGTGGAAGAAGCGGTTAAAATTATGATTGATCAAATGATTGATACTTTATCAGCTGACAACCGTATAGAAATTCGTGGATTTGGTAGTTTTGCCTTGCATCACCGTGACCCACGTGTAGGACGCAATCCAAAAACAGGAAAATCAGTAGAAGTTGCTGCTAAAGCTGTTCCACATTTTAAGCCAGGTAAAGCATTAAGAGATGCCGTAAACGAATCTCTACAAAACTAAAATTTAAAAAATTGTGGTGGATATTATGATGCGATTTATACTAATTATTTTACTGATCGTCATATTTTCGTACTCTTTGGGGCTCGTTCTCATTAATGGTACGCCTGTTACTGTAGATTTATGGTTTACTCATGTGCCAGAGATGCGTATAGGGCTACTTGTTTTAATTACTTTGGCACTTGGCGTAGTCGTAGGCTTACTTCTTGGTGTTCAAGTATTTCGTGTTTTTCAGAATCACTGGGAAATTAAGCGTTTGCACAAAGAGATTGAACGTCTTAGAAAAGAGCAAATTGAAATTGCAAAAACTGCGGCTGCAGATGCAGTTGCTCAAACTCGACACGAAAAAACTGTTTTAGATATTAACTCAAACAATCAAAGCCCATTATAATGGGCTTTATTATTTATTGTTAAGG
This sequence comes from Acinetobacter pollinis, assembly GCF_015627175.1. Taxonomy (GTDB): domain Bacteria; phylum Pseudomonadota; class Gammaproteobacteria; order Pseudomonadales; family Moraxellaceae; genus Acinetobacter; species Acinetobacter pollinis. The sequence continues at coordinate 2,762 of NZ_VTDQ01000002.1, read as the reverse complement.
TTAAGCCGTTGAGTATAATTGTTGCCTTAGATGCAAAAAGTGAGAAAGATGCTCTTATTCTTGCAGATCAGTTAGATCCACAATTATGTAGAGTTAAAGTGGGTAAAGAGTTGTTTACTCATGAAGGGTCTAAAGTTGTCAAGTCACTTCATCAGCATGGCTTCGACGTTTTCTTAGATCTTAAATTTCACGATATTCCGAATACCACTGCACAAGCTGTTTGTGCTGCGGCAGATCTAGGCGTATGGATGGTAAACGTTCATGCATCTGGTGGGCGTAAAATGATGGAAACGTGTGTAGAAAGATTAAAAAAAGGGAATTACGAAACCCAGTTAATTGCTGTCACTGTGCTTACATCGATGGAGCAAGAAGATTTAAGAGAAATTGGGCTTGATGTAAATCCTATGGATCATGTTCGTCGTCTTGCAAGATTAACTAAAGATTCTGGACTAGATGGTGTGGTTTGTTCAGCACAAGAAGCTGCATTCTTACGCGAAGAATTAGGTGAGCATTTTACATTGGTTACTCCTGGTATTAGGCCTACTGGTGCAGATACTGATGACCAAAAAAGAATTGTGACCCCAAAGCAAGCAATTGAAAATGGTTCAACACATTTGGTAATTGGTCGGCCAATTACTCAATCAGAAAATCCAAAGCAAACGCTAGCTGATATATTTGCTTCAATTGCTTAATATGAAAATAGAAGTCCATCTAAGTATGGGCTTCTAAAATAACAACAATGGATTGTTTATTCGAAATGAAACTATTATCTCCTATGGCCTGTTATCAAGCTGAGATTGCATCGGGAAAGTTTATTGCCGATGATGCACAGAATAGTGCAGTAGAAGCTTTAGATAGGGTATGGCATCAGTTACTAGAACAAGATGAAGCATCGAAAAGTTTTTTTTCTTTTTTAAAAAAGAAAACCTCTCCGAAAGGTGTTTATATGTGGGGTGGAGTAGGTCGTGGAAAAACGTGGTTAATGGACCAGTTTTTTAATGCTTTGCCTTTAAAGCGTAAAATGAGACTGCATTTTCATCATTTTATGCAATATGTTCATAAAGAGTTACATAGTCATACAGGGCAACAAAATCCACTAGATGCAGTAGCAGATCAAATTTATGCAGATGCTACAGTCATTTGTTTTGATGAGTTTTTTGTGTCTAACGTTCCTGATGCAATGATTTTAAGTGATTTATTCCAAAAATTATTTCAACGTGGTATTACATTAATAGCAACATCAAACATTGCACCAGATGGTTTATATAAAGATGGATTACATCGTGATCGGTTTTTACCCACCATTGAAATGGTAAAGTTGAATTGTCAGATTCTAAATGTTGATGCTGGTGTTGATTATAGATTAAGAATATTAAAGCAAGCTCAGTTATTTAAAACACCGTTGAATGAAGAAAGTGATCATTGGATTTCTGAAAGATTTAACGCATTGACTCAAGCACAACATACAACAACAGATAGTATAGAAATTAATCATAGACAGGTTAAAACATTAGGCATTAGTGAAGATGTCATTTGGTGTGGTTTTTCTGAATTATGTTTACAACCTAGAAGTCCTGCAGACTTTATTGAAATTGCAAATAGATATCAAACGGTATTAGTGAGTAATGTACCTCATTTAACTGATCAATTAAGTGACGCAACGAGACGCTTTATCTATCTTGTAGATGAGTTTTATGACCGTGGTGTAAAGTTATTAATCACTTCAGAAGATTCAATTATAGACTTATATAAGGGTGAGAAACTAGCCTTTGAAATAGAGCGTACTCGATCTCGATTATTAGAAATGCAGTCTGATGATTATTTAAATGCAATGCATAAATCCTCATAATTTCCAATCGATTATTATGATATAATCGTTTTGTTAGATTCATAGGGGTTCATCATGTGTGCAAATTTTAAACCAATTACAGCAGATCAAGTTGAAAGATGTTCCCTACCAAAAATTGAATTTTCATATAGTGATGAAGTTTATCCAATGGGTAAGTTACCGTTGCTATTTCGCTCTGAATTGGAAATAGAGTGGCGGGAAGTTATCTTCGGCATGGTTCCTAAATGGGCTGCAGATGAGCAAATAGCTAAAAAAACATATAATGCACGTCAGGAAACCTTATTACAGAAGCCAACTTTTCAGCAAGCTTTACAAAAATATAAATTTGGTGTTATTCCCGTCACTGAGTTTTATGAAAGTAAATATATTGATGGTAAACCCCAGCGTTGGGGCGTGAGAAGAAAGGATGGTGAAGCATTTTTCATTGCTGCACTTTATGAAATTTCTAAAATTGATGAAAAAATTATTCGCTCTACAACAATGCTAACAATGGATGCGATTGATCATCCCATGATGAAAGATTTTCACGAACCAGGTAATGTGAAAAGATCTGTTATTATAATTCCTCATCATCAAGTAAATGACTGGTTATCTCTTAAAACAACAAATATTGCTCCATTTGTACAAGGTTTTCCTGTAGATGAGTTTGAGTGTCTATATGTACCTAAGGAAATAAGTGTAAAAGATACACCGCAGTTGAGTATGTTTAATGATTAACCAGACAAATCTGTATCTTTATATATAAAAAAAGAATTAATATAGCTAGGTTTTGTAATTATAAGTTGTTTTAATACAGTTACTTGATTGTATTAATGAGGCTAATAACATCAATATCTCATAGTTTTTACTTATATAATAAAAGTATTTTTATAAATCGCTCTTTTTATACACAATGGCCTTAGTCAATAGATAT
>NZ_VTDQ01000010.1 GCF_015627175.1 Acinetobacter pollinis | reverse complement strand
AGGTTTGCGTGGGCGAGTTCTTTTAACCTCAATTCGTTTTTTCCAGCTCAAAATTGTATTTTTATCAATTTCAAATTGTGTCGATACCGCTCGTATGGAATATCCTTCCTCAAGCTTCGCTATCACTTTTCGTCTAAAATGTTCTGAATAACTCATTTTTAAATTGTCTTATATTTTTGATTGTTTGACTATATATTCTCATAAAATACTTCATAATAAATACTATCATTTAGCTTCAAAAGCTTATACCAACTAAAAAACTTTTTATAATCAGTGTGGTTCCCTATGGAGTATTCAGCGTCTAACAACGATTCTATACCTACTACTCACAATTCAAAAACACGTGTTCTACTTGCAAGCCTAGTCGGGACAACCATTGAATTTTTTGACTTTTACATTTATGCAACCGCAGCCGTGCTGGTGTTCCCACACCTTTTCTTTCCTGCAAGTAGCGGTGGCGCAGCAACCTTACAATCTCTTGCAGTTTTTGCTGTTGCATTTATTGCTCGCCCTATTGGCGCAGCAGTATTTGGGCACTTAGGTGATCGAATTGGAAGAAAATCGACATTGGTTGCCGCACTTTTACTTATGGGGCTTTCAACTGTTTGTATTGGACTACTCCCAACCTATGCTCATATAGGTATTTTTGCACCGCTTTTGCTTATTATTTGTCGTTTATGTCAAGGACTTGGACTAGGTGGCGAGTGGAGCGGTGCTGTTCTACTTGCAACAGAAAACGCACCAGAAGGAAAGCGTGCTTGGTATGGTATGTTTCCACAACTTGGCGCACCCATTGGTTTTATTTTAGCATCTGGCGCTTTTTTAATATTAGGTGCGACCATGTCTAACGAAAACTTTTTACAATGGGGATGGCGTATTCCATTTATTGCAAGTGCAGTTCTTGTCTTTTTAGGTTTGTACATTCGCTTAAAATTACATGAAACACCTGCTTTTCAACGTGTTTTAACCAAACAGAAAGAAACAACAATTCCTTTTAAAACAGTTTTTTCCCAACATGGAAAAACGTTATTTTTAGGAACAATAGGCGCTGTGTGTACCTTTGTATTATTCTATTTAATGACCGTATTTTCATTAAACTGGGGAACAACTGCCTTAGGCTACTCACGTGCTGACATGTTAAAAATGCAACTTCTTGCGACGGTTTGTTTTGGTATATTTATTCCTATCTCTGCCATACTTGCAGAAAAATTTGGTCGTAGAAAAACTTCTATCTGTATTTGTTTTTTAGTTGCAGTTTTTGGACTTAGTTTCCAGTATTTCCTAGTGCCCGATCAACCAGTAGTTATGACCATTTTCTTATGTATTGGATTATCTATTATGGGCTTAACTTATGGCCCTATCGGCACAATTTTATCTGAAATTTATCCAACTTCAATTCGCTATACAGGCTCTGCACTTTCTTTTAATTTAGCAGGTATTTTGGGTGCATCTTTTGCACCACTTATTGCCAATAATCTTGCAACAAATTATGGCGCATCTTTTGTAGGCTACTATTTATGTGTAGCTGCTGTTTTGTCCTTACTGGCTTTTTCAGCAATTAAGGAAACTAAACACCAAAATATAGATTAAACATATAAAGCACGATACTTCTTTGTATCGTGCTTTGCTTAAAATGGTACAGATGAAATAATATTCAATTGCTGATCTTCAATAAATGGATGTATAAAAGACAACTTATGAGCATGCAAAGCCATTCGCTTAAATTCACACAAATGAGGCTCAGGATGATAAAACTGGTCACCACAAATCGGATGGCCTATATGCATCATATGAATACGCAACTGATGTGATCGTCCAGTAATCGGTGTTAACTGAACGCGTGTTATCCCTTTGATAGTATTATATTCCAAAGGTTTATAATATGTTTGCGCAGGCTTTCCTTCTGCTAAATCAATTTTCTGTTTAGGTCGATTTGGCCAATCTGTAATTAATGGTGCGTTTACTTCACCAGAAGTAGAAAGCTTTCCCTGAACCAAAGCTATGTATTGTTTTTCAACTGCACGCTTTTGAAAAATTTTGCTCATCGCAATTTCTGCATCACGATGCTTGGCAAAAAGTAATATTCCAGATGTCGCCATATCTAAACGATGGGTTATTTTTATTGCTTGAAAGTTATGCTGTAGTCTCAAAAAAGCACTGTCATGGTGTTCAGGTAAACGTCCGGGTACAGATAACAATCCTGCTGGCTTATCTACAGCAATGAAATATTCATCTTCATACAGTACAGGTAGCTCACCCAATGGTGGCGTATAAATAAATTTTTCTTTTGTGATTACAGCCATAAATAACAGTCACTACAATATCGCTCAGCAAAATAGCAATCTGTGATTCTACTGTCAATCATTAGTCTAAGTAACGCCAAATACGATCGCGGTCTTGCTTTGCAATTGAAAATGTTAGTCCATTGTCTGCACGAACCAAGTGACTATTCATAGAATCATATACGACTTTAAATAAAGTTCCCTTATCAAAAACTACGGGAGTATATCCTTCTTTTTCTAAATTAATCGGCTCTAATAATTCAATAATAAGGTCAGCCATTTATATTTTCCACAAATTTTTAAATTACATTTTTATTATTATATTCCGAGTTTTGCTAAAATTTCCCTCCATTATGTGTTCTTTTTAACTATTTTTGTTATTTTTTGTGAAATTTAATGCATTTTAATAGATTTTAGCAACCAAACCTTAATTTGGTTGCAGGATAATAATACATGCTCCTAGCATTACAATTAGACCACCACCAATATCCCACCATGTTAGTGGCATCTGATCGACGAATCTTAACCACAGTAGTGCTGTGAAAACATAAATACCACCATAAGCTGCATATATTTTCCCAGATGCTGCAGGATGTAAGGTTAGCAGCCAGACAAATAGCAATAAGCTAATAATTGTCGGAATCCATAACCACTTCGTTTTATCTTGGTTAAACATGAGATATGGGAAATAGCATCCCAATATCTCAGCAATTGCAGTTACAAAAAACAGTCCAAAAACTTGTAAGGTTTTTAGAATATCGAAATTAAACATATCAACCTTATATGTGTACTAAGCAGGGGTCGTAATTTGATCCTCAAATATGGTCAGCTGCAACCCAACCGGACGATCATTTTCCTTTTTCACTGTCACTGCAACATTACCACCATTGTCTGCCAACTCTCCAAATAGAATCATTTCAGCCAATGGTTTTTTCAAATGCTCTTGAATAAGGCGTTGCATTGGACGGGCACCCATGAGGCGATCGTATCCCTCTGCAGCCATCCAATTACGTGCGCTCTCATCTACATCTAGAAATACTTTCTTCTCATCAAGTTGTGCTTGTAACTCCGTTAAGAATTTATCTACAACAGATTCTATAACACTCGGTGGTAGAGCTTTAAATTGAATTGTACTGTCTAAACGGTTTCTAAACTCTGGAGAGAAAGCTTTCTTCATTGCATCTTGGTTATCATTGCTATGATCTTGCTCCATAAACCCTATACTCGATCTAGAAATACTTTCAGCACCAATGTTTGTAGTCAGAACTAAAATTACATTTCGGAAGTCAGATTTACGACCATTATTATCTGTAAGTGATCCATGATCCATAATCTGTAAAAGTAGATTAAAAACATCGGGATGTGCTTTTTCAATCTCATCTAGTAACAGAATACTATGAGGATTTTTATGTACAGCATCAGTTAACAAGCCACCCTGATCAAACCCAACATAACCTGGAGGCGCACCAATTAAGCGTGATACAGCATGTCTTTCCATATATTCAGACATATCGAAACGAATAAGTTCTACACCAAGTAACTTAGCAAGTTGTTTAGTTACTTCTGTCTTACCTACACCTGTTGGCCCCGCAAAAACGAAACTTCCCACAGGTTTGTCGGGTGATTTTAGGCCTGCTCTAGACAACTTGATTGCAGAAGCCAATGCCGTAATTGCTTCATCCTGACCAAAAACAACACGTTTTAAATCACGCTCTAGATATTGCAAAACTGCTTTATCGTCTTTAGATACTGTTTTTGCAGGAATTCGTGCAATTTTAGAAATAATGTCTTCAATATTATCTACAGTAATTTGCGTATTTTCTTCTTCAGTTTTTAAACGTCGCTGAGCACCAGCTTCATCAATCACATCAATTGCCTTATCAGGCAGGAATCGATCGTTAATAAACTTAGAAGATAATTCGACAGCAGAAACCAGTGCCTGATCATCATATTTAACATGATGAAACTCTTCAAACTTGGATTTCAAGCCACGTAATATTTCAATTGTTTCACCAACACTTGGTTCATTTACATCAATTTTCTGGAATCGACGTGACAATGCATGGTCTTTTTCAAAAACTTGGCGATACTCTTGAAACGTTGTAGATCCAATACAACGCAACGTTCCATTGGCTAACGCAGGCTTAATCAAATTCGATGCATCCATCGTACTGCCCATACTTGAACCAGCACCAATAATCATATGAATTTCGTCGATGAATAAAATCGCATTTGGATTTTTCTTGAGTCCATTTAACAATTGCTTTAAACGCTTCTCAAAATCGCCACGATATTTTGTACCTGCAACCAATGCACCAATATCTAAACTATAAATTTCTGCCTGACTGAGTGGTTTTGGTGCTTTACCATTTACAATGAGCCACGCCAATCCCTCTGCAATAGAAGTTTTACCTACACCGGGATCACCCACCAATAGCGGGTTATTTTTACGGCGACGACATAAAATCTGTGCTGCGCGCTCAACTTCTTTTTCTCGACCAATTAATGGATCCGTTTTACCTTTAGAAGCCTCGACATTCAAATTAACCGTATATACTTCAAGTGGGTTTGCAGCAGTAGATGTCGTATGTTCACCATCTAGTTCTTCTGTTTCACCTTCTACTTTTAGCTCTTCTTTGTTTCCGCCATGAGATAAATATTGTGTCAGTGTCACACGATTAATTTGATGACGTTTTAATAAATAAACAGCAAACGTATCTCTTTCAGAATACATTGCGACCAATACATCTGCACCCTCTACGGCTCTACTTCCACCACTCGATTGCACATGAAAAATCGCACGTTGTAAAATACGGTCAAAGCTTTCCGTTGGATGCGGTGCCTGCTCACTATTCTCAGCTAATTTAGGCGTATGTTTTTCAATATACTCTTCAAGCTCTTTTCTGAGCGTTGTAATGTCTGCCCCGCATGACTTTAATGCATTTACAGCAGAATCATTGTCTAATAATGCAAGTAATAAATGTTCAACTGTTAAAAATTCATGTCTTTTTTGTCTAGCTAAACTCACAGCCAAACGTAAAGATACCTCTAATTGACGACTAAGCATACAATCCCCTTATTGTTTTGGCTCAATTTGACAAAGTAATGGATGACCTTGTGATCGAGCATAATTATTTACTTGATTGGCTTTGGTCTCAGCAATATCTCTAGGATAAACACCTGCAATGCCTTTCCCTTCATAATGTACAGTTAGCATTACTTGAGTGGCTTGGTCAAGATTCATTGCAAAGAAATCTTGTAAAATTTCAATAACAAAATCCATTGGGGTATAGTCATCATTCAGTAAAACCACCATATATAAAGGCGGAACCTTAAATTCTGGTGGTGCAGTTTTTACATCAAGATCACCCTCTTCATGGTGATCTTCACCTGACATGTTTAAATGCCAATCTGTATAACCTGACTGCTGAAATGAAGCTTTCACTTCATTTAAATTTACCTTTTTCTTTAGATGACGCATAGAGTTTAACTTCATAATTACTGAACTTTGGCCTCAGCTTGAGGAATATCGGATACAAATGCCGAAGGACTTTCGATTTCTTTTCCTTTCAACCAGTTAAAACGTTTAATTTCAGTCAGTCCACCATTAACACGTACCTCAATAAATTGTGGTACAAAACCTTTTGGCATTGTCCAACGACCTGTAAGACGTTGAAAACTCTCAAACTCAAAATGCTTATTTTCCATAGGAATAGCTAAAACTTCTCCCCCACGAATAAGTCTAAGTTCGACAGTACCAGAAGCCTTTTTAGAACTGACTTGTAGTAAATCTAATTGGTATTCAAACACATTTTCAGGCAGTGGTCTCACACCTAGATTTTGAACCATTAAACTTACACCACCTCTTTGGCGTAAGATACTTCTATAAATCTGACTTTGCGTCTGAGCAATACCCAAGTCTGCTTTCCCTTCATTAAGCGCATGTGTCAAATGTGTGGTATTACTTAAAGCGACATCTCGCTCTTGTATAGCCATATTCAAATTTTTGTTCAATGTAGAAAGGGTATCTTTCTGCTTTTGAACAATTTCCATAAGCTCTTCAGCATTGGCTTCATAACCAACAACTGTTAAACCTTGACGGTGTCCGACCGAATAACCAAGTGCACCACCACCTATAAATAAAATAAGGCTTGCCAGTAAAATAAATTTATGGGCTTGCATGAAATTAGGTTTTTTTATTTTTTGTGAATCTAAAGGATTCTGCTCAAGCGTCTTTTGTGTCATTTTTATGCTCAACATAATACACTCACTACAGCACTGTAGTGAGTGCTTTTCAAACTTAAGGTGATAGTGCAATTCCTGTTAAACCCGTTTCTTCAGCGAGTCCGCACATTAAATTCATATTTTGTACAGCTTGTCCTGCAGCACCTTTTACAAGATTGTCTTGAATAACGACAATAACAAGCTTCTTAGGTTGTGGCTTATATAAAGCGATTCTCAATTCATTTGCCCCACGTACACTGCGTGTTTCTGGTAAAGACCCCTGAGGCATTACATCTACAAACAATTCATTTTTATAAAAAGCTTCATAGAATGCCTGAATATCTAAATCATCACCTTCTTGTGTTAAGTCTACATAAATTGTACTTAACATGCCACGAATCATAGGAACCAAATGTGGTACAAATACCAAATGATCAAATGCCTTTTTTTGCCCAGAAATATTTTCTAAAGCCTCAATAATTTCAGGCTGATGACGATGTCCAGACACGCTGTATGCTTTAAAGCTATCAGCATTTTCAGTATAAATCATACCCATACTTGCTTTACGACCAGCACCCGAAACACCAGATTTCGCATCTACAATAATACTTTTGGTTTCTATTAAGTTTTTAGTTTTAAGTAAAGGCGCTAATCCTAACTGTACTGTGGTTGGGTAACATCCAGGATTCCCGATAACTTGTGCATTTTTAATTTTTTCACGATTTAATTCAGATAAACCATATATCGAAGACTTTAAGAGCTCTGGACACTCATGTGCCATTCCATACCATTTTTCAAACTCTTCTAGATTCTGTAGTCTAAAGTCGGCAGCCAAATCAATTACTTTTGTATTTGCATCAACCAACGCTTGTGCATATTTCATCGCCACACCATGCGGAGTTGCAAAAAATACGACATCACAAGATTTTAATACATCCGTGTCTAAATCTGAAAATGTCAGATCAGTATGGCCGCGTAAACTTGGAAACATATCACATACACGCTTCCCAGCCTCAGTTCGAGAAGTAAGTACACGCACTGTTACATTCGGATGTCTGAGTAAAAGTCTAAGTAATTCAACACCCGTATAACCTGTACCACCAACTATGCCAACTGAAATCACTTGTACTACCTCAAATTCATTTTATTTAAAAAACATCTTAGTATGACAGGAAGCTTATTTTTTCTAAATATATTTTTATACACTAGATCATATTTTTCACTGCCATCTATATCATTATAGAAGCCAATGTGGCCAATGAAATAATTTTAAACTCTTTCTGTGCAGCGAATAATGGTCATCATACTTTTCGACCTGTTTCCAAAACAAAGAACTGTGATTAAAATAAATGGTATGGGCCAATTCATGCACACATACATAGCGTACCAAATTTATAGGTAGAAGTACCAATATAGCGTTTAGCATGATTTTGTGCTGCTGATTGCAACTCCCCCAGCGACTTTTTACCCATCTCACCTGTGAGCCATGGTATAGCATATTTGTTTCTAAAGAGATTTGTTTTAAATATTCTGTGAGATACTTTTTAGCATAAAACAAAATAAAGTCTTTTAAAGCCTCAATGCGGTGTAAGAAAAGGATGTTTGCCAATTCATCTAAAAAATAAGGCATTTTTTGTTCACGAACGCAGATCTGTAAAGGAGTGCTCCGATTAAACAATATAATTTTCTCGGGTATTTCTACGGGCTTTTTTTTAGTTTTCTCCCATGTCTCTAAAAGCCATTCCTCAGATTGATTTAAAAAATCCTGAATATATCGTTGGGAGCAAACTTTAGGAACAGTTAATTTAATCTGATTGGGATAGACACGCAAGCGCATTTGTTTTGCGCTAGCATGTCGAATAATCTTAATTTCTGGTAAATCAGATAAAGTCATTACTTATTCAGCAAAACGCTCTTCAATACCGCTATCTGTTGCGACCACTGCAATATCAGCTTTATTTAAAGCAAATATGCCATTAGTAACAACACCAGGAATATCATTGATCGTGCGCTCTAATTCAAGTGCATCTAAAATATTTAGATTATGTACATCAATAATCACATTACCATTGTCTGTTACTACACCTTCACGGTAAGCAGGATCACCACCAAGCGTGACAATTTTACGTGCCACAGCAGAACGTGCCATTGGAATTACCTCAATCGGTAAAGGAAAGTCATGCCCCAACTGCCCTACCCATTTAGAATCATCCACAATACATACAAATTTCTTTGCAATTGATGCAACAATTTTTTCACGTGTTAATGCCGCACCACCGCCTTTAATCATATGTAAATGGCGATCAATTTCATCTGCGCCATCGACATACGCATCTAAACCACCAACCTGATTCATATCTACAACGTCTATGCCTAATTTTTTTAAGCGCTCTGCCGTTGCTTCAGAGCTAGCCACTGCGCCCTTCAATTCTAATTCAGGCAATAAATCAATTAAAAAGTTTACTGTGCTTCCTGTCCCTACACCTAAAATGCCTCCTTGAGGTAAGTGTTTCAATGCAGCTTTGGCAGCTGCTTGCTTCTTTGCATCTTGGTTTGCATATAAACTCATATAAAGATTACTCAAAATTTTTAGGTTGATGAAAGAATTAGGTTGATTATTCGACCTAATCATATACAGTGTTTATTTCAATTCATCCCTATTTTAAACTGTTAAACGGAAGATAACCATGTTGTTTCGCTTGGTCAGACAAATTTTACAAGCAACTGTATACGATGTTGCCATTGAATCTCCTCTCGAAGCAGCTCCACGAATTAGTCAAAAAATTAACAACAACATTCGTTTAAAACGCGAAGATCTACAGCCAGTTTTCTCTTTTAAACTACGTGGTGCATATAACCGTATTAGCCAGCTTTCAGAAGAGCAACGAAAACGCGGTGTCATTTGTGCTTCAGCAGGAAACCATGCTCAGGGCGTGGCTTTATCTGGGAAAAAACTAGGTATTCGTGCCATTATTGTTATGCCAATTACAACACCAGATATTAAAGTACAGGCGGTAAAACGCTTAGGTGGTGAAGTTGTTTTACACGGCGACTCTTTTGATATTGCAAATAGATATGCAATGCAACGCGCAGAGAACGAGGGACTTGTTTTTGTACCTCCTTACGATGATGAGCTGGTTATTGCAGGACAAGGAACAATTGCGAACGAGATTTTGCGCCAATGGCGTGAAGTAGATTATATCTTTGTTGCTGTTGGTGGTGGTGGACTTATTTCAGGAATTGCAGCATATTTTGCCGAAATCGCACCCCATGTCAAAGTCATTCCTGTCGAATATGAAGAATCTGCTTGTTTAAAAGCAGCTTTTGAAACCAATGAGCGTGTTACTTTATCTCACGTTGGATTATTTGCAGATGGAACTGCTGTCGCACGAATTGGTGAAATTCCTTTTGAGATTCTACGTAAGACAAAATCAGACGGTACACCTATTGTTGAAAAAGATGTTGTACTCGTAAATACAGATGAAATATGTGCTGCTGTTAAAGATACATTTGATGAAACACGTAGTATTGTAGAGCCTTCTGGTGCAATGGCGCTAGCAGGTATCAAAAAATATGTCAAAGCACACCAATTGGAAGGCAAAAATATTGTTTCAATTGTATGTGGCGCAAACATGAATTTTGATCGCCTACGCTATATTGCAGAACGTACAGAACTTGGGGAACGCCGTGAAGCAATTTATGCGGTAACAATTCCAGAGGAAAAAGGTGCTTTCTTAAATTTTTGTCGCACACTACAAGGTCGTAATATTACTGAGTTTAATTACCGTGTAAACGACAATCACACCGCACAAGTATTTGCGGGTGTTAGTTTAAAAGATGGCGATACAGAGCGAAAAGAAATTCTCCATACATTAGAAACGCATTATGATGTTGACGATTTATCTAATGATGAAGTTGCGAAATTACATATTCGTTACTTAATTGGTGGACATGCGCAACAAAACGAACGTCTATTTAGAGTCGAGTTTCCTGAAAGACCAGGTGCCTTACTGACATTTTTAGAAAGACTTGGCCCTACCCACAATATTACGCTTTTCCACTATCGTAACCATGGTGCTGCAGAAGGCCGTGTGTTGGTTGGTCTACAGTCTGAGTTAAATAGTCATGGCGAGGATGACCTGATAGAAACTCTTAAAAACATTAGCTATCCATACCAAGAAGTAACGGATAATTTAGGTTATAAGCGTTTCTTAAAATAACTATCTTATTTAAATGTGGGGCGAAATGCCCCATGTTTAAAACCAATCCATTAATGACACACCCAATCCAACATAGTTAGCACGATGATTATAGTCAATTAAGCTTTCACCATAACCATTGAAGTATTGGAATTGACCTCTTAATTTTCCTTTAATTGGGAAGCTCCAATCAAACTGCACTGCACCATGAGAAGCATCTCCCCCTCTTAAAGAATGTCTTAACATTAAAGAAAAGTTATTTTCATTCCACTTATAAAATGCAGTTAAATCCGCTCTTCCCATATAGTCGGTAATATCTGGATTATTATCATTTTTTGCAGATTCAGGTAACCTATACCACGGTCTAAAAATGAGTGCAAAATTATCACGTTCTAATCCAATGTTAAGCATCACCCTATTCCAACTTCTAGAATAAGGATCTTCTCTACCATTTGACTGATGATTTACCGTTAGACCGAGCAAACGCCCATTCAAACCAAGTAAATTATAGTTTGTTCTAAAAATTAAACTGGCTTCTGGTTCATAGTCTGTTTCACGAAATGGACTCGAATTTCTCGCGTTATAAGCTTGCCAACGTGAAGATTGCGTATACCCTACCCATAAATCACCATTATTACCAAATATATTTTCTAAAGCTTTTGTTTTAAAAGAAAGTTGAAACTTAAGCTCTGTCGAATCTATATCTTGTTGCGGTACTTGATTGTCTGGATTAGGACTATAAGGGGTTAAATTCTTATCACTGGTCCAAAATGCTGGAAATACATATACAGGTTTATATGCACGCATATTCCATGTTCCAAGTTTACTTTTTTCAGAGAGCTCCCAACGGCTATCCAATAAAGAGTCGACTGGGTTCATTGGAACATTTACATCTTGTTTATAGATTGTGCCCACAGACTGTTTGAGCTTATCTGTGATCGATAATGGTTCAGTCGTCGCTGTTTTAGGGGTTTCTTCCTTAACATCAACATGTTCAGCAACCAAATTTTCTTTCACTTTTGTTTGTGCTTTAAAATAGGTGTCATAACATGACAATCTGGCTGCATCATTTTGAACACTTACACAAGCTTGCCCACTACTTGGGCTAAAGCTTGTACTTGTATTGGCCACACTTTCTGCATATGGCGTTGTACTCAACAACAATGAACCAACTGTGGTTAATGCTCCCAAATACAAACTACACCTATGTTCATTTCTTTCTAACGCCATGCGCTTCACCACAACTATTTAATTCAATTGTTTAATGTTAAATCCGAGTGTTTGCAATTCTTCACGCTTTGCAAACGGTGCAACAATACCTTTTACTGGTTTTTTGTCCAATAAATATTGTTGTGCCACACGTCTTAGATCATCAAACGTAACTGCCAAAATACGTGATCGCATTTCAGTCCTAAACGCTGGTGTACGCTGATGCAACATTGAGTAGCAGGCTGTAATCGCTTCTCCAGCAGGTGAACCTGGTTTATCCATAGACGCAATTAAGCCTAAAATTGCTTCTTCAAGTTGATGCGGTTTATGTTCTTTAGTCATTAACCAAGTCAGACTTGCTTCAAAATCTGCAAATGTCTCTGTTAAGCGAGGATCTCTATAACTAAAGAATTTAAAGGCGCAAGAATTACCATCATAAGTGGCTCCACCACCATAAGCTCCGCCTTTTTCTCTTAGTGCACTATGTAAGAATCCATTTCTTAAATAACCCGCAAGTACCATTAACGGCGCTGCATCAGGATGCGATGATTCTACAGCCTCATAAGCCGCAGCACAAAACTGTACGTTAGTTTGCACTAGCCAAGCTTCATCACCCGTTGTATTTTCAATGTTTACCTTTGGTAATTGAACCATTGCTTCAGATGAAGATAACGTATGCCACACATGAGCAATTTCTTTTTCAAGTAAAGCAGACTGTTGATCCTCACATACTAAAAGTATTTGTTTTGGTGCGTGGATTAAATGCTGATGAATAGACTTAAAACCCTCAATTAATGAATCGTAGGCTTTCTCATCTTGTTCTACTGTACGAATAAGTTCACTTAACCAATTTAAAGCACCTAAGCCAGTACAGAAATAATCACGTTTTGCTAAAGCACTCATATTACGTGCCGCAATTTGCATTGCATAACTATGGCCTGAGCCACTAACACGTGCATGCCAACGCGTTTTACGCTGTTGTAATAACTCAATAATACGTGCTTTTTCATCAAATCTAATTTGTTCAAAAGCAACTTTTAAAAGTTCAATGGCATCAGTCTTATCGACAAGAGCTTTTGTGGTTAATGTTAAGAAAGCGCTGATTTCATTTTTATCATTTAAACCACTTCTTAACGATGCTCCCATACCTACGCCACCACTTACAGCAGTTTGTTGCTGTTGCAGTTCTAGATAATTATACTCACCAGCTCCCACTTCACCCATAAGTACATTTAAGAGACTTAAATACGGTGAAGATAGGATTTCTTTTGGGATTTCGATAATAATCTGGTTGTAATACAAACCATTTGTACCTGCATGATAGGTATGTAATGGTATTGGTTTACCATTATGCTGAATATCTTTGGTTACACCACGAACAATATGAAGCTCTTCAGGAATGTCTTCTAGTCCAACTTTAGGCAGTAGACTTAAATCATCTTCAGTTTCCTGACGTTGTTTCAGCTCAACTGCACGTTGTTTTAAAACTTCACGTTGCTCATCATTTAATTCAGCATCAATTTTATTAAGTTTCTCTTGCTCTGCATCCTGCTCAAGTTTAGTTTTTGTCGCATCAGGAATAAGCGTGAGTTGAACACGGTGAGGATTATCCAACAAATAAGTTTGAATTAAAGAAGATAACCACATTGGGTCTTTTAGTTCTTCTTTTACCATCGTAATTGCAGCATCGACATCCCATACATGTATAGGATCACTATGATGTATCACGCTTCCCATACCGTTCATAATTAAACTTAAACCGTATGGAGAACCATCACCACCCACTTCGCGTTGATGTAACTCTATTTGGTGTAAAATCGAGGAAACTAGCTCTTCATCTACAGGACGGGCAGCAACCTCTCGAAGAATATTTAAAACACCCTCTTTAAACTGAACAGCATTTTCTTCATTTGAACCTTGAACACCACATAAAAATGTCATTTCAAAATTACTGTCATCGACGCCCATAAATGGACCTGCTGAATCAGCATAGTCACATGTTTCTAAATAATGGCGCAATGGCGAAGCAGAGTTTTCTAAAAGGATGCCTTCAACCAATCGCATGCCTAGTCTGAGTTTAATATCACTCGCTTGTGGTAATAACCATGACATAACATGATAGGTCTTATCTTTTAAATCTTCACTATCTACCGCATAAGACTCTACTTTTTCGATTGGTGCTTGAAGACGTTTTTCTGGTTTAGAGTAGATCGTTTCGCCTTTAGAAAAATGGGACAGTGCTTGCAATTCAAATTGTTCTTGTAACTCTACAGCAGGAATGTCACCAAAAGTCATAAATACAGCATTACTTGGGTGGTAATGTGTTTTATAAAAATCTACCAACTGCTCATATGTAAGCTCTGGAATATCTTTTGGATCACCACCTGAGTTGTAATGATACGTTGTTTCTGGAAATAAATGATGCGCTAACTGATGGTATAATTGATCTGTTGGTGAGCTCATCGCACCTTTCATTTCATTAAAAACAACACCTTTAAATACAGGCTTATCATTTTCAATTTCAACTCGAATCCCTTCTTGAGCAAAATCTAACGGATTTAAATTCGCGGCAAAAGCAGCATCTAAATATACGGATAATAAATTATTAAAATCTTTTTTATTTTGTGTAGCAAATGGATAAGCTGTCCAATCTGCTGCCGTAAAGGCATTCATAAATGTATTTAAAGAGCGACGAATCATTAAAAAGAATGGATCTCGCACAGGGAAGTTTTTAGAGCCACATAGTGCAGTATGCTCTAAAATATGAGCTGTTCCTTTAGAATCCATGGGCTGTGTTCTAAATGCAACTAAGAATACATTCTCTTCATGTGAGCTCTCTAGATGGTAATGTATTGCACCTGTGACACGGTGATGGTACTCCACTACATTTACATCTAACGCCTCAACATGGTGCTGACGTACCAACTGAAACGCAGGATGACAATTTTGAGAATTGGTTTCAGTGACATCTGACGTCATGCGATCTCCTAAAAATTCATATCATTGATTTAAGTTTCAGTATTATAACGAGATTATTTACTCTATTTCAGCATAAAACTGTAATTTCGATCTAACTTATTTCATATTCTCTTTACTTGTTAGTTTGGCTATCCATATAGATTAAAACAACTGGAAAAATAATAATTTAAAAAATACAAATACTTGCATTTCATAAAACTTTAAAATGAATTAAACGTAATTGTCATAAAAAGACTGCATTGTATGTCCGACTTTCTAAAAAGATACAATTTAAAACATGAAAAATATTATTACACTTTGCACTATAGGACTTTTCATTTGCTCGCCGTCAGTACATGCCTTAAGCCTGAGTTATGGACACTACTATGAAGACCTTTCAAAAAAGAATGTGGATGTTATTGGTTTAGAACATACTTTTAAAAATCGAATTACCCTTGCAACCGAGTGGAAAGCGACACCTGACAATCAAGACAATGGCCGTCCTGGTACTGCTTTTTCTCATGAAAAATTTTATGAAAAAAAGTTTAAAGCAAAATATAAGTATAGTTTTAATAACTACTATTCAGCAGGTCCTGAGTTAGAATATGCAAATAAAACAGACGGCGATAAATATAAAGCAAAGATTACAAATGACTTTAACCTCACGAATACAGATAAGGTCTATGTAAAAATGGTAGGCGAACGTATGAATTACGATGCAAAAAAGCCACCTAAAAAAATACTTTATGCAGAATCTGGTTATACTAAAAAAATAGATAAAACGAAAATCACATACGAATATACGTATTACCATGGTCAAGACACAAAATTATTTAACAATAAAAATACCGACTATCGCCATAAATTTAATATGGAATATAAACTTTCATCTAAAATTAGTCCCTATATTGAAGTAAGAAATGAATCTTTAAGTAGTAAATCTGATCGAAGACAAACTATTTTTGAAACAGGCCTAAGCTATACCTTCTTTTAATAGGACAAATATCAGTGATAAAAAATAAATTGGTTTATGCGGTTTTAGGTAGTCTCCTCGCCTCTTCTACTAGCTATGCAAAAACATCAAACTTGCCAGAGCCTGAATATCAACTTGAACAGGTCGTTACCCTTGTTCGCCATGGTATACGTCCACAAACAAATTTATCTGAACTTAATGAAGCAACTGGAAAACAATGGCCTTCATGGTCCGTACCAGATGGTTATTTAACACAACGTGGATATGACGGCATATTTAATCAAAGCCAATATCAAGTCAGTGAATGGAAAAAAAGTGGCTTACCTCTTTCCTTAAGTCAAGACAATTGTACAAACCAAAGTCAGGTATTTATTTGGGCTGCACCTGATCAACGTACAAAAAAAACCGCTGATGCAATTGCATCATCTATTTCGCCTAGTTGCCATATAGAAGTTGGTGTCAGTGGCTACAAACATGACCCGATTTTTGATGCCTTAAAAATGGGAAGTGCAACAGCATCATTTGATCTGATTAAAAAAGAATTTAAAAATAAAATAGAAAGTCAAAAAACCATACAGCAAAAATATGAAAAGGTGAATGAACATTTAAGAACGGCTGTATGTGCACCCGATAGCTGTGAGTTTTTAGATAAAGATTGGAAGCTCAAACTAAATAAAAATGGACAACCTAAATTAAGTGGTCCTGCCGATGAAGGTTCAAATATTGGTGAAACTATTCGCCTACAGTACAGTGAAAACTTTCCACTTTCTCAAGTTGCTTTTGGTCATGTAAAAAGTGCAGAGGATGTGAAAAAACTCATGGCTTTACATGATGCAAAATATAAATACCTAAATGAGATTCCTTTATTTGCACAGCTAGGTGGCTCTATTTTATATCAACAGATTTTAGATGCTCTAGATTCAAACAAAGTTACAGATCAAAAATTGCATCGTCCTCTTGTTATTTTTGTAGGACACGATACAAATATCTCTGAAGTTAAGACATTACTAGGCTTTAACTGGCAACTTCCTCAATACTTAGCAAATGATATTCCTCCAGGAGGAACACTGAGTTTTGCTAAATATAAAGAGCTAAAAACTAGTAAAGATTTTGTCAAAATTAGCTTTTCAGCGCGAACACTTGATCAATGGCGCCAACTTACCAAACTAGATACAAGTCATCCTCTGCATGAAGACACATTAAAATACCCTTACTGTAAAATAACTTCAGTCGGGGTACTCTGTCCTTTAGATCAATTTATTCAAAATGCACAAAAGCAAATTGTCAGACTAGATATTACTCAACCACTTTACAAATAAATTAAAGCGTCTCAGGGCGCTTTTTTATTTTACGGCATAATAACAAAATTGCATGAATTAAATAAATGTATACAATTCACTTATTCGTAGTGAGGTAGACAAAACAATGCAACAAATGTGGACAGAATTAGATGACTATATTGATGAACATTTAATTCCCGAAGATAAACGACTGCATCAAGTGATGAAAAATACCGTAGATCATGGTCTTTCAAACCACCTTGCAGTTGCACCGAATCAAGGTATGCTACTACAAATGTTAATACAAATGAACAAATGTAAGCGTGTATTAGAGATTGGCACATTTGCTGCTTATAGTACAATTTGGCTGGCTCGTGCATTACCAAAAGATGGTTACCTTCTAACTATTGAAGGTAGAGAAACACATGCACAAATGGCTCATAAAAATATTACAGAAGCCAACATGGATACAAATATTGAATTAAAAGTAGGTTTTGCAGCAGATGTTTTAAAAACATTACCTGCTGAAACACCTGCATTTGACTTTATTTTTATTGATGCAGATAAAGGTAGCTACCCAGAATACTTGGAGCTTAGTCTAAAATACTCGCACTCAGGAACAATTATTGTATTAGACAATGTTATCCGTGCTGGAGATATTATTGATCCGAACAATCAAAAACCGAGTATTGTTGGAATTAGACAGACATTTGAAGCATTGAAGAATCATCCAAAACTACTGTCTTGTACGGCATTACAGACTGTTGGTAGTAAGGGACATGATGGTTTTGCAATCGCAATTGTAAAGTAAACAAAAAACCACCAATTATTTTTTATTGTTTTATTTCAATATCTTAAATATATTTAAATCACATATCCATAAAGTTATCCACAGTTTATGCGGATAACTTAGGATAACTTCTTTATTTAGCTACAATAATAGGTACATGAATTTTTCGATACACTGTTGTTGTAATACTTCCTAAGAAGAACTGAGAAATACGATTTGTACTAAACGCACCAAGTAGTACAAATTGGATACCGTGTTCTTTTTGATAGTCGATAATGCCCTGCGCAACGTCACCCTCACGTGTTGCAACAACCACGTCAAAGCCCTTTTCTCTTAAATAGGCTTCTGGCTTGTTTAAGACTTCTGGATCATCTCCAACATGGAGCAAGTGACATTGTAACTGTTGGAAAAGTTCATTTTCTGCAACACTTTCAAGCATTTGTGCACACAAAGGTGAGTCTTCATATGCAAATATAAAACGTGTTGGTGGTTTAAAATGATCACTTACCGTCATTACTGTACAGTTAGCACCACGTACAAAGTTTTCAACATTACTGCCTAAAACTTTATTTTTTTCAGCGGCACTTTCCCCAACTTTACCAATAAGCACAATATCATCTTCTCGAAGCACACTTAGACTCTGCTCCAAAAAGTCACCTTTTTCTTGAATGACTGTGGCATCTATACCATGCTTTTCTTTAATTGTCGTCATTAAATGCTTAAGCAAGTTATTACTATAATCAACAGCCAAAGTACTTTGCTTTTCTTCAAGTTCTGCGAGTTCTTTTAAGAGCATCGCATTACTTTCAAAGCCAATAACGCCACTAATTTCCCCTAAATGATAGCTCGCAGGGTAATAGTCCAAAACTTGTAAAAGCACTAATTCACGTTGCGTTCTCTTTGCAAT
Source organism: Acinetobacter pollinis (assembly GCF_015627175.1). Taxonomy (GTDB): domain Bacteria; phylum Pseudomonadota; class Gammaproteobacteria; order Pseudomonadales; family Moraxellaceae; genus Acinetobacter; species Acinetobacter pollinis. The sequence goes on along the minus strand of NZ_VTDQ01000010.1, from coordinate 64,516 downwards.
CCATGAAGCCGCTTCGGCAATTGCATTAATACAAGGAGATGAATCAACACAAGCAATTACTCGTTTCATTTGTTGCCTCTCTTTGAGTGAATCACTCTATTTTTACTAATTGTCAGCATTAAAATTAACATAAGTAATAAACTCTGCAAGTAGTTTTATTTTATTTAATTGAAACAATATACTTTAAACGCATTATTCGTATAAGTTTCTTTAAAATCATGCACTTTTCACCTAAGGCTGAATACGGTTTGGCTGCAAGTCAAAAACTTGTCTCAGCACCGCTGGGTCTGGATGTCCTTTAATTGGATCATCTGGATAATAACCCACATGCATAACCCCTTGTGCATAAAGTGATTTGATGGTGTCGGCTAGTTCTTCTGAAGGAATCGGCTGATTATCTTTCCTCCAATCTACGGCTTGCAATTCCACCACTGCTTTATGAATACCATTAGGATACTGTTTTAAACGATTCACAATATCTTGGTAAAATTTATCTTTGTCTTTCGCTTGTTCCATATATGGCATGGCCATAATTGCGGTAAAGTCATAGCGATTTAAAGATTGTTCTAATGATTGTGAATACCAATTTTCTGCATAAGGATTGAGTACCACTTGTGCATACATATTTCTGGCAGTTAATAAAGCAGGTTGATATTGACGTAAATCTCCAGCAACTTTCATTGCAAAATCATCAATAGTTTTTGTTTTAAACGCCGTCCACTTCTGTAAGCTTTGGTCATCTTTACGAACAGCATCTAAGTCGGTCGACAAACCTGCATCCTTATAAGCTTTTAATGCCTCAGGACTTGAATCCTCATAATCAGACAGTGTCGTATCATCATGAAATAGTACACCATTGAAACTTGCAGATTTTCCTAGATCCTCATAAATCCCTTCAATCACTTTTTGTGCTTTGGGTGAAAATGGAGATAAACGAATATATCCCATATTTAAATGATCGCTATTTTTAGGTTGCTCTGTTACAACCAGATCTTTAGAAGCAGAATTTGACTTAGGTAACTCCCATGCATAAAGAGGCATCCAAGCATATATACGTCTAACCTGTGTACGCTTTGCAATTTGCCAAGCAACTCGATTAAATAAATCTTGACGCATCGGAATATAGCGATTCGGGAAATACACCATATCTGCCGAACCATTTGCATCCGTATCAGAAAATGCTTGTAAATATACTGTATTCACATTCATTTTTTGAATTCGATCTAATAATGCACCTAAATTTCTTTCTTCCTGAGCAAGATCTTTATCATAAATATAGTCTAGATCAACATGCATAATCTTTTGAGGTCGATAATTGTCACCCAAATTTTTCTCGCGGTTCTCAATTTCTCGCTCAAGATCGCTTGTTGTCATGTTGTGTTCAATTAAAATACGATTTAAGGAGTTTAATGATTTTTTATAATCTGCTGGCCCATCATCTAATGTAATAGTGACAGGCATTCCTAATGCTTTAGCAACACTCACACCTTCCATATTATAACGCCCATATGGCCACACCATAACTCTTGGTGTTGGAATACCATGTGACTTAAATGCTTCATTATTTTTCTTTAAATCATTATATATCCGTTGATGATATGCTTTATCTGATTCGTATTTATTGGTTCTTGGATCATAAATTCTTGTTGTGGCTGCTGGCTCTGAGTTTCCTTGAGGGTTCCCCAATACACCACGGTGTAAGTCATAACTATGACTTGCGATCTCAACATAACCACTATCACTCATTTCTTTAATTTGTGACCATGTTAGTATTTTATTTCGCTTAACTTCAGCATCACCAAAATGTACATCCTTATCGGATGGTGTATCTACCCACGAACCTACTACAGCCAGTACAACTGGTATTTTGTTTTCTTTTACGAACGGATAAATATTACTGTAAAATGATTCATAACCATCATCAACAGTAAGTAATACAGGTTTACTTGGTAGTTTTAATTTACCTGCATTTGCCTGAATTAAATCATTGACAGAAATAAAATGAAACCCATCTTGTTGTAACCATCTCACCTGACTCTCAAAATTTTCTGTAGTCACTGCATATAGTGGAATAATTGCATCGTTAGCCTGATTTGTGACTTCATGATAACCAATCACCGTTAATGTATCTGGACGTATTTGTGCTTGTTCTTCTGCATGCGTAACGACTGCTGCTCCAAAAAGTGCTGTTGCCATACACCCCGTGAGTACCGACTTCAGAAATTGATTAAGCATATTTTTTCCATTAAAAGTGAAATAGTATTTTTGATGAGTTTATTCAAATCTTAGACCTAAGAAGCAATTTAAGCTTATCCACCCGCAAAAGGCATAGTTTATTTTACAAATGCACTGTAATTTACGTACATTTAAAAATGTATATCTCTGTTTCTTTTACAGGGATCTTGCCCATTCAACCTAATAATAAATTAGCAAATATCTTTTAAAATTTAGTGACATGATATGATAATTTATCATTATATGATGAATCAAAAAATGTTATGCTATAACAATTAAATTATTCTTAACAAGAAGTATTATTATTCCCGAATACGAATAAATTTTGCAGGATTTCCTGCAACAACGTGTGCACTTTCAACATCTTTAGTGACCATGCTATTCATACCCACCACAGCATGATTTCCTATTTTAATACCATCTTTCACACCAACATGTGCTCCTAACCAAACATCTTTCCCAATCTCAATACCTTGTGAGCGAACAGGTTGCTGATAAATTGGGTTTTCTAAATTCACACCATGATCAAATGCATATAAATGTGTATATGCAGCCAATCGTGCCTGATCATGAATAACGATTCCCGCTTTTCCCCCATCTAAAATACAATGATGGTTGATCGCAACTTCACTACCTATCTGTAAAGGACCATGTAATGTAGCGTCAGCAGCAATAAATGTATGATCGCCAATAATAATTTTACGTCCAGGCTCCGCAAAGATATGTGCTAACGGCGAAATAAAGCAATTCTTTCCTATTTCAACTGTTTCCATAGTTTGCAAATATTCTTGATATTCTTTTTGCCAAGCCTCCGCCCAAACTTTATGTTTGTCTTTTAACCGCCAGTATAACCATGGCATATAGTTTAAACGGTGCTTATGTTGTTCTCTATATTTAAGTAAAGGATCAGTCATCATGAGTTCCTTTTAATTCTTCTCTACCACGTGTGACATCCTGTACTTTTTTCGCAAGTTCAATGCGCTGATGTATCTGTATTTTTGCGTTAACACTCACACCTGTGGCTGTATATTCTTCAGAAAAGGTTATTTGGTTTTGCACCAGTTCATACTGCAAAATTGGCCACTCACTAAAATTACACTCAAAATATACATCTATCTTTTCTATGAGTTCTATTTTATCTACTAGAAGTAAGGCTTTTCCTGCTGTACCACCATAGGCACGTACTAATCCACCCGTGCCCAACTTCACACCGCCATACCACCGATTAACCAATACCAATATATTGGTTAACTCATTACCCTCAATTGTTGCCAAAATAGGACGACCTGCTGTTCCTGAGGGCTCACCGTCATCATTAAACCGAACATTATGCCCTATCTTCCATGCCCAACACTGGTGTGTTGTCGAAATATCTTTATAAGTTTCTAAAACTGTTTTGATCTCTTCTTCCGTTTCAACAGGAATCGCAAATGCTTGGAAACGACTTTTTTTCACGTCTTCTTCATAAACAACTGTTTCTTTAATGGTAAATGGCATACTCACCCATTACATTGAATTTCAAATAATTATAACGTTTTATATCAAAACACAAAATGTCACTTATGGAATACTGTTAAATAATCGTAGATTTAAACAAATTAGGCTAAGCTTCAAACATATAAGTTGAATGAGATAATTTAATGGAAGGAAAATGTTTATGTGGAGAAATCACTTTTAGTGCAGACCCCAAATCTTTAAATGTCACAGCATGTCACTGTTCAATTTGCCGAAAACAATCTGGAGGTATTTCATTATCCATAGAAGTCGAACCGAAAAGTTTAATTATACAAAACATAGCAATGCTTACTGTTTTTAACTCATCTGAATGGGCTCACAGAGGTTTCTGCAAAGGATGTGGCACATTTATTTTTTGGCAAAAAAAAGACTGCTCTTACTGTAATGTAAATTGTAATTTACTTGAAATGAACCACAATCAACTCACATTAGATACCGAAGTGTTTATTGAAGAAAAGCCTAGTTATTATAGTTTTGCAAATACAACAATTAAACTCACACAAGAGGATTTATTTACTCAACATACCGTTTAGCTTTACTATATTCCATTATTTATTATGGGATGCATTATGCAAATTCCACACGGTATTTATAAACACTACAAAGGCCAACTTTACCAAGTTATAGGTACAGCCAAACATAGCGAAACCCAAGAAGTTTTAGTTGTGTATCAATGTTTATATGATGACTTTTCTCTATGGGTACGCCCAGCAAGTATGTTTCTAGAAGAAGTAAATTTACCTGATCAAACAAAACAGCCTCGCTTTGCATTTTTGAAGCCAAACTTCTAGCATGTAACTAAGGTGAGCAATCACTCACCTTACTTTTAAACCTGTGTAGGTACCTCAAGTTCAGTCATTGGCCATCTTGGTGTTGTTGTAACAGCCAATCCATCACTAGCTCCACCTTTTAAGCGCTGATAACCTGCAAAAGCAATCATTGCACCGTTATCTGTACACAATGCGGGTTCTGCATAGTAAACATGTGCTTTTATTTTAGCCAGTTCCGCTTCAAGTTTTTCTCGCAGTCTTAAATTTGCACTTACCCCACCTGCGATCACTAATCGTTTTAGGTTGGTCTGCTTCAAGGCTTTCACTGACTTTTTCACAAGTGTATCTACAATTGCTTCTTGAAAAGAGGCTGCAATATCGGCATCTCTATCTTGTCCCTCTATTTTTTTCAGTTGCACTGAAACGGCAGTTTTCAAACCACTAAAAGAGAATACTAAATCTTTATGTAGCATTGGACGCGGAAAATCGAATGCTTGTGGGTTACCATCTAAAGCAAGTTTTGCAATGTTTGGTCCCCCTGGATATGCCAGTCCCATCATCTTAGCCACTTTATCAAATGCTTCACCAGCTGCATCGTCAATCGATTCCCCCAATATTTCATACTCACCAATGCCATAAGCTGCCATTAATTGTGTATGTCCACCAGAAACAAGTAATGCAACAAAAGGAAATTTAGGTGGAGTTTCAGAAAGTAAAGGAGCCAACATATGACCTTCCATATGATGTACACCAATTGCTGGTTTATCTAAAGCAAATGCTAACGTGCGCCCAAAAAGTGCGCCTGTCATTAATGCACCCATTAATCCTGGACCACGTGTATATGCTACTGCATCAATTTGCTTTTTAGTTACCTTTGACTGTGCAAGCAATTCATCAAGTAAAGGAATCAACTTTCTCACATGATCACGCGATGCCAACTCGGGCACCACACCACCATATTCAGCATGTAACTGAATTTGACTATATAACACTTGACCAAGTAGCCCCTTCTCACTGTCATAGAGTGCTAATCCTGTTTCATCACAAGAGGTTTCCAAGCCTAAAACAATCATTTAAGTGCCTATTTATGAGTCCAATTTACGACAATCACCATTATAGACTTGTGATATGAGAAGTAAATGAGTAAAATACTGCACTTCACTTGTTTTCTAAAGCAATTCCGCTTTAGATTTATCCATAAATATTGAGGATTCTTCATGCCACAAGTTAAATTGAAAGAAGGCGAACCAGTAGACGTAGCTATCCGTCGTTTCAAACGTTCTTGCGAAAAAGCTGGTGTTTTAGCTGATGTTCGTAAACGTGAATTCTACGAAAAACCAACTCAAGAGCGTAAGCGTAAAAAAGCTGCTGCTGTTAAGCGCTACCAAAAGAAATTGGCTCGCGAATCTGTACGTACTACTCGCCTTTACTAATTAATTTGTGATTGAAGCTGAAAGACTATGACTAATTTAAAAAACCAAATTACTGATGCTCTTAAAAGTGCCATGCGTGCTAAAGAAATGGCAACTGTAACTGTTATTCGTAGTCTGCAAGCTGCAATTAAGCAAATTGAAGTCGATGAACGCATAGAACTTGATAATAATCAAGTCCTTGCAATTGTTGAGAAGCAAGTTAAACAACGTAAAGAGTCAGTAAAGGCTTTTGCCGGTGCTGGCCGAGACGATTTAGCTAGTAAAGAACAAGCCGAAATTGAGATTCTATCTCAATTTCTACCAGCCGCTATGACTGAGGAAGAACTTGATTCTGTCATTGATCAGATTATTGCTGATCAAAGTGCTACTAGCATGAAAGATATGGGTAAGGTGATGAATTCTCTACGTCCGATCATAGCCGGACGTGCCGATGCTGCAATTGCATCAGCTAAAGTTAAAGCAAAACTTAACTAACACTTATCTAAATCACTCGTAAAAAGCGTTTAACGTTTTCTAAACGCTTTTCCAATACTCCCATAAATCTCTTTTGTCTTGAGCACTATTCAACAATTGACTTAAAGATGGAAATTCTTTGTTGAAGGTAAATACTAAGCCTTTCGGTCTATTTCCTACAAGAACAGCACATTCAAACTCATTACATTTCGCGTCGATAAAACCATCCAAATAAAACTGAAGAAAATTTGAATCTTTTAAGGTTTCAAGTATTGGCCACTTTAACTCATATTGCACCAATTCAAGTGTATGAATCATATTATTGAGTAAAGTTCTCTCTTCGCTAGAAATATCAAATGTATTGATAAAAATAATTTTTTTTACTGAAACCAATACGGTAAGTATAAAAGGATCTATCTCTTTTTCTAGTTTTTCTAGTTTTTCTAGTTTTTCTAGTTTTTCTAGTTTTTCTAGTTTTTCTAGTTTTTCTAGTTTTTCTAGTTTTTCTAGTTTTTCTAGTTTTTCTAGTTTTTCTAGTTTTTCTAGTTTTTCTAAAGAAATAATAGATTGAGGCTCTATATTTTCAAGCTTCACTTCTCGTTCAATTGAAATACTCTCAACGTTTAATTCAGCTTCTTCATTTAAATTAATTTCAGCACATGATACTTGGTCACGCCAAAAAACAGACGCATCATTTTCTTCAACGGCAACATCTCTAGGAATCCAAAGATCAATTCCCAAATGTGAAAGGATATTACGATGATGTACTGATGACTGTTGCTGCTCACTCATATTTAAGGTTCAATTTAAGAAGACGACTATTCTAACATTGATGTAATTATTTACATGTAGAAAACCTATACAATCATTAAACTATTTTGGTTTAAAATTTGTTCAACAATTTCATCATTTTCAAATCCAAATCGCCAATACAATAATGCCAGTACATCTAACTCATCTTGAGTCATTACCCTATCACTGCAAATAGAATGCTCTATAATACCAAGTATTTTTAATCGGTCTCTCAATAAAAGCCCAGATATAGAATGCAATATATTTCCAAAATCGATATGCTCGTCGGAGACAAATTCATATTTATATACCTCTTTTTCAGAGATTAGCTGTTGAATAATTTTATTTCTACGACTAAGACTATTTTCTATATCTATCTGATCGATATACACTAGAGCATCGACTAAACGAACAATATTAAATTGAATATCATCATAAGCAGTAGGCATATGTACAGGTAGTAAATTTAATTGGTTTTTTACTTTATCTAATAACAATGCATCTAATAGGCCAATTTTACCATCAGATTGAGCAATCTGCGCAAGTTTAGTTAAGAACTGTCTAGCTATACTCTGTGGCATTGTGCTTAATGTATCACAGGCATCTAGAAATATTTGTACATGTAATCTAGCATCGATGCCCAATAAAGCATCAACAATAGCATGACTCACTAACGCATTTTTTGGTATAAATTCTTTGTACTGTCTAATCATAAGTACAGCAACAAGTACTTCTCTTGCACCTGTATTGGTTTGCAATGCTCGCTTAACGAGTTCAGGCTGTTTTATAGATTTTCTTACTGAAGGATTCAGTGGTCTAATTTCATCTTTAGATGGAAATCCCATGGGTGTTAAACGAATCAACGGCAATGGCTGAGGTGGCATCCATGAAATATTCATTTCTGTTTGTTCATCACCAAATGGTTTAAATAAACCCAATAAAGGTTGTAGCTGTACTTTTCTTAAATTTTCTAGCTGTATCTCTTGAAGCACATTTGGATTTAACCTATAAATTCTTCTTTCAATATTTGGATGAATATTTAACCAACTTTGAGGGCTTAATGAATTTGCAAAACACATATGAGCGATTGACTCAGAATACGAACTATGAATTTGAGAACCAGCATGATGCACATAGATTCTAAGTAATGTTTGTAAATTGGTATTATTTTCTATTAATGCTTGAGTATGAATATCATTTTTGAACGTTCTTCCTGAAAGGGTAAGAAACTTTACCAACCTAGAAATAAGAAGGCCTAAACTCCCCATCAGCCAGATGATACCGCCAACTGCGACCAATACAGTTTCAAATTTATTTTTCTCATTACCACGGTAGGGTTTAAATCCTCTTCGGGCAATTTTGCTTCCCCACTGGTTAAAGCTAGTCAGGGCACTAAAAAGAATTTTAAGTCGGATATTCTGTCTGGTTTCACCACTAATAATTTGATTAAAAGCATAACTGAGTAGCCCATATAACTCTAATTCATCTAGGTTCTGTAAGGCACCCCAAGTTAAAATAATCACTGTATCTTTTCTATTTTCTCCTGCAGTTAAAGCATTTACGCCTATTTCATCGGGTAATACATAGACTGCGGGGATCTCTATCTGAAATTTATCTGCCAACTGCTCAGTTAATTTTACAGCTCTAATCTCTTCCGGTGTACATTCTAATGCATGAAGATGCCTTGCTCTCATTTGCTTTGCTAAAGAATGACCACCTTCTCTAAAAATATAGAGTTCATAACATAAAGAGATCATCATAATGAATAGTACACAGCTTAAAAATACAGGGCTATGCTCATTCCACCAAATCGATTGACCTTGATCTAAATAATAAACGATGAGACCAAAAGAAAAATTTAAAACCATAATGGTTAAAAAAATGGCGAACAAGCAAATGACTGTTGCGACAAATAAATTCTTCTGATGATTATAGGAAAATGTACTTGATGCCAATGTCTATAGCCTTGCTAGCGTACCGAATAGTCTTCAACCTATCATAAAATAAAAAGGCGGGAAAATCCCACCTTTTTATAACAAAAAACAAAAAGTTATGCTTCTGTGACGCCTGTTAAATCTACAGATGAAGCATCAATATTGACATCAATATATTTATCTTCTTTTTTTGCATGATCTGAACGACTTTGCTCTAATTCCGTTAAGTACTGCAAGTTAATGTCACCTGTTACATAGTGACCATCAAATACAGAGCAATCAAACTCTTGAACCTCTGGAACTTTAGGCACACGAATTGCATCTTTTAGATCATCAAGATCTTGGAATACAAGACGATCAGCACCTATGATCTCACGAATTTCTTCAACTGTACGTTCAGACGCGATAAGCTCTGCTTTTGCAGGCATATCAATCCCATATACATTTGGATATTTCACCATAGGAGCTGCAGAAGCAAAGAACACTTTTTTAGCACCCGCATCTCGCGCCATTTGAATAATTTCATTACAGGTTGTACCACGGACAATAGAGTCATCAACCAATAATACATTTTTCCCTTTAAACTCTAACTCTACAGGGTTAAGTTTTTGACGTACAGATTTTTTACGTTGTTGCTGCCCAGGCATAATGAAGGTACGACCGATATAACGGTTTTTCATAAATCCTTCACGGAATTTAACGCCAAGTACATTCGCAAGTTCTAGAGCAGAAGTACGACTTGTATCTGGAATTGGGATCACAACATCAATATCATGCTCCTCACCCCATTCTTTTAAAATGTGATGTGCAAGCTTTTCACCCATTTTCAAACGTGCTTTATAAACAGAAATTCCATCTATAATTGCATCTGGACGTGCAAAATACACATATTCAAAAATACAAGGGAAATATTTTGGATCTTTAGCACATTGTTTTGTGAATAAATTGCCATTTACATCAATGTAAATCGCTTCACCTGGCTCAATATCTCTTTCTACTTTAAAACCTAAAGCAGTAATTGCCACAGATTCAGAAGCAACAATATACTCAGTCTTGCCACAATCGCTTAAACGCGAACCATAAATTAAAGGGCGAATTCCGTTAGGGTCTCTAAATGCAACTAATCCTTGCCCAGTAATCATTGCGACTACACCATATGCACCACGACAACGTTGGTGAACACGATGTACAGCATAAAAAATATCTTCTGCTGTTGGATGTAATGTTCTAAGCTTTTGCAACTCATGTGCAAAAACATTTAACAACACTTCAGAGTCAGAATCAGTATTCATATGACGTAAGTCAGTTTCAAATAATGAATGACGGATTTCATCAGCATTTGTTAAATTACCATTATGAGCAAGTGTAATGCCATAAGGTGAGTTTACATAAAAAGGCTGTGCTTCTGCACTGCTTGAAGAACCTGCTGTTGGATAACGTACATGCCCAATTCCATAGTTACCACGTAGGGCACGCATATGTCTCGTATGAAAAACATCACGAACAAGGCCGTTATCTTTTCTTAGGAATAAACGATCATTTTCACAGGTAACAATGCCTGCTGCATCTTGTCCACGATGTTGTAACATCGTCAAAGCATCAAACAACAATTGGTTTACTGGTGATTTTCCAGCGATCCCAACAACTCCACACATAGCAACCTCGCAGACAAGCTTGGATTAATTAAAAGGGTTTTGCGCTGAATGTTCCGTAGAACCTTTTCGCGCAGAGACTTTTTCAGCAATTTCCTTTGACCGTTGCTCTACTTGAGCCTCATTATCATGAAAATGTTGGATTGCCTCCGTTGCAACCTCTTTAGAAACTTCCGTCGCAATTGGTGCATAAGGCATAAGCATTTGTACCATTTTAGACTGTTTCCAACTTTGTGCAGTATAGACCCAAGGTTCAGCACCTTGCATTGCAATCAGCACAATAAATAAACTTTTTAAACACCCTAAGGCACCACCAGCCAACCTATTTAGTGGGCCTAGCTTTAACGACTTCAGAATTTTGTTTAAAATTGTCGAGACCAACCATGTCAATGACATCACTACGAGTACAACAAATGCAAATCCAGCAATTTTTTGTACAACAAGATCGTGACTTAATCCTGACATCATTGGCGCCAAGTCATTGGCGTATTTAGCACCCATAAATAGCGCTAATACCCAACCTACAAGGTTCGCCAAGGCTTGTATGAGTCCTTGTCGCAAACCGTTTATTCCTCCAAGCACCACAATAATGACAACAATAACATCTAAAATATTCATTTAAATTATGTCATAGTGTGAATACAATCTTTTACCAATTTAGGTCCTGTATATATAAGGCCACTATACAATTGTACAAGGCTTGCACCTGCATTTTGTTTCGCCAAAGCTTGTTCGCCAGATAAAATACCACCAACACCAATAAGTGGAATTTGATTTTTAAGAACTGCCGAAAAACTTCTCAGACAAGTTGTACTTTTTTCAAATACAGGCGCACCAGATAGCCCACCTGCTTCATTTCCAAAAGGTAAATCTACAACACCATCACGTGCAAGTGTGGTATTTGTGACAATTAGGCCATCCACTTTATAGTGTAATAATTGTTTTGCAATAAATGCAATTTCATCTGTTGAGAGATCGGGAGCGACTTTTAAAACAAGAGGTACATAGTGTTGATGTTCTTCAGCAAGCTCTGCTTGACGACGCTTTAGTGTTTCTAATAGATGTGCAAGTGCTTCGCCATTTTGTAAGCTTCTAAGATTCTTCGTATTTGGGGAAGAGATATTTACTGTAACATATGATGCATAATTGTATACCTTTTCAAAGCAGTGAAGATAGTCATCAACAGCTTGCTCTACAGGCGTATCCGCATTTTTACCAATATTTATTCCTAGCACACCTTTATAATTTGATGCTTTCACGTTTTCGATCAATTGATCAACACCGTCATTATTAAAACCCATGCGGTTAATAATTGCTTTTGCTTTTGGAATGCGAAATAATCTTGGTTGTTCATTTCCCGCTTGCGGTCTTGGCGTGACAGTGCCAACTTCAATAAAACCAAAGCCAAGTGCGGCCAATGCATCAATATGTGCACCATTTTTATCTAAACCCGCAGCAAGACCCACAGGATTTGGAAACTCAATTCCCATACAGGTTACAGGTTTTTCAATAAGTTTTGGACTCACGAGACCCAAAGAGTAAGCCTTCTGTAACCAAGATAATGTAAGTTCATGTGCACGCTCTGGTGCTACGGAAAACAACAAAGGGCGAGCCAGTGAATACATCATATGCTATCAAATCTATTGGTTTTGAACTGCTTTATTATAGGGCATCTCATTAGATAAATACCATGCCCTGCTCCATTTATTTTCATAAAAATGAAATATGTACTTTCAATTAAGCGCTTTTAGACTCAATCATTCTACTAATCACCGATCTGAGGAATAAAACTATGCGTTAATATACTTAATCCTTGCGCAACGACTGCCTGTTGATAAACTCTAGCCTCTGCAAGATGAAAAGGATGGAAAGAACCATTTGTAAGTTTTTCATCCATATAACCAATAACATTCATGTGGCAGACCACCACAATATTTTCAGCTGTTAAATTTGACAACCACTCAATGGCTTCCCCTGCGTCATCATCTGGTTTAATAAAATCACAAATCTGAATAGGAACAGCAGGATAAATTTCCTCTAAATAAGATAACGTTTCTTGTGCACGCAATAATGGACTTACGATCAAAATATCGGGTTGATTTATTATTTTTTTGAGAAAATTCGCTGTTTCTTTCGCTTGAAGATGCCCTTTGTTTGTCAAAGGTCTCTGTATATCATTTCCTGAAACTGGTGGTTTCGCCTCACCATGTCTAATGAGCGTCAATTGCATATATTCAATCCTTTTAAATTATACCTACACATCACTATGTGGCAAAACAAATTCTACATCACTTCGATGACCATTTTTCATTAAAGATAATGCAATATTTAATGGAGGTGCATGTTCAAAAATCACTTCATACAGAGCATTTGTAATCGGCATATATACATCTAACTCAAGGGCGCGCTTTCTTACCTGAATAATTGTGTTTATACCCTCTGCGGTTTGACCTAAATCTTTTACTGCCTGATCTAGTGTTTTACCTTGGCCTAATGCAAAACCAATTTGATAATTGCGGCTTAGAGGACTATTACATGTTGCAAATAGATCACCCACACCTGACAGACCTAAAAATGTCAGTGGGTTTGCACCAAGTTTTACCGCAAATCGACTCATTTCGGCCAATGCCCGCGTCAAAATCATACTTCGTGTATTTTCACCAACTTTATGTGCCGCAGCCATACCCATTGCAACTGCATAAATGTTTTTTAACGCTCCACCCAACTCAACCCCATGCACATCATCACTTGCAAAAACTCTAAATAATGCACTATGTAAAGCTTTTTGTACCGCATAACGTACCAGTTCAGAATGACTTGCAACCACAGTACCTGCCGGCATGCCAGCAACAATTTCTTTTGCTAAATTTGGTCCAGATAGCACGCCATAAGGTACTTGAGGCAACTCTTCACGAATAATCTCGCTCATAAATTTAAAAGAATCAATCTCAATTCCTTTAGTAAGCGAAATTACTGCCTGAGAGGTAATAAAAGGTTTTATTTTCTGAAGTACAGTACGGAAAGAATGACTCGGTATAGTTACAAGAATTAAGTCTTTCTCTCGAATTGCAGTTTCTATATCTGAAGATACATTTAAACTTTCATCAAGTTTAAAATCAGGCAGATAACGAGCATTTATATGCGTTTGATTAATTTCTTGAGCAGTCTGCTCATCTCTAATCCAAAGTGTTGTATCACACCCATTTTTTGCAGCAGTATTGGCGATAGCCGTACCAAAGCTTCCACCACCTAAGACTGTAACACGCAACTTCACTTTCGAATCATGGTTGTCTTGTATAGTCGTAGGCACTACAAAATTAGAAAAATTAATCTCTGACATATATTTGCTCTACTCGCTTAAATTCCATTTTGATACAAAAGGTGCTGTATCGATATCACTACGTGGGGCGATATTTTTATCCGTGGTTCCAATATAAATAATTGCAGAAATTAAATCGCGCTCCTGAAGTCCAAGTGCTTGCTTCAGGGTGCTTGACTCGACAACTGCCCCTGTACGCCATATTGTAGAAAAACCCTGTACTTGTAACGAAAGTAAAAAGTTTTGTACTGCTGCGCCTGTACTTAGAATCTGCTCATAATGTGGTACTTTTGGATGATCGACCAATTCCGTCAGTGCTAACACTAAAGTAGGTGCACGAAAAGGATGATTTTTAACACGCTCAACCTGAACAGGGTCTATACCGTCGAAGTCGCCCATTGACTGTGAAAGTAACTCTCCGAATTTAGTACGTTGTTCATCTTCCACAATAACAAAACGCGTTGGTTTTAAACGATGATGATCTGGTGCAGCCAGTGCTGCTTGAAAAGCCATTTCCAACTGTTGTGTATTTGGTGCTGGCGTTACTAAATGCCCGATAGATTGGCGTTCATGAATATTCTGATGTACTACGTCAATAGCTGATGTCATTTTATAAATCTTGAGAAAATAAATTGATTAATTTAGAGTAGCATACTCCTAAAAATATACTCTACCCTAATTCGCAAGAAAAAACATTTTAATATAAATACATGTATTTAAAAATAAAAACCCAGATTTCTCTGGGATTTTATGTATTAACAATAACCATCTAATCGAGTTAGAGGTAATTTCTGCCCAATCGCTTTTTCAATATCTGATAAGTAAAAAGCATCTTCTTCAGAAAGAAAGCTTATACTAACGCCACGAGTCCCAGCACGACCTGTACGACCAATACGATGAACATAATCATCAGATTGTTCAGGAAGTGTGTAATTAACAACATGAGATACACCATCTACATGGATTCCGCGTCCAGCGACATCTGTTGCAATCATAATGTTGTGCTGACCATTTTTAAACTGGTCCAACATCTTAAGACGCTTATCTTGTGCAATTTCACCAGATAGCATAACAACTTTATATTTATCTTTTTTAAGTTGATCGTAAACTGTTCTGACTTGATCTCTTCTATTTGCAAAAATAACCACTTTTTCAATGGGTTCTTGGTGTAAAATTTCTTGTAGAAGTTTGTACTTATCTTCTACCGCCACTACATATATACGTTGCTCGACATCTGCATTTGTTTTCTTCTCTGGCTCAATTTCAACAGTCACTGGTTCAAATAACCATTGTCTTGCCAAATTTAAAACATCATAACTAAATGTTGCAGAAAACATTAAAGTTTGGCGTTGCTCTTTTTTAGGTGAGAAACGGACAATCTTTTTCACACTCGGGATAAACCCCATATCCAATAGACGATCTGCTTCGTCAATCACAAGAAATTCAACTTGATCTAACCAAATTTCTTTTTGCTCTGCAAAATCAATCAAACGCCCTGGCGTAGCAACCATGATATCAATAGGGTTTGCATCAAGCTGTTTGCGTTGCTTGTCAAAATCTACACCCCCCAGTAATGTCATTACATTTAATTGGCTAAACTTGATCAGGTCTTTTGCGTCTTGCTCAATCTGTAAGGCCAATTCGCGTGTTGGTGCCAAAATAAGTGCTCTTGGTTCACCACGGTATCTTTTCTCTTGAATCGGATTATTCAGTAAATCATTAATAATACTTATTAAAAATGCAGCAGTTTTCCCCGTTCCTGTTTGCGCACGACCAATCGCGTCATGGCCTGCAAGTGTAAACTTTAAAACCTTTTCCTGAATGGGTGTCATAGATTTAAAACCAAGCGCATGAATCGCTTGTTGTAACTGTGGATGTAAATTTAAGGTTTCAAAACCAGATGACATTACGCATTTATCCCTAAGTCGGCAAAAACAAAGCCTTATTATAGCAAAAACGCCCCAATTAAATAACAATTGGAGCGCTATATTTAGTGATTTACTAAATATGAATTAGTCTAAAGGTTGAACTTCTTCAGCCTGAAAACCTTTTTGACCTTGTACAACGCTGAATTCAACACGTTGGCCGTCACGTAAAGAACGGTGGCCGTCGCCTTGAATTGCGCGGAAGTGAACAAATACATCATCACCACCAGTGCGTTGGATAAAACCAAAACCTTTAGTGTCGTTAAACCATTTTACTACGCCTTGTTCACGTACTGTCATAAGTCAATCCTCAGTGATATAAAAAAAGGACCACCCGGTGTTGCAAACAGCAGAGTAAACAAAACAAGGTTTAAAAAAATTTATAATTTCTAAGCTTGTAATCATTCTGTAAAACTATCAACAAAATCCGGTTACATCCAAAATTGCCTTAAGCTTATGTATACGATAATCGTACAACAACCCCCTAAGTACTTTTCGAGAGTAACATGCTTCTCATTTAATTGGTACAATATTTTCAATAAATATTCAAATATCTAACAACATACTGATATACTTTTAATTTTCTCTCTTTTGTAATGCTATATTTTTTGTTAAGATAAAAGCCAACCCATAAATATTCATATTATGCTGTATGAATCTAAGCGAAGACTCATTATATATCGATGCTATGGACAAACCCTGTCCTATGCCCTTACTTATGCTCAAACGCGCATTAAAACATGCTTTACCAGAACAAAAGATTCGTTTACATGCCTCCGATCCAAATAGTGAAATAGATATTCTGAGGTATTGTCAAATTCATAAACTGATATGTGATACTCAACAAATTTCCGAATACGAATATTGCTACATTATTCAACGAAAAGTCTAATTGGTATCGATTTCGAATATGAATGTATATTTTTACATTTCTCTACGCTTTTCGTCTTAATTCTATCCACAAACAGATTTATCATAATTACCATTGGTACGACTAATCCTTATAAGGAGCGTTCATGACTGACAGCAGCAATCAATTGATGCCCCTGTCATTGTCTGCACCAGGTGTGAATCTCGGTGCATACATAAGTACTGTCAATCAAATTCCTATACTTTCTGCCGACCAAGAAAAAGAGTTAGCAGAACGATATTTTTACGATCAAGATTTAGATGCTGCAAAAATGCTAGTAATGTCTCATCTACGTTTTGTCGTACATATTGCACGTACATATGCAGGCTATGGCTTACCCCAAGGTGACCTTATTCAAGAAGGAAATCTTGGACTCATGAAAGCAGTAAAACGTTTTGACCCAAGCATGGGCGTTCGTTTAGTTTCTTTTGCTGTACACTGGATTAAAGCCGAGATTCACGAATACGTCATTCGTAATTGGCGTATTGTTAAAATTGCGACAACAAAAGCTCAGCGAAAATTATTTTTTAATCTTCGTAGCCTAAAAAAATCCAGTAAAAAATTAACATTAGAAGAAGCACAATCTATCGCTAATGACTTAAATGTTACCCCAGAACAAGTCTTAGAAATGGAAGGTCGTCTTACCGCCTATGATGCAGCTTTTGAAACTCAAAATGATGATGAAGATGATAGCTCAGCACAATCTTACTCACCATCATTGTATTTAGAAGATAATCGCTACGACCCAGCACGTTTAGTTGAAGATGAAGATTGGGAAGAACAAAGTACATCAGCCCTGAAAAATGCTATGGGACAATTAGATGACCGTTCTAGAAATATTCTTCAGCGCCGTTGGCTTGATGATGATAAATCAACATTACACGAACTCGCATCTGAATATAATGTTTCTGCTGAACGTATACGTCAGCTTGAGAAAAATGCAATGGAAAAAATTAAAGTTGCTATGTCCTCAAATTAATTTTATTTAAGACTGTCTTTATGACGGTCTTTTTTATGTCTCCAAGGTAAAGCTAAATTGAGTTATAATTCTTTATTATAACCTTTAGAGGATACCTTATTATGTGGCTAGCAATTGCTGCATTTAATTTGGCCTTTGCTGTAATTGTCGGTGCTTTCGGTGCACATGGTTTAAAATCGAGAGCGACTGCTGAACAGCTTACATGGTGGCATACTTCTACGGAGTACTTCTTTTACCATGCACTGGGATTGCTTGCTTTGGGAATTTTAGTAAAAGCAGCGCCCATGTTCCCTATAAAAATAAGTTTTATTCTTATTCAAACTGGAATTATTTTTTTCTGTGGTTCTCTTTATCTTATGAGTTTTGGACTTCCCCGTATCTTAGGTGCAATTACCCCTATTGGTGGCCTATTTATGATTTCAGGCTGGCTTGTACTGGCATGGAATGCACTTAAATTTAAAGGATAAGATGATATGAAACACATTATATTAAATGGTGAAGCAACTGAAACACCATGTGAAACACTTCAAGACCTAGTTCATACCCTTCAACTTGAAAAAAAGCGCTTTGCTATTGAAGTAAATGCACAAATCATCCCCAAATCTAAACTACAATACGTTACCATTCAGGCTCAAGATAAAATTGAGATCATTCAAGCAGTTGGTGGTGGTTAATTAAAGGTTCATTCATGGAAAATCAATTTCAAGATACTTCACTTCAAATCGGCTCTCGTACTTTTAACTCTAGACTTCTAGTTGGCACGGGAAAATATAAAGATTTACAAGAAACAGATTTAGCAATTCAAGCGAGCGGTGCAGAAATCGTTACCGTAGCAATCCGCCGTGTAAATATTGGACAAGATCCCAATCAACCTAACTTACTTTCAGTAATTCCACCAGAAAAATATACTATTTTGCCCAATACAGCAGGTTGTTTCGATGCAGATACAGCCATACGCACATGTATGCTTGCTCGTGAACTGCTAGATGGCCATAATCTGGTAAAACTTGAAGTCTTAGGTGATGAAAAAACTCTATATCCAAATATTACACATACTTTAAAAGCAGCACAGACTCTGATTGATGATGGATTCGAAGTCATGGTCTACACATCTGACGATCCTATTGTTGCTCAAGAACTTGAGAGTATGGGTTGTGTTGCCATTATGCCTCTTGGTAGCCTGATTGGATCAGGGTTGGGAATCCTTAACCCACATACTATTTCAATTATTAAAGAGAACGCAAAGGTTCCGGTGTTGGTAGATGCTGGCGTAGGTACAGCAAGTGATGCAGCGATTGCAATGGAGTTAGGATGTGATGGTGTATTGATGAACACTGCAATTGCTCAAGCACAACATCCTATTTTAATGGCATCTGCCATGAAAAAAGCTGTGGAAGCTGGGCGAGAAGCTTATTTAGCTGGGCGCATGCAAAGAAAACGTATGGCAAATGCGAGCTCTCCAGAAACTGGATATTTCTTTAAGTAATCTAACTAAAAAGAGAGCTTACCTTGCTCTCTTTTTATGTTTTCTCTATCAAAAAGTAGCTTTATTATTACTTATTATTCTAAAGCTAATGAATGTTACCTTATCGTTATGCGCTTTACCTGTCCTTCAATTTCTTGCATTTAAACATCTACAATTAAATTTCAACTTAAATGGCCGTTTTTTTGATAAAATTTCTCTCTAAAACAATGATATAAAACCGCTACTTTTTCTGGCAACTGAATTTTACATTGAGGTTCAAACGCAATTTCTTTTTCAACATAGGAATATGATTTCACATTTTCGTCTGGTTCACCTACAATCTTTTTTGCAGATGAATTTTCAAAAATAAAGTAACTCATCATACGCATTACTGCACGAAAATGTCCCTGGCCAACCACATCAGTTTCACCGAATAAAATATGCCAACCCAAATCGGATGAATCTGCAGAATAATATAAACCCAGCCGATCTCTTGCTGCCTCATATATTTCTAAATAACCAATATCTCTATCATTAATCTGAATAATATATAACCTTTGATGGTCATCTACAGACATTCTTTCAAAATATACTTTTAATTCTAGCTCTGGTTTATCCATTTGCCACTGTTGAATCACATGAGGTTCATGCATCCATTTATATAAAAGTGGAAAATCCTGATTTAAAACGACTTCCCTTAGGCCATATCGTATATTTTTTTCATGATAAATAAAGCGCTGAGGTAATTTTTGAGAAATTGTTTCCATTTAAAATATCCTTAAATACAACATAGAACTTTGACATTCGGGAGAGTCACTATTTCCTCCGAATGTCATATCATTATTTCAATACATAATAGTTCAAAGGAGAAAATCCATTGAATTCAATTGAGCTATAACTGGTTGTATAAGCGCCTGTAGACACCCAATACAAATGGTCTCCAATTTCTAATGAGGTAGGCAATGCATAATCCTTGTCTTGATACATAATATCCATGCTGTCGCAAGTTGGCCCTGCAATAATGACTGAGCCAACCTCTCCTGTTCTGTTAGATAAAACAGGATATTCCACAGACTCTCCAATGGTTTCAATGAGTCCATTAAATACACCTACATCGGTATAAATCCAACGCTTACAGCCCAATTTCGGACGATGAGAAATAAGAATAATTTCTGAGATAAGAATACCCGCATCGCCAACCAATGAGCGACCAGGTTCAATCATAATTTGTTCAAGTTCATATTCATCAAATACTTTTAAATATTCATTTATTTCGGATGTATATTTATTAAAAGTTTCAGTTTTCTGGCGATAATGTGCAGGCAGACCTCCTCCTAAATTAAGCATACTTAGATGAATATCGTGTTTATCACGTAATTGATCGAATATGGCCTTTGTTTCAGTAATTGCATGTTGCCAAGACTGAATATCTCTTTGCTGTGACCCTACATGGAATGAAATTCCATAAGGTGTTAAACCTAACTCTTTTGCCAAAATGGCCAGTCGTATTAAAGCATCACTATCACAGCCAAACTTTTTTGATAATGGCCAATCAGCAGTTTCAGCACAATCAATTGAGAGTCTAAAAAAAACTTTAGAATGAGGAGCATATGTTGCTATATTTCGTAAATCTGCCTCTGCATCTGTTACAAATAACCTCACTCCATGATCGTAAAAATATTGAATGTCTTGTTTTTTCTTAATTGTATTACCGTATGCAAGACGAGATGGCTCTACTTTAAATTTTAAAACTTTATTTAATTCATTGACTGAGGCCAAATCGAAATTTGAACCTAAATGAACCAAACGCTCAATAATTTCATCTGCTGGGTTTGCCTTAACAGCATAATAAATATGTGTATTGTTAAAACCCTGTCTGAGCTCATGATAACGACTTTCAATTACATTTAAGTCAAGTACTAAAAATGGTGTTTCTCTTTCTTCTGATAAATTTTCTATAAAATCATAAATATGAGGTGAAAAATAAGATGGGAGTTTCATAAGTTTGTCCAAAAGTTAATAAATATTAATTAATAATTTCTTCAGGTAATGGCTTAAATTCTTGATAAGCAATTCTTTGCTCTATAGGAAAGACCGTTTTCCCTAAAATTTGATTAATAATTATTGCGTTACGATAGCAACCCATATTTAAATCTGGCACTGTAAATCCGTGTGAATATAGACCTACGTTTTGAACAAAAATATTTTCAATAGCGTTAATTGCATAATGATGATTCACCTCCATTCTGCCTTTTTTATCCCAGTAAATTAGATGGCGAATAGGCTCTAAGAATTTAGGAATTTTATATTCATAACCCAATGCCAAGATAAGAATATCTGATTGAATTTTAAATTTCTGATCTGTATCTGAGTTATAAAAAACAAGTGCCAAACCACTTTCTGTTTCTGTTACAGACTCTAAAGTACTGTTTGGCATTAATCGTGTCGATAATGGTGAAGGACGAGATTTTAAATAAAGTTGGTCATATATACGATTGACTAAACCAATTTCAATGCCTTTATACAATGCACTTTGAGATTTGATGACATCATCTCTTTTCTGCTGAGGAAGAGAATAAAAATGATTCGTATAATCTGGCGAGGTATACTCTAACGTAAGCTTCCCTAAATCCATTGAAAAGAAATGTGCAGATCGTGTCATCCAATTTAATTGATATTGGCTTGTATCTATATTCGATAAGAGATCATAATAAATCTCAGCACCACTTTGTCCCCCACCGACAATGGTAATTGACTTTTTATTGCCATAATCTTCTTTATGATGCATATAGTCTGCACTTGAATGGACTTTATGAGACATTCCTTTACAAAACTCTGGAATAATAGGCGTTGTACCAGTACCTAGAACTAGATTTTTTGCATAATATTGTGAAGTATTTTGACTATTTTCTTGCTTCACAGTCAATATGTAGTGCTGAAGGTCGGTATCGTATTGTATGCATTCAACATTAGTTTTAAAGTGAAGATTATGCAGTTGTTGAGATGCCCATTTACAATATTGATTATATTCAGATCGCAACATATAAAAGCTTTCTCGAATAAAAAACTGATATAAATTATTCGTCTCTTTTAAATAATTTAAAAAGGAGAATCTATTTGTAGGATCTGCAAAACTCACTAAATCGGCAATAAAAGGAATCTGTAACGTACTCCATTCTGGCATAATGCCACTATGCCAATCGAAGCATGCTTTCCTATCAAAAAAAACCGTTTTTAGGTCATCTATATCATCTGTTAAGCACGCTAGACTTAGGTTAAATGGGCCAATACCGACACCGATAATGTCATATATAATTTCTTTATTCATTTTGTATTCATCCTGATTATTACAGTTTTTGTCTGTTAACTTTCCCAACATGGGTATATTGAAAATCTGTAACAATCTCAATTTCATCTGGAATTTTAAAATTTGATATATTTTTATTGATCAAAAACTTACGAATATCTCGTAGTGTAATTTGGTCATCATTTTGTTTTGGAATAATAAGTGCTTTTATACGCTCACCTAGATATTGATCTTCAACACCAATGACACAAACATCTTTAATGACAGGGTGATGTAATAAAAATTCTTCGATTTCACTTGGAGTTATCTTTTCACCAGAACGATTAATCTGCTCTTTTTCTCGACCAGTAACAATAATATTTCCTAAGTTATCCAGATACCCAATATCACCTGTTTTGTAAAAACCATCTTCCGTAAATGCACGGCGATTAATTTCAGGCAAATTATAATAACCATTAATCGTATAAGGTCCTCTCGTTTGAATCAGACCTTGCTGCCCTAATTCGACCATCTCATCCTTATGATTTACAATACGAATTTCATCGTATATAGAAAGTTTTTTGCCTTGAGTGTTTAAAATAATTTCTAAACTGTCATCTAAGGAAGTAAAATTCACAAGTCCTTCTGCCATACCGTATACTTGCTGAAGTTTTACATCAAAAATATCTACAATCTTTTGTGCAAGTGTAGGCAATAATTTTGCACCTCCGACCTGAATTACATTTAGACTTGAACAATCGTATTCAGATCTACTTTCAGAGTTTACCCACAAATTTGCTATAGCTGGCACAACTGAAACCTGATTAATCTTATATTTTTCAATAATTTCAAAACATACTCTAGGATGAGATTGCTGACTGAGAACAACAGTTCCACCTACATAAAATACACCTAAAAATCCTGGTGAACTCATTGTGAAATTGTGCATTACAGGAAGCACAATCAACTGTTTAATCTGATCATGCAAATGAGCAGCAATAACACTCTCTTTCACAGAGTAAATATAATCTGCATGCGTCCTTGGAATTAACTTAGGTAACCCTGTTGTGCCACCTGAGAGTTGTAGAAAAGCAATATCTGTAGATGTCGCTTGAGCACCTAAATTAAAGTCTTTAGGAATATCTGCCAACATTGAAAAAGATTCAGAGAGTGTGTTTTGACTGACTATTGTTTGACGAAACCATAAAGAGAAATTAGGCTGTTTAAACTGTGTTGTAATAAGGCGAGCATCTTTTTGATTATTCTGATCAACAGTACGAATATAACCGACAGCCCGACTTTGTTTCGCAATATTTTCAATTTCATACGAGCCATGGCCATCTAAACAAAAGACTGGACGTGCACCGATATAATATAGGGCGAATATAACAACAAATACTTCAATAACATTTGCTGATTGCACCAGTATAAAATCAGTTTCTTTAATACCTTTTTGCTTTAAATAGCTGCCATAATGTATGGCATATTCGTACAGCATCTGATAAGTAAGCTGTTTTTCATTTTGTATGACTGCTACTTTATCGCTAAATTTATTTGCATTTTCTTTCAAAAGGTCAAAGTGAGTCCTATTTTCCCAACAGCCTTGCTCTTTATAAAATGCTGCTCGTTTCTCTGGAAATGGAACATAACCATGACTAATATCATCTTTAAGAAACATGATGTGCTCCTTGATCGTGCGATGTCATATGGATTGCTAAATATCTTCTTAATTGCATCACATCCAGCTCTTCTATAGATTTTTTTTGCAGAAAACCGTTTAATACATGGGACGTTACTTGCTGAATACATTCAATTTGTGCGTTGTTATAGCGCTGTGTACGATAGTTAATGACAACGCGTAATCTCTCTTTTTCAGACAGTAGCTCTTCATAAACTTCAAAATGTAAACCAAACTTTGAACTACTTCTTTCAGGTTCAATAAGCTCAAAACCAATTTGATGATTATCTGCTGTTGCAAAAGTCCCTGTGAGCAAATTTTTCGCATGAAGTTGTATATAAACTTCATAAGGGCTATCTGTGGAAGTTTCGCTCTCATCACGAACATGGGCTTCTACCATTGCAAAAGGAACATCTGCATAAGGAAGCGTATTAAAAATATTATTTTGTACTTGCTGTATAAGCTGTGAAATAGACATGGTTTCATCAAATTGAGTATGATGCATGACAACGTTGGTAAAATATCCAATAGTATCTTGGTAATCCGCATGATCTCGGCATGCGACAGACGTACCTGTTAGTATTTTTTCATTCCCATCTATAAAGTGAATTGCTAAAACAATTGCGGCATAGACAACATAAAAAATTGAAGATTGATTCTGTTTTGCAAGTTGATATAACTCATCTACTTGTAAATTATTGAGGCTAAATTCGACTGCTGAACCTGTGACATCATCTAGAAAATCTGTATCTACATTCATTTCATGGAGTAAAGGTGGTTGTTTTTTTAACTTACCAATGGTTTTAACCCAATGTGCCAAATGTGCTTTTAACTCTAGATCATCTTGTTCTACAGCATACTCATGAAATTGCTTTGGGGTTTTCTGCCACATAGGCGCTTGATTGACTAATCTGCTCTTATATGCTTCAAATAGCTCTTGAATTAAAATTCCTGTAGACCATTCATCCATTGCAATATGATAAATAAGTAAAGATAGAATATGCTGACCATCTTCATCTTTCAAAAACCTAACACGAATTGGAAACTCTTTTTCTAAATCAAAGCTATGATTAGCCTCCTGCTTAAGAACATCATTCGCACTTTGCTGTCCCTGAGCATTAGAGTTAAAGAACCAAGGGTACTGATCTAACTGTGTAATTGGAATAACAGTTTGTGAAATATCATCTTGGGTATGAAAAATAAAGATACTGCGCAAGGCATGATGTCTTTCTAAAATATCCTTAAATGCCAACTCAAATGCATCTTCATTTACCCATTCACTTAAGCGAAATGCAAAAGGAATGTTAAAAATGGCATCACGCCCTTGATCAGAGAATCCCATAAATTCTTTTTGTAATATTGTAATGGGTGCATGAATTTCCTCTTTGGGATCGAAATAACGTCGACCTTTCTGATCTGCATCTTCACGATAAGAAGCATACTGCACCAAATCAAACGCAGTTGGTGCATTAAAAAAGTCAGCTATTTTTACTTCAATCTGATGTTGGCTCTGTAATTTTCCAATCACACGTGTCGCTAGAATAGAATGACCGCCCTGATCAAAAAAATTATCTTGTAGTGAAAGTTCAGGCATTGCCAAAACATTCCTAAACTCATCAAGAATAATATTTGCAATACGTGTCTGACTATCTGTTAACAATTTTTCTTGCAAAGGCACAGCATGGTAGATATCTGCTTTAGACGCAGGCTCTACAGAAGCATTTAACTGAAAAATAGAATCTTTTTTTGCATAATCACTTTGGGTAAAAAACTGAATAAATTGCTCTAATAACCAAGGTGCAATATGTCTAGATAGTTTTTCTCCAGTGGTTAATTCAATTTGTAATTGATTACCCTGAATTTGGAATGCCAATGTGAGGTCATAGTCAGCATCTATAGGTGGAATCAGAATAGATGTTGCTTCAACACCCTCTAGATTTAAGTAGGTTGTTGCATCTGTGAACTGTGTAACTAAGATATTGGGAATATCTTGACGTTTTGTTTTTGTAATTGACAAAATTTGTTCAATAGATAAATTGTGCGAAATCCCTTCTAATATTTGGTTACGTGTATTTCTAATATGCGCTTCAATACCCTGCTCAACTCCACTTAAACGAATTGGAATAACATTAGAGCTCGAACAAATTTGATCCAATCCTGTAATGTCATAATTCTCTACAACAGGAATAAATAGATCTATATCATCTAAACCTAAAATGGATTGGATATAACAACCAAATAATGAGGTCATAGTATGTACTACAGATGCTTGGGCTTTATCACTTAATGCCTTTAGTTCTGTTCCATCTACATGTGTAACAACACGATTTACTTTCTTGTGTATAGTTTCCTGCTGAACGCCATAGGTCTTGATGATACTCTGAGGTTGCATTAAATGAAGAAACATTCTGGGCCAAGAGACTTTTTTTAACCCACTTTCGAATTGCTGCTGCCAATAGGATGTATGATCGAGATTAGCATTCTCAAATGTTTTGACATGACCTAAATGTTCAACTTTCAGGTTTTTTTGTAATGAATAATAATAGCTTAAATGATCAAATATAGGTTTCCAAGCGGTATCATCTAATAAAATATGATGCCCTACAATTCCTAAAACAAGCTCGCGTTCTGTTTTAGGAAATAAAATAAACCGAACTGGAGGATTCGTAGTTAAATCCATAGGCACTTCAATTTCGGCCAATAATCTATCAATTGCGTCTACGTCATGTTGAATCGGCTCAACCAGAACCTCTAGATGCGATAAATCTTGATGTCGTTTTTTAAGATGACCCAATTCATCTACAAAATACGAAAGATTTAAATTTGATTTATCCCGATATAAAGACTTAATGCCTTGTATCAGACGGTCAATATTGATCGTACCTTTAAGATGAAATGCCGTAACAAATGGGCCAGAACCAGAAAGTGGATTCTGTTGATGTAACATCCATGCTCTTTCTTCTGCAATAGAGATGTTATTTAAATTCAGATCGACATTAAGATCATTATTATTTACAGGTGATTTGGATAGACCTTGAATATTTAACTCTTTTTCAAAGCGTGCGAATAGATCATCACTCATCATCATTTGATGGTTATTCATAATATTCATACCTTAAAAATTTTAGTGGTTTAACTTAAGTTGATGACGAATAGAAGTGACAACCTCATTTACAGTGTTGGATTTCGCTAAAGTGTAATAGTCGATAAAACAGTTAAAATGCGATGTACAACGCTTTGCCACTTGATTGATATACTGTGGCGTTAAACCTACAGATAAAATTTGCTCATCCATTGCTATTGGCTTTTTAATTACACTCTCAATTAAAGTAATCACTTCATGGAGCTGATGATCTTTAGTTGGTTCATCTTGCACGTATTTCTTATATATGGTCTCTTGCGCTATTCTTTGTAGCTCTTTCCGATCGACCTTACCATTGCGAGTGATAGGAAACTCAGTAAGGCATAACCAACGCGTCGGCACATGGGAGTTAGGTACAGCTTTTAATAAAAAAGATCTCAATTGAAGTGTATTGGCTTCATGTATTTCAACATCAGTACACTGATAAACTGCAACCAATTCATTACCATCAAACATTGGATTAGTACACGTCATTACCACACAATCTTTAATTTTTGTATGCTTCATCAACGCATTTTCAACTTCGGATGCAGCGATACGTACCCCGCGTATCTTTAAATAACCGTCATTACGACCTGCAAAAATAATGACACCCTCTTTATTTACGTAACCACGATCGCTCGTACGATATGCACGTTTAAACTCACCATCTTCTGTATTAAGTTGGCAAAAATCTTGTTGTTTAAGTTCTCCATTTAATAAATAGCCATTTGAAAGATTTACCCCTGTCATATACATCTGTCCTACAACACCAATAGGACAAGGTTCACCTTTATGATTTAAAATATAGTAAGTATTGTGAGCAATCGGTTTACCGTACGGAATAATATTTTGATCCTCTAGAGTAATATCATGCCATATGCTTAAGATTGTTGTTTCCGTTGGCCCACCAATCGAAATTAGCCTCGCTGTCGGCAATATTTGTCTAAATTTTTGAATGACAGAAGGTTTAACATAGTCACCCCCTTGACTAATTAAACGTAAACTTTTTAATTGATGTGGCTCGGTTGCTGTCAAAAGCATGTCTGCCATTGCAGGAACAGTACACCAGATACTTACACAATATTGTTCAATTAATACTCCCCAATCAATGGCACTTTTTGCTTGTTCTAAAGTAGGAATAATTAAAGTTCCACCAACAGACAAAGGTACAAATATATCGAACAATGACATGTCATGATGAAATGGTGTTGCAGCCAAATGGACGTCTTTAGAATCAATAGCCCACAAATCAATAGATTGTTGAATCGTATTCGATGTAGCTAAATTGTTCAGTACGACACATTTGGGTATGCCTGTACTTCCTGAAGTATATAAATAATAAGCTGGAGAATTATCATTTAAATACGTCCAATGAGGATAAGAACCACTATGTTGCAACTCTAAAGCATCATGAATATTTAAAAATGGTAGATTTTCAAATGGTTGCTCCCCCACCACTAAATCAACTCTGCTATTTTCTAAAATATATTTACGGCGTACTTCTGGAGAATCCATGTCTACAGGTAGCCAAATAATGTTAGAAAGTGCACATGCAAGCATCACATAAATATGTTCAGGGCATTTAGATAAACAAATGGCAACGACTTGTTTTTCTTTTAAACCTAGTGTTTCAAAGGCCTGACGAATTTTTAAGATATTATTTGCCAATTCCTCATAAGAAATATTTTTGCCGTTATAAACCAATGCTGTTTTATGTAATGAAGAAGTAAATAGGTTTCTTTCAATACGTTCCAAATAACTTTCTATAGAAGGTATAGGTAACTGAGATACCTCAGATATTTCTAACGGCGGCAGAATACGCGGTTTAGCCTGAACATTTTCTAAACTTTCAAAACCAGTTAGCTCAATAATTCTCGTTCTTAAAGCATTTCGTAATTCATCCACTGTGTTTTTTGAAATTGCTTGTTCTACATAGTCTAGATCTATAACTAAATCATTATTCGATGCAAAACTTAAACGAATATCTAAAGCCAATTGTGGTGTCTGTGTTTGTCCTGCAATATAACGAATTTCTTGATGATCTACAGGCTTCTTCCAAGCGAAGCCATTCGTCAACGCAATAGGTAAAACAATTGAAGCCTGTGTTTGTTGAATGAGTTGTTTTGAAATATCTACACCTGAAAATGAGCTATGTGCCATCGCCTGCATTATTTTTTTCTGCACATTTTGACTATTTAAGAAAAGGCGCTCTTCATGCTTATAGTATAAGACAACAAAAGATGAATGATTTGAAACTGTATCTTGTATAGCAGTATTAGAAATAGGTATAGAAACTAAAACTTCACGATCTTCATTCCACTTAGATAAAGTTTCTAAAATGATCGTCGTCAATAATGCATTCGGTAATATACGTTGCTGAGACGCTATTTTTGAAAATTTTTGCCATATATAATATTCAACGTATGTACTAGAACGTAAATATCTAGGGTTTGCAATTTTTTCTAAAGGTATTTCCCATCGAAATTGCGGTATATCTGTTAAGTGTCCTAACTCAGTCTGCCAAAACTGTTTATCGACTTCTTTAACTTCTGTTTTTAAATGAGTAATCTCACCATTATCCATCTCCAACGGCTCTATTTTAGGATTAAACAAATGCTCTAAACATAAAGAAATTGAAAATCCATCAATAATCAGTCCGTCAAAACTTGTAAAAATAACTGTTTTATCTTCCACATCTTGAGGCATTTGTATAAATGCCATACGCCATGGTGGAGTACCTAGCTGATGTAAATAATGTTTATATTCATGCTGAATGACATCTAGTTTATTATTGGCTTCAATTGAATTCAGCAAACTTAAATCAATGAAATCAACGTGATCTTTAATTGAAATCTTATCTAATACTGTTTGAGTTAAAGAGTTCTCATCAATTTTTGTTCTAAGTGTTGAAAAGCAAGAAATTAAACGTGTTAAAGACTCAATAAATGCCTTATAGCTAAGCGTACCTCTAAACTCTCTAAAATCATGCATAGATGAATGACTTAATGGAAATTGTTTTGATTTTCCAAGCAGATATGCTTTTTGCATTGCAGTTAAAGGGATATGTTTACTCATTTTTTCCCCTCCATTACTTGTAGAAATACACTTGCAATCTTGTGTGCAGTATTTGGTAAATTTTCTTCAATAATATGAGCGATATTACATACGGTACGTTGAGAAAAAATATCAACGATCGTCAAACCACTATCTTTGAAATATTTTTGGATCACAGCAATTAAATGAGTTGCTAATAATGAATCACCACCATATTCAAAAAAGTCGATATTTATGTCATCTTCTTGCTCAGTAGATATGCCAATAACACTACACATCATGAAATAAATAACCTTTTCTAAAGCTGATATATCTTTTTGACTCTCAATAGGTATTTTTTTTGCTAAAAGAGCTTCTATGTTTTCAGTGTTTACTTGATCAATTTCATCTTCAGAAACGATATACGACTGCTCAGGTTGAAGTGCCTGTGTATTTAGACATGCTGTATAAATAGACAAAAGGTTTGTATAGCTTAGAGATTCCTCCAATGCACATACAAGCAATGCAACAAGTGTATTTTTTTCACCCTTCGTAATAGGAAATAGTTTTACTTTTTGAATTGCTGGGTGTACTGCAATTTTTTCTGCAATATCATTTGGGTTTAACCAGTAGCCATTTCGCTTTATTTGTGGGTTAAGTTCAGAAACCACACAGATATCTTTTTGATCGTTAAAGTAAGCTTGATGTGTTGTCTTATACCAATATTGGCCATGAATATTTATAAGATCTGATGGATCAAATTTATATAAATTTTCTTCTGAAACTTGGATACCCAAATATCCAATCACCCAACATGGACAACATGTATCTAATCCATGAATTACACTGTAGTGTTCACCTTTGAAGGGTAAATTTAATTCATCTTCATTTAACAGCGTGTGAGGTGTAGGTAATATATACTCAGGAATTGAATGAATTTTCTCTTTATCTAAGATAAATGACTGAATCCTTGAAATATAGTATTTAAACATTTCAGGAATAACTTTTTGCTGAAATGCGTTCTTTCGAATATCCCAATTAATGACTAATTTCTCATTGATTAACGCAACTTGCACATCTAGATCAACTTTAGAACCTTGAGAAATACACCAAATAGGTTGGCCAAAGTGCTTTTGTACCTGATTTGAAATGATTTCGCCGTAATTTAATCCTGAGGTAAATACAATCGGTGCAGTTTCTAATTGTTGATGATATTTAGATAAATCACGTAAAACCTCTACTCCTGTATACGTTGAATGTAGATACACCTCTTCTAAATTTTGTTTAATACGACTTAAACTCTCCGAGAATTTTTCACCTGCTTTTGCATGAATATCCAATAAGCACATATTAGAAAAATCACCAACCATATGACTTATTTCTTGGTCAGTACAGGTTCCGTATTTCTCACGAGAAAAAAATGGCAGATTCAAACGAAATTGATTTTCAGATGACCACAAAGCAACTGTTTCTGCAAATAATGTTAAACAGATTAACTCTACTGATATGTTGTATTCAGAGGCAATATTTACTAAAACTTGCGTATCGGAGGCATTAAAACTAAATGCCTCTCTTGTAAATAAATTAGGCTGATCTCTTAACCCTTCTGCAATATAAGGTAATGCGGGAATGTCTGAAATATTTTCTAAACGTGATTTCCACCATTTTTCATCATATTTCTTTTGTTGTTCTCGCTGCGTATCTTTTGCTTGAATATATTCAAAATAAGGTACACTCGATTTATTACTCATAAATAATAAATCTTTCTCATTTTCTGAATATAAATCAGATAAATGCTGAATTAAGATAAAGCAACTCTGTGGATCAATTGCTGACATATCTGTATCAATATGCAATACATGATGTTGATTAGGTAGAACTGTCACTCGAACATCAATAACCTGACCTGACTCTATATCAAGTTTTTGATGTGTCATGTTTTGACGTTGTTGTGCTAGAAACTCACTAACTTTTATTTCATCAACTTTTGTTAAGTCATTTATACGTATACCCGTTTCAGTCAACTTTTGAATAGATTGCTGACCTTGTGCAATTGATACACTTAACATGGGATGACACTGTAATAACTGTGTATATGCTTGCTGTAGCTTTTCTATATTTAAATATTTTCCTGCAAATTCAATATACAAATGAGAAGATACATTTTCGCCTTGTCGCCCTACCCAATGTGCATACTGCATTTCTGATAAATTTACATAAGGCGTTGGAAAATCAATTAATTTTTTTGTCTTACTCTCTTTTGTATCATCAATAATTTTGACCCAATCTTCAATAGAGGGTGCCATAGCAAAATCAATATAAGATAATTTTGCCTCATATTCTTTTTCAAAAATATCTACCAAACGCATAATTGCTAGCGAATGTAGCCCGTATTCAATAAGATTATCTTGGGGAGAAATTTTACTGTCTGGAAGATCCAACACATGTTGAACATGTTTTCCAATTTGGTGCTCTAATTTCATAATTTTACCTACTACTTAGGCTATTGACCTAAGGTTGCACCACCGTCAACGACTAAATCGTGCATCGTAATATGTGTTGCCTGATCACTTATAAAAAATAAAATAGCGTTTGCAACTTCTTCTGGTTTTGCAATTTTCTTTAATGGAATTCCAACCTTATAATTTTTCAAATTGCCCTGAATTGTTACTTTTTCACCTGAACTATCTTTCCAAAGCTGATATTGCATCGGTGTAGCTGTTGACCCTGGTGAAACAATATTGACACGCACACCGTACTCAGCCATTTCTAATGCTACCGTTTTGCTAAAACTCGTTAGTGCAGCTTTAGAAGCACCATAAGCAGCCATATTTATTCTAGGTACATGAGCGGCATTAGATGACACCATAACCATTGAGCCAGCTCTTTTTTTCTTAAAATAAGGTGTTAAAAATCTAAGAAAATAAAATGGTGCATAAACATTTACTGCAAAAGTCTTTAACCAATCATCAATAGACAAATTTTCATGTTCAGAAAGATAAAGCACGCCTGCAACATGAATAAAATAATCTGGTGGTTCAACTTCTAATAAACGCTGGCAAAGTGTGTCGACTTGTGATGCGTCACTAATATCACAACAATGAACGTGTGACTTATATATAGATGGAACATGTTCCGTAGAAAGATCAAACCCTACTACATGAATATTTCTTTCGTGTAATTGCTGCATTACTGCTGCACCAATACCCTGATTAACACCAGTAACCCATGCGGTTTTTTGTTTTTTCATGTGCTTCGTCCTCTTTTTAAGAACGAATAAGTTGATGAGCTTGATTCACTACGCCTAAATTGCGCTGAACATAGTCCAAAGCAAAAATATGATCTTTTAGGCTAAAGTCGGCAACTGCATCTGAAACAACAAATGGTTGTATACCATGCATAAATGATTCGGCAGCAGTTTGTAAAACACCTATATGCGCATATACACCACATATAATTAGTTGGTCACGCCCTTGTTCTTCAAGTCTTTGTTTCAAATCAGATCTAAAATATGCACTATACCGCCATTTAGTAAGTACAACATCATGCTTGGTTGGTACCAATGCTTTCACAATTTCTGCTTTTTCTGGAAATGCCGTTAATCCTGCGCCCCACATATCGTTTAATAACGCGCGATCTTTTTCATCTTGTATAGCAGGCTGTGCTGTGTAATATACGGGAATGTCATTTTGTACACACCATGCTTTAAGCTGACTAATATGATGAATGACTATTTCAATTAACGAGGAGTCATGACCATAAAAATCTACAAAATAATCTTGCATATCATGTATTAATAAAGCTGCTCGCTTTTTATCTACCACCCAATTTACTTTAGCTTCAGCATAGTCTTGTTTTAATGGAAGATGATAATTACTAATTTTTTTAATCGTCATAATAATTTTCCTAAAATATTAATTGCCACTTAGCGTATTTAGCATTGTTTGCATTTTCGCTTCAGTTTCATTCCACTCTAGGTCTGCATCTGAACCAGCAACAATTCCTGCACCTGCATATAAACGGATACTGCTTTTATTTAGTAGACCACAGCGAATGGTTACTACCCATTCACCATTTCCCTCAGCATCCATCCACCCCACAAGACCTGCGTAATATTCACGGTCGTAACCTTCATGCGCCAAGATAAAATCCTTTGCAAGATGCGTTGGTGAACCACATATAGCAGGTGTTGGGTGAAGTGCTAAGGCAATACTAAGTGCATCATTTTGATTCTGATTATTTTTCAAAGTTCCTTGAAAAACAGAAGATAAATGCAGCATGGTTGGTGTTTTTAAAATTTCAGGTTGTTTTGAATAATTCAGTTGATGACACCACGGTGTCAAATTTTTTAAAATGCTGTCGACAACAATTTTATGTTCATATAAATCTTTATCTGAATTTCTAAGCTCTTCTTCTAAACACTCATTGACTTCTTTATCTTCACTACGGGGTCTAGAACCCGCTAAAGGATTGCTACGAACATTTAAATTCTCTTTTGCAAGCAGTAACTCAGGGCTTGCACCAAATAAATAACGCCCCTGATCGACAGGAACAACGAAACTATATGCAAATGGATTTTGAACAGAGAGTGTCATTGCTAAATCTGTTGCTTTTTTCTGATTTAATAACTCAAAATCTGCTACTTGAGAAATTACAATTTTATCCAGACGTTGCTGTGAAAAATGATTTAGTGCCGTTTCAATCATTTTAGTAAAGTAACTATACTCAACAACCTGTTTTTTATTTCTTACTTCTAAAGGCTTCAGCTTTGCAATTTCGGTATCAAACCGTGCAGTATTCTTTGTATGTTGACGATAAATATTTAAAGATGATGGTTGACTGGTATCAAAAGGAATTGCACCAATCAGGATAGGCTTAGCCCCTGATTCGTGCTTTAACGTATTAAAAGATTGTGTAATTTGTTGCTGTAATTGATCAAGATTTTTTGCTGGTAAAGATAGCGTTTCAAATAAATCATTAGCGACCAAATGATATTCTTTTGTGAAAAAACAAGCAGTTTTATTGTCAAAGAGCTCATCATTTTCTGTATCGATGCTTTGCATAAAACGTCCTTTCTAAATTTAAAGGTATAATTTTGGTGGGAGATCACCAATTTCTCGAATTGTAATAATAACCATTCTCATTTAATAGAAAAAAAAGGGAGTATTTTATAAACATAGAGGAAAGTAATTGTTTTTTAATATTTTAAATTTATTTTCAATCGTACTTTATACATACAATATATTTTTTACATATATGATATCTAAAGATTTTTTTAGCCATAGCACAATTTTAAGATTGACAATTTAGTGCAACTTAAATAAAAATCATTATCATTAAAAGCTTATAATAGTAGATGACAACGATGTCTAAATTTATCGATATTCATAAAGCAATTTTGAAGGATGCAGGAGATTTATATTTAGAAACAGGTTCTAAGCTACCTAATCATCACTTGAATATCTTTAATCCAGCAGATGGTCAGGGATATACAGAAATTTATGATTTTGAACGTTTATGCGTTGGTAAAGGTCGCTACTGGTTAGACCATCCCATTCAACTGAATGGCAACAGAAAAATGTTTTCGTTAGGTATCACACTATTACTTTCTGGAACACATAAGCTTAAAAATAATCAGATTAATCAGGAATATATTTTTGAATCCCCTACTTTAATTTTAAGAAAAGGCGTACTCGGTTCACAAACGATTTATTTACAAGAAAAAAAACAAATGTCGCTCATCACTTTAGATTTTGATGAACGTCTGTTAACAACTTTGGAACCCTCCAAGTCAGACAACCCTCTTATTCATTTTTTTTTAGACAACGATACCCCTGAAATAAAAGCAATAGATATTCCGCATAAAGATGTACTACATCATGCACAATATCTGCTTAATCTACCCACAGCAAAAACGATGTTAGATTTATTGCATTTAGAAGGTGCAACACTTGAGCTGATGAGCTTATTACTACAAAAAAATAATAAAGAAGATAAAATTTCTCCGCCTATAAAAAAAGCAATCCAAATTTTAGAAACAAATTTCGAAGAAAAAATTACCATACGCTATTTATCGAAACAGGTAGGTATGAATGAGTGCTATCTAAAACGCTTATTTAAGGA
The DNA here is from genome assembly GCF_015627175.1 of Acinetobacter pollinis. Classification (GTDB taxonomy): domain Bacteria; phylum Pseudomonadota; class Gammaproteobacteria; order Pseudomonadales; family Moraxellaceae; genus Acinetobacter; species Acinetobacter pollinis. Next base: position 27,890 of record NZ_VTDQ01000010.1, on the reverse strand, counting down.
AACTACAGGTCATACTATTGGAAATTACTTACTAAATATACGTATGAAATATGCACAGATCCTCTTAAAAGAAGGTGCTTCTATAGAAAGTGTAACCAATAAAATTGGTTATAGCAGTTCTCAATATTTTAAACGTATCTATGAAGAATATTATGGCTATCAGCCTTAAATCTTTGAAGTAAAAACAAGATGCTTTTTAAAAAGCATCTTGCGTATCAGTCTCCTACTCTGAAACTAGATGACTACTTTGTACCTTCCTATAGCTTTGTATAATCATTGCCAATGCAGCTAAACACATACCACATGCAAGAATTTGCCAAATAATATCCACATTAGCAGTGATCTGTAACCATCCTTTGACACCCATAAAATAGCTCAATGGAATAATGATAATCCAATAACAAAATAGAATGACGGCAAGTGGTTGCATAAACTGCTGTAAACCACGAAGTACGCCTGCTGCCACAGTTTGTAATGCATCAAAGATTAAGAAAATTGCAACATAATGAATGAGTCCCGTGGCCAATACAATCACCTGTTCATCTTGCGAAAAGAGTGCGGTAATTTGACCTCCACATAATATGAGTATAAGTGCCATAAACATGCCATAGCATAATGTGATTACAGCAACCGTAAGCCCTGTCAGTTGTTTACCCTTCTGATTCCTTTGTGCTGAAAATGTTGCTATGCGAATCGTTGTGGCACTACTAATAGCAACAGGAATCATAATAATCACCATTGCAATATTAATCAAAATTTGATGAGCTGCAATTGTTCGTGTACCTAATTCAGATGCAAAAAATGCTAAAGTAGATAAAGCTAAAATTTGTAAAACGAGTGTTACCCCTATAGGTAATCCTTGCTTTAAAATTTGTAAACTTTCAGAAGTACTGACGACTTGATGATGATCTCTTTTTATTGCGGGTACAGCTTTTCTAACCAAATATCGCATAACAAAACATGCAATATACGCACTAAAAACATTCGCTAAACCTGTTCCTGCACCACCAAGTGGTGGTAAATTACCAATACCATTTACCAATAAATAACTCAAAATTGCATCAGATAAAAGTAAAACAATAAATGTAAGCATGATTGGTTTTAATTGGCTACTTCCCTCACTCATAAAACGGTAAAGCGTCATATAAACCAATCCAGGCATAGCAAAAGCAACACAATGAAGATAATTTTGTGTAATGTGCGCAACATAATGATCTGAAATTATCACTGGGCATAAAAATGCCAAAATATGAACAATTACAAAGCCAAATATAGATAAGAGAAGCGATATATTTTTACCCTGCTGAAACAAATACTGAATTTTGGAGTGCTCATTATTCTGTTGCAACATTGAGGTCTTAGGTACAAGTACATATAAAATACCTGTAAATAAAATAAATACTGGTGTCCAAATACTACTACCCAATCCAATCGCTGCTAAATCTTGATAATTAAATTTCCCTGCAACAAGCGTATTAATAAGTCCAAGAGAAGCCTGACAAAGCTGGATTAAGATTAGGGGTAATGCCAATTTTAAAATAGGAAGAGAAATATGATCTAATACTTTCATTTTATATTTACTGTAAACGCCAGTATCCTTTAATATGGTTATTTTTTCCAAGAAGCTGTCTCTGATTACGTAAATAATGTCTTACTCTTTTGGCTGCATTATTTTCTAAAGCACCCCAAACATTTTCTATATGTTCAACTTCTTCCAATACTTGAATGACTTGCTGTGCTTGATATATCACATCACCATGAACGTGCTTTAATACAGTATTTCGTGGAAAAGAAAAGTTGTTAAAATAGTCAAGATCTGCCTCATCGGCACACAATAAAATCACTGTCGGTGGGTATTCATTTTTCCAAAACTCTAAAATACCTGCGAGAGCGGGATAAGCTGTTTCGTCTGCAATTAATACAGCACGACCGTCGTGTAAATGTGTATGTTTATCGTCTGTTTCAGTTCGGCTCGAAATCATAGAGCCAGAATCTAGTTGTTTGACCCATTCACTGCCAGCGCTATTGCCATGCGTAAAAATATCAATATAACCATAATTCAATACTGTATCATCACTCTGACTAAAAGATTTTCGCAACGTATATAAACGAACATCTTTATTCATCGTCTCTAATAGCTTTTGTCTTTTTTGACTCGATAGATGTTTCATTACCCATAAAAATCCTCGATCAAAAGTATTTTTTATCAAACCACTCTTATTTGATGATTTCACTTTTAGAGGCTGAGATTTCTCTAAAACTTTCAATACTAGACCATAAGCATAACCTGCATAGTCATGAGGCAAAGGCAATTGACTTTTAATGGTTAAGCGTGTGATATTTTTAGTGATTTGCGACTTCTGAGTGACTTCAAAATACTGTTTGGTATTATTACTAAATTCAATTTTTTGCTTAACAAATGAGTTATAGGCCAAATATAAAATTTGTTCCTCAAGATCGCCATTTAATTCAAACGCAACGAATAATTCAGCGTATTTTTTTAACTCGGAATCGTGTACCTTAAGTAAAATGCCCTCTTCAAAAATATCAACAATATATGCATGATCGATATGCATATTTTTTCCATAGCTCTGAGCAATCATACGTAGTTCTTTCGTATGATCCTGATTGACATGATCAACAATATCGAGCTTACGGTCTTTCTCCTGAATAGGGGTATACTTTTTAATCATATTTAATCTTCATCTTTCCAAATTTTTAGATTAGGTCTGTGACCCTTCGGTATGATCTGGCAATAGCTTCCATGTCAGTGTCGTCACAATGAGTGCACAAATAAATGTGAGTATGACAACAGTTGTATACCCAATATGCTGTGCAAGGGCCAAGCCTATGGCTGAATAAGCAAATCCCATAAACACCACAAGACTAAACTGTAAGCTAAAGAAAGTAGCTTTAGCAGGCATTAAAGATGCTCTATCCATAATTAACGTAGACAATGCAGACATTAATCCGGGATTTGCAATGAAATAGGCAAAGATTGCTGTATAAACTATCCACTTTTGTGTATATCCCAAAGTGATCGGAACAAATAACAGCAGTGCAGCTCCCTGCAGCAAAGTTAATGTGAGCAAGGCAAATTTACGGCGTAATTTATTAATTAGAAAACTAGCCAAAAATGCTGAAAAAACACCAACAATCGAACCAAATATTTTTGTTGCAAAACCAATGTCCATAAGTGACCATTTAGCATCAACCAATAAAGGGTTTAGCATGCCAAAAACGGCGGTAAAACCAATTGGATAAATGAACAACAGAAAAAACCATGTTCTATGTTGTTTTACAAAAACTCGAATTTGTTGAACTAAGCTCTTAAACTGTCCAGAAGCTTTTTTATGTGGATTTTTATAATCGCTTTCAGGCTCACGATAAAGTGCAATTTGTACATTTGATACTGCTGTCAAAATTGCTAAAATCCATAGTGCCCCTTTCCACTGCAACCATGGATATAAAATAAGTAATATCCCACCACCAATAATATTTCCCATTAAGTTGCTTGAGTACTGAATACTATTAGCAAACTGTCGTTCAGACGCAATAAAAATCTTACATGCAAGTGCATCGACTGCAACATCCTGCACACTCATAAAAAAAGTATAAATAATAAACAATATTAAAATGGTAGAAAAATGATGCTGTATATCTAAAAATCCACAAATAAATAATAATAGCGTCATCATCGATTGTGCGGTAAGCAACCAAGAGCGATATTGCCCTTGGAAATAAAGCCGAAAACTATCTACCAAGGGCGCATACAGCACCTTTCCTAACAGTGGTAATGCAACTAAGTTAATTAAAGCTAATTTATCCAGTGCAATACCACTTTGCCTTAAAATCGCAAATGCTGCAGAAATAATAAAAGCAATACCAATATATTGTGTGGTATACACACTAATTAATAGTGGCCACGGTTTTTTATTATCATTCATACACAACATTCCATATTTTAAGCGTTTATTAGAAATTAAATGACATAGAAAGTTTGAGTGTACGTGGTGCACCTTCACCTACGTAATAGCCAGCATAGACGCCTGTCCAATAGTTCTTATTCATTACATTTTCAACACTACCCATAAAGGTAGTTTTATATCCTGCAATAGACGTGTTATAGCGTGCACCTAAATCCCAACGGAACCAACTTGGAATTTTTTGCGTATTGGCTGTATCTACATATTCACTACCGGTATAAATTGTATTTGTCATAAGTGTTAATCCCTCTAACTGAGGAACATCCCACTCTAAACCAAGGTTAGACTGCCAATGAGGAACGCCGTAAGCTCTGTTTCCATTATATGTTCCAGATGATGTCTTGGTTGTAATTGCATCTATATAAGTCACACCACCTAAAAGACGCACATCTTTTGTTATATTTCCTGCAGTCGTCCACTCAATACCACGATTTCGTTGCTCACCATCAGCATTATAGCTATTGGTTGATTTGTCATAAATCATGCTTGGTTTATCGATTTGATAAATACTTAATGTATTTCTAAATGTCCCATTTTCCCATTTTGTACCAAGCTCATATTGCTTAGTTTTATACGGTGCGAACACTTGACCATAATTTGATGCTGTTGTTGCAGTAACTTGGTCGCCTTGACTAAGGCCCTCAATATAATTGCCATAAAGGGAAATTGAATTATTCCAAGGTTTAACTACAAATCCTACAGCAGGTGTAACTGCACTTTTCTTATAAGATGCGCTTCCTGTAATTGCGGTACCGCTATTTGTCCAACTATGCGTATTTACATTTTGGAATCGTGCGCCTAACATTAGCTGATACTTTCCATCTACGAAAGATAGATTATCAGCAAGAGCAATACCTGAAAGCGTCACTTCTTTTGTTCTTGGTACAAACGTTGGGTCACTTGCAAATAAAGTATTACTGACTGGCGAATAAATATTAGATTTCCAAGAAACAGTACTATATCCAGAATCGGTATCTTGTTTTTCAACATTTCCGCTTAATACAAGATTATGATCAACAACACCAGTTTTGAACTGCCCACGTACACCTAACTCACCTGAACTTGTATGCGTAATGTTCGTGATATTACGTCCATTTGCGGTACAACTCCCATCTGTACTCGTTACTATACACAGCGCATTATTTGCAATTGCACCATGCGACTCTTGCTCTTTGGTACCTCCACTTGCATATACAGTCCAATTCGGTATGAAGTCATACTCTGCATGTCCTATAACTGCTTTGGTTTCACTGGTTGCATATGCACCCTGCATAATATTTGTAGAGGCCTTAGGTGCTGTCAAAATAGATGATGTTCTAAAGTATGCCATTAATGGCATACCACCCTCATACTTTTCTTTAATATAATAGGCATCTAGTGACGTTCGTAATTTTTCACCACGATAATCCAAAGCAATTGATCCGAGTGTTCGATCTTCAGTTTGCCCCTTAAGCGTCGTATCTCCATGGCCTTTAACTGCATTTACACGGATACCAAACTTATTACCTTCACCAAATCGACGCCCAACATCTAAATGCGCATCAACATTAGATTTTGATGTATAACTTGTTGTCAAACGTGTAATAGGCTCATCTGTTGCGCGTTTAGGTACCAGATTTATCGTACCCCCTACACTTCCACCAAGGGACATACCATAAAGCATGGCACTTGTTCCACGTAAGACCTCTACACGCTCTAAAAACTCAGTTGGCGTACGATTATGTGGGCTTAAACCATATAAGCCATTCCATGCAAACTCTTCAGTCGTTACATTTAAACCGCGAATATTAAAGTATTCTCCTAGGCCATTTGCACCAAAATAGTTACGCACAGAAGGTTCACTTGCCAATGCTTCTGCAACACTTTTTGCTTGATGATCCTCTATGTACTTTGCTGTATAACTTGCTGTACTAAACGGTGTATCCATAGCATCTTTATTTCCCAAGATGCCAATTTGACTTTTTCGACTGACTTGACCCGCTGAAATTGTATCTGTTGTATTTTTTGTTGCTTCAAGATTAATTGCCGGTAAAACTTGATAGTTATCACTTACTTCTGTTGATGCTTGTACTATTTGAGATAGCATCACACATGTAATACTTATCCCTAATACCGAAAGTTTAAAACCTAATACGTTATTCATTTTGAGCCTTGTAACTGTTCAAGCATAAAAATTTACATAAGCTTACTAATAATCATTATCAACTTATAGAAAATATTGGAAATAAATTTATAAAATTAGAAAAGTCATTGAAAAAATTAGATTTAAGTAAAAAAATAAATGAGAATAAGAATTATTAACTAAAAATCATGGATTAAGATATAATATAAGGAATATATAAACCAAGATACCAATGTTATAAAAATAGTGAATAATTTATGGAAATAAATAAATATTGTGATGATTTTAATATTTTCTGCTTACCGCCTGCTGGAAGTAGTTCATCTATCTACTTTCGCTGGAAGGAATACAGCCATCAAAAAATAAATATCATACCTTTAGATTATCTGGGACATGGTAAAAACATTAAATTTCCTCTCAGCTATGATCCTACTGTCATTGCTACGCACCTGATCAGTGAAATTGAGAAATATACAAATAAACCGTATGCGATATTTGGGCATAGTGTCGGTGGTTCTGTCTTATGGCGAATAGAAGAACAATTAAGGAAAAATACAGCACTCTATCAAAAACTCACAATGCTCATTGTAAGTGGGCGGCCTGCACCCTCTCATCTAAAAAACATGCATAAAAAAAGCAACCTGACTGACCATCAACTTCTTGAAGAAGTAAAATCTTATAATAACTTTCCTTCAGAAATTCTAAACAATAAAGATGCACTGAATTTTTTTATCAACATCTTAAAAAACGATTTTAAACTCAGTGATGCTATGCTAAATGATCAGCCATTACTTACAAATAAACCTGTCATGTGTATTTATGGAAAAGAAGATCCTTTTATTTCACAACATCATATGATGACAGACTGGAAAAATTATACATCTCAATGGCTAGATGCCTATGCTGTAGAAGGTGATCATTTTTATTTTCTAGATGAAGATATTTTAAAAGAATCTTTGAGCATTATTTCAACACAGATTTTTAAATTAATAAAAAATGATCACAGATAATTCAAAACAGATAAAACACCACAACTTAAGAAAAGAGGTCATTTTATCTAATACTTTATCATTACATAAAGTATCTATAGAAGGTTATGATAATCAAAATATAGAAGAGCTATATCAATATTATGCAATTCAAATACCAAATAGAATTATTCAAGCAGCTAAAAAAAGAAAACTTGAATTTTTGATAGGGCGTCTAGCACTTAAATCTGCTTTGAATGCTCAAGGAATTAAATACTTTAATTTAGTAAATGACAAATTAGGTGCACCTATTTGGCCAGAACCGTTACATGGTAGTTTGAGTCATACTATCGACAATAGTTTTTTTGGCAGTGCAATTGCAACGATTAACATCATTAATCAACATGTTGGCATAGATATTGAGTTTAAAAAGAATCAACTCTTATTCAACCAACAGCCAAATATGATAAATCAGTTTTTGAATAGCTTAGAAATTAAAAATATTGAAGTGTTTTCCCCTATAAGTTCTTTATTATATTTAATCATTTTTTCGGCAAAAGAAAGTATCATCAAAGCGGTATATAGCAAATACGGTAAAATTTTAAACTTTCTTGAAATTCAGCTTATGGATTATTGTAAGGAAAATAAGAAGCTTTACTTTGAGATTAATTTGTCAAATCTAATAATAAAAGTAGAAGTACACTATCTTATCTTAAGTTTAGAAATTATTACCTATTGTATGGTGACTTAATAAAAAAGCTTCATTCTTAATGAAGCTTTTTTACAATTGAAGTCATAAAATTAAAATAATTTTATTATAAATCAATCCCTTTGTCTGTCGGATTCTTTTCAAGATCTTTGAAAGAAGCACTTGGCTGAACATTTAAGTTTATATTGCTTGGTGGAATAGGAGATTGGAACCATTTCTTATAGAGCTTACTCATTTCACCTGAATGCCACATATTTGTAATGACATGGTCAGCAATTGCTTTGAGCTTAGGACTATCTTTTGCCATCATAATGCCATATGGTTCTTTTGAAAGCCCACCATCAATAATTTTATAATCGCTTGGGTTTTTAGATTTCGCAATAAAGGTCGTTAATGACACTTCATCCATTGCCCATCCAACCATTCTATCTGATGCAAGTAATTCTGCCGATTCTTTATTATCAGAACCATACACTGCTTTAAAATCTAATTCATCATTGCGTCTTAAAGATGTCATAAACTTTTCAGATGTCGTTCCCTTCGTTAGCACGATAGGACGACCCTTCAACTCATTCAAGTGATTAATCTTGGAGCTTTTTTTAACTGCTACGCCAACATCTGTAATAAAATAAGTTGTTGAGAAATCTACAACTTCATCTCTTTGTTTGATATGTGTACTGGTTCCACATTCTAAGTCGATTGCACCTGTAATTAGATCAGGGATACGAATCATTGGGTGTTCAATTTTATATTCGACTTTAATATTTGGATTATTAAGTGTTTTCTTAATTTCATTTGCAACATTACTACAAACATCAATCGCATAACCCATTGCTTTGCCATCAACGGTATAAGAAATAGGTTCTGCATTTTCTCTATAACCAATCGTTATCTTTCCAGATGTTTTTATACGGTCTAAAGTACTTTCTGCATTTACTTGTGTTGCGGTTAAGGCTGTTAAAATTGCTGTTGTAAGCAATAAAAGTCTCATGTTTTTCCCCTAAAGTAAGATATAAAAAATCAAATTTCTATTTTAAAATTTTGAGTTAATATACTAAATTAATATGTGAAATGGAACTTAAAAAGAACTATTTTTAGAGAACTATTTTTTTATTTTAAAAGATAAAGTTTAATACTTAAGATAAGCCTTTCATAGTCAAGACAATTTAATCTTTTAATCGGAAAAGAGTAAGTTTTATTACATAAAAAAAGCCTCAAGATAAATCTTGAGGCTTTTAGAATTTTGGAGCGGGAAACGAGACTCGAACTCGCGACCCCAACCTTGGCAAGGTTATGCTCTACCAACTGAGCTATTCCCGCAATGAAGAAATATTATAGGAGTTAAAAAACCTTTGTCAAGGATTTTTTAATCTGCTCTACGCCATACTGTGCCCTGACGTGTATCCTCTAATACAATACCTTTATCCAATAAATGCTGACGAACTTCATCTGCTTTTGCAAAATCTTTCAATTTTTTTGCATCTACACGTTGTGAAATGAGCTCTTCAATTTCAGCATCAGATAGTTCAAGTGCTGTTTGACCAATATCAGACTTCAAGAAATCATCAACAGAATGTTGGACTAGACCGAGAATATCCACTAAATATCTTAGCGTAGCATGATAACGACGAGCCTCGTTTTCAGCCTCTTCTTTCACTGCACGATTTAATTCACGAGATACTTCAAAGATAACAGCAAGTGCTTCAGCTGTATTAAAGTCATCTCTCATGACCTGATTAAAGCGGTCAATATAAGTTTGCTCTACAGACTCAGAGACCGCCATACCATAGCGTTGTTCAAATACTTTAAAAGCATTGTAAAACCGTGTCAGTGCAGCCTTCGACTCTTTTAGTGCAGTATCCGAAAAATTAATTGGACTACGATAATGTGAAGACATAATAAAATAACGAATCACTTCAGGATGAAACTTCTTTATCACATCACGAATTGTGAAAAAGTTTCCTAAAGACTTCGACATCTTCTCGCCATCAACATTAACAAACCCAACATGCATCCAATAGTTTACATATTGCTCGCCTGTTGCAGCTTCGCTTTGTGCAATTTCATTTTCGTGGTGTGGAAATGGTAAATCACCGCCTCCACCATGAATATCGAAATGATTTCCTAAGCAGCATGTAGACATTGCTGAGCATTCAATATGCCAACCTGGGCGCCCGTTACCCCATGGAGAATTCCAAAATGGTTCACTTGGCTTCGCATGTTTCCACAGTACAAAATCAAATGGATGCTTTTTCTCTACTTCAACATCTACACGGTCACTTGCACCCGCTTGCATATCTTCAAGCTTACGACCCGATAATCGGCCATAACGCTTAAACTTATCTACTTCAAAATATACGTCGCCATTATTTGCAGCATAAGCCGTACCATTGTTCACAAGTGTACCAATCATATTTTGCATTTCATCAATATAATCAGTTGCTTTTGGCGATTGGTCTGGTGGCACACAGCCTAATGCAGCAAAGTCTTCATTCATTGCATCAATAAACTTGTTGGTTAACTCACCAATACTTTCTCCACGCTCATTAGCACGTTGGATAATTTTGTCATCAATGTCTGTAATATTACGAATATATTGGACTTTCCAACCTTGGCTACGTAGAAAGCGAATAATGTAGTCAAATGCAACCACTGTACGAGCATGCCCTATATGACAGTAGTCATAAACTGTCATACCACAGACATAAATATCAATATGGCCATCTTTACGTGGGACAAATTCAACTTTTTTACGTTGCTCTGAGTTATATAAAACAAATGGTTGCATAGATCTTAATTTGTTTAAACGAAAGATATTCCATCATAACTGATCCGCTGTTTTTCACAAAGGCTTATACAATAAAAATGATAAGTTTGTGAAAAGATATACATTTAAAAACATGTATTTGTTTGTTATATGATACTATGCACATGATTTTTTGGTATATCCACATACCCGTTGTTGCATAAGGTAATCTGCTTTGAATTTTCCAAATCTACCCAACGAAGTTGATTTTAAAAAGGTTGCGTTAGAAACGCTAAAAATAGAACAACAAACACTCGACATTCTTGCCAATGAAATTGACGATCGCTTTGTTCACGCCTGCCAAATTATTCTTGAATGTAAAGGCCGTTTGGTCGTTACAGGCATGGGGAAATCTGGACATATTGGCAGAAAAATGGCAGCAACGTTTGCTTCTACAGGTACACCTTCATTCTTTATGCACCCAGGTGAAGCAGGTCATGGCGACCTAGGTATGCTCGTCAAAGGCGATGTTCTCATTGCAATTTCCAACTCAGGAAAAAGTGATGAAATTATGATGCTTATGCCTTTGATTAAACACTTAGAAATTCCACTCATTACAATTAGTGCAACAAATCAAGGTCCTATGCCCCAAAATGCAAATGTAGCGCTTACACTTGGTCATGCACAAGAAGCATGCCCACTTGGTCTAGCACCTACATCAAGCACAACAGCAACGCTTGTGCTTGGCGATGCACTTGCGGTTGCTCTATTAGATGCCCGTGGTTTTACTTCAGACGATTTTGCAAGATCTCATCCTGCAGGTGCACTAGGTAAACGTTTACTATTACATGTAAAACACCTCATGCATACTGGTAATGATCTTCCACGTGTAGCTCCTGAAACTAAAATGGGACAGGTTTTATTTGAGATTACAGAAAAACGCTTGGGATTAACCACAGTAGTTGACAAAAACAATACTCTGCTTGGTATTTTCACAGATGGAGATTTACGTCGCTTAATCGATAAGCAACAAGGTTTTGATGTAAACTTACCTATCTCTGAAGTTATGATTCAAAACCCTGCAACAATTTCAGAAAATGAGCGTGCTGTAGAAGCACTTACGCAATTAAATACAAAAAAAATTAATCAATTTGTTGTTGTAGATGATGCAAATAAAGTCATTGGTGTATTGGGTATGCATGACCTTATTCGCGCGGGAGTAGCATAATATGACTTCGCAAGTACAATTTGAAAAAGCTAAAAATATACAAGCACTTGTACTAGATGTAGATGGTATCCTCAGCGACGGCTTTGTTACTCTCACAAACTCAGGAGATGAAATTAAATCTTTTGATATTCGTGATGGACTTGGAATGAAGCTTGTACAACAAGCAGGTCTAAAGGTTATTATTATTACAGGTCGTCAAAGCCAGATTGTCACTAAAAGAATGACCGATTTGGGGGTAGATCTCATTTACCAAGGACGTGAAGACAAAGGAACTGCTTTACAAGAAGCTTGTAAACGACTTTCTTTAAACCCTGAAGACTGTTTATATATGGGAGATGATTGGCCTGACCTTTCCGCTTTCTCAATTGCAGGCATGAAAGTAACCGTTCCTAACGGTCATATAGAAGTTCGTAAACGTGCAGATTTTGTCACACAGGCCATGGGTGGCCGAGGGGCTGTACGGGAAGTATGCGACATATTGCTTGAGGCAAATGGTCATTACGAACAGCTTCTAAAAAAATATTTAGCAACATCTCATTAAAGCTCTTAACGATTTAGTTTGATAAACTACGCTTATGGAAACAAAAAACTTATATGTTATAGCACTTGTGATTGCAACCGTAAGCGGTGGTTACTATTACTATAGTGGAAATAGTAAAAAGCTAGATACCAATGCATCACGTAATATGACGTACGCTGCACAAAACGTTCAACTGACTCAAACTGATGAGAAGGGAGATGTTTCAGTACGCGCATCTGTAGACCAAATTATACAAAATAAACAAGATGCAACCACACAAATGTATAATTTACATGCTACAACTTATAGCAAAGGACAAGAAAATGGTACATATTATGCCCCACGTGGTGATGGCTATAATGACAACCAAAAACTTGTTCTAAGAGATGATGTTGTCGTTCATAGGAACTCTCCTCAAGGTACGATCACATTTAAAACTGATGAACTTACAGGTTATCCAAAAGAAAAACGTGTAGAAACAAAGCATGATGTACATGTTGATTCTGCACAAAGTCAATTTGTGAGTCAGGGTCTAAATGCAGATCTCAATTCAGGACAATATGAGTTTTTTAATATTCGAGGAAAGTATGCACCTAAATCCTAAAAAACAATCTCATTATAAAACTTTCCTAAAATGCGCCATGGCTGGAGCTATATCATTTACAGCAATGGCAACATTTGCTCTACCTAGCGATCGTAACCAACCCATTTCTCTAGTCGCAGACCGAGCGACATATAACGACAAAACAGGCGTTACGACTTACACAGGTAATGTTATCATTGAACAAGGTACAATGAAGCTACAAGCTGCTTCTGTCGTTGCGCAACTGAATAAAAACCGCCAAATCAGTACTGTAACGGCAACAGGTAGCCCTGCTCGCTTCCAACAAAAGATGGATGTCAATAAAGGCCTCGCCAAAGGGCAAGGACAAAAAATTGTCTACAATGCCGACTCGGGAATTATTACCCTCACTGGAAATGCTTTTGTTGATCAAGATGGTGCAAGTGTTAAGGGTGAAACTTTACGCTACAGCATGAACAAAGGTGACATCGAGGCTATTGGTAGTAGCAACTCTAGCGCAACGAACACCAGTGCTTCTGAAAATCGTGGCCGTGTACAAATTGTTATTCCACCAAATACATCAAAAGCAACACCTGGAGCTGTTGGTCAATGAATACAGCAATGACACCACAAACACTTCGAATTAAACACCTTGCAAAAAACTATAGTAAACGTTGGGTTGTAAAAGATGTTTCATTTGAAATGCAGAGTGGACAAATTGTAGGATTACTTGGTCCAAATGGTGCAGGTAAAACAACCAGTTTCTATATGGTCGTTGGTCTTGTCCGCATGGATAAAGGTGAAATTTATTTAGATGACCAAGACTTATCAAACTTTGCTATGCATGAGCGCGCACGCAAAGGCTTAGGCTACCTTCCTCAAGAAGCATCTATTTTCCGCAAACTGACGATTGGGGAAAATATTATGGCAATTTTGGAAACACGTAAGTCTTTAAACAAAGCTCAGAGAGAAGAGCGTTTAAAAGAATTACTCGAAGATTTCAAAATTACGCATATTAAAGACTCTTTGGGTATGAGTGTTTCAGGCGGTGAGCGCCGTCGTGCAGAAATTGCACGCGCTTTAGCAGCAGATCCTAAATTTATGTTGTTAGATGAACCTTTTGCAGGTGTAGACCCAATCTCTGTAGGCGATATTAAAGATATTATTCAAACATTAAAAGATCGTGGTATTGGTGTTCTTATTACCGACCATAATGTACGTGAAACACTTGCAATTTGTGAAAAGGCTTACATCGTCAGCGAAGGCGCTGTCATCGCAGAAGGAACAGCAGAAGAAGTTCTTGCCAACAGTACTGTTCGCGAAGTTTATTTGGGTGATGACTTCACAGTATAGTTCATTATTTCAAGCAAAGTTAATCCAACTTAACTTTGCTTCTTATCTTTTAAAAATAACCAGTGTATAGCTACAAATATATTTAATAATACGATACTTATAGCCCAAACAGGTACGATAAAATACAGCATTATTAGTATGACTATACATACACTTAACTGCATATAACTTGCACGGCGCCACCAGTGCATCAATTGATGGTTACACTGATATAATGTCTGCCACGGCTTCATATAACTAAACCAAGCTCGATATGCAAAGAAAATAATCATCAGTAATGCAAGTCCTGCCAAGACTAAAAATAGTTGATTAATCCATCCAAATAAAATACCAATATGTAAATCCACTCCCCAACGGGTTAACTTTGCAGACAGTGGAAAATCTTTAAAATAAATACGATCTATAATCTTTTGTTGTTTTATATCTACAGCTAAAGCATCTATTTTTATAGGCCACTGGTGTTGCAACTCTTCAATGACCCAAGCACGCTTTTCATCGTAACTTGGTTTAATTTGTAGTGCAGACGCATTTAATCCACTTGCACGTGCAATATTTAATATTTCATCAAAATCAGTAAGGTTTTTTAATTTCATTTCACTGTTATGATGCATCATCATTCCCATACGATGCTCAGCATGTTCATCTGGCTGTACCCGTTGATGTGTACCCAGTTGAGTATTTAAAGATGGCGTGTCACTATTAATCCAATGCCTAAATTTTGCAATATTTCCCCCTGCCCAGTTTGACCATGTTAACCCTGTTACCGAAAAAAAGAGAAGCATGGGTAAAACACAAATTCCGATTAAACTGTGCCAATGTATAGAACGCCTCCTAATATGCTCACCTACATTTTTTCTTTTTATTCTTAACCATTGAATAAGTCCTGTAATTGCAAAAATACCTAGCCAACTCGCCGCAAGCTCGCTATAAATGCGACCATATTGACCAAGTAGTAAATCCCTATGCAAATGATCTAAAAACGTTCGCATAGGCAATATTCCACTTGTACCATAAACAGATAATTTACCTTGCATTGTTAGATTATAAGGATTAATAAAAATAGCTGTTGTTTGGCTTGGGTTATTCATGTCCATATACAATACGCGTGTTGTTGTATTGGCATCTTTTGCAGGTCGAACAGCAATAATATGCGCAGATGATGGTACAAACTTCTGAGCACGCTGTACTTGCTCACTTAATAAATAAGGTACTTGGTGAGATTGATGTTTTGCAACTAAATAGGTCTCATACAGTGTTTTTTCGATTTGAGGTGTCAAACCATAAAGCGTTCCTGTAAGTGCTGCAATAAAAATAAATGGCGCCACCAAAACACCTACATAAATATGTAAGACTCTTAAGGTCTGATCTAAAAAATTTCTAAACGGAAGGCTTCGGCGCATTTTATTAGCAACATAATTTTTACTTTACATATATTAACAATTATAGAGTAATATAGGTGTGCTTTTCATATTTTGATAATATATTTCTGTGTATGCGTAAACTTGCTTTATCACTTGCGACCATTGCATTGATATTCCAAAGCCTTGTGTTTTGGCAGGTACTTATGCCTCAATCTATGCATATGAATGCAGTCTGTATCGAAATAGAAAAAGTAACTCCATCACATATACATACTCATGCAAAAGATATGCGTATGTATATGGAAAAAAAGCAAATATCAAATTTCAATGACTGTCATTTTTGCCAAGTTTTTTCACATTTCACAAATACGACTACATTCGCTCCTCAGCTAGTGACATATAAAATACAGGTTAAGTTACTGTTCTTAGCCAGTATTACGTATATATTTCTTTATTTACGTCAACTTCTCTTATTCCCACAAAGCCGTGGCCCACCTCTATTCTTATAAATACAAAATCAGGTGCTGATTAAATTTAAATCAGAAAAATCTAAACATATTCAATAGAGTTAGACAATATATGTCTCAGTTTCTTTCACCCAAATTTTATATCATTGTGTTGGGTTTTATCACAATACAAACCGCTTGTGCAGACGATACACGATTACCTACAATACAGTTAACGGCAAAGGTAAATCAGGAAAATAGCTTAGAAAGTAAATCACTTACAGGTTTTAAACATGACATCTTAGAGGTTCCTTTTAATAAATCACACGTCTCACAAGAGGTTATTGAAAAACAAAACATACAACGAGTGAGTGATGCACTCTCACAAGTTAGTGGTGTATTTTATCAAGACAGTTATGGTGGTGGTTTTTGGGACAACTACTCCTTTAGAGGATTTAGTACAGACCCGAATATGGGAACAAATAGTCTAAGAAATGGTTTAAGTACAATTAGTGGCATTCACACACCACAAAATATGGTGAATGTAGAAAGTATTGATTTTCTAAAAGGCCCAGTCGCAGCCATGTATGGTCAAAGTGCTATTGGTGGCATGATGAATATTACAACCAAGAAACCTTCATGGACATCTTTACATACTCTCTCTTTGAGTACTAGCACAGACCAACAATACCGAACATCCCTTGACCTTACAGATCCAATTAATGATCGTCTTGCCTATCGCTTAGGTCTTGCCTATGAAAATAACCAAAGCTTTAGAAATGATGTAACTCAAAAGCATTATTTTATTGCACCGCAAATGACATGGAAAATTTCTGATCACACACAACTTTTTTTAGATACTGAGTTTGCAAAATATTCTGGATTATTTGATCGCGGCATCCCACTCATTAATGGAGAATTTGCTGATATTAGAAATTTTTATGGTGACCCTCGCGATGGTAATATGCAGGTAAAATCTAATTTTTATCAAATTAGGCTAAATCATCAAATTACTCCAGATTGGGAAAGCTCAAGTGCATTGAGTTACAACGATGGCGAACGTTTTGGTACATCCAGTGAAATATCATCAGTCGCTACAGACTTACAAACACTTAATCGATTCCGAAGATATAGATACTTCTCGACAAATACGCTTTTACTACAAAGTGTACTAAAGGGACATATCAATGACACTTTCGGTTTAAAACACGAAGTCTTAGTTAATGCCGAAATTGGAACTTATAAAATTCACCAACTCCAAAAGCGAAATCTTGCAGGAACAAATAGTTCAATTAACTTTTATACACCTACAAACAACAGCACACCTTTAACTCTTGGAAGAACAACAAAGTATTCTGATGAAAAACAAAATACTTTAGGTATTAATTTACAAGATCAGATTTTCTTCAATGATCAATGGAGTCTTTTACTTGGTGCACGACTTGATCAAATGCAGCAACGTATTATAGATCGGAAAAATCAGATACAAGCAAAGAAAACATATATACCTTTTAGCCCAAGATTAGGTCTCAACTATCAGGTGAATCAACATTTAGCTTTCTATAGCAATTGGGGAAAAGCGTTTGAAATGAATACAGGTTTAAATAAAAACCATTCCCTTTACTCCCCTGAACAAACACGAAGCTGGGAATTAGGTGGAAAGTATTCATTTAATCCAATGAGTTTATTGAGCCTGACTTACTTCGATATGACGAAAAAGCACCTACTTACAGAGGGGATTACAGACAGTTATGTAGATACAGGTAAAGCACAAAGCCGTGGTATTGAAGCAAGCCTTTTACATCACTTTAATGATCATTTTAATATCAGCGCAAACTATACTTTTACCAATGCCTCTATCTTAGAAAGTGAAGTAGAAGCTAAAGGTGCAAGACTAAAGAACATTCCAAAACACAGTGCCAACTTTACCGCAAATTATAATTTTAATATCAAACAATATCCGATAGATGCATCACTCAGTGCAAACTATTATGGTACACGTAGTGCAAATTATATTGATAATGGCACAAGCCTACCTGCGTTTACTACCATTAATTTGGGGGTAGGTATGCAAATAAATCCTGATTTAAAAGCACGTTTAAACATCACTAACTTACTCAATAGAACCTACTATGTATCGAGTTATACCAATTATTGGGTACAACCCGGAGAGCCATTAAAAGCAACGTTATCTTTTGACTGGAATTTCTAAACCATCAAACGGCGTACCTATGTGCTTAGATACGCCGTTGTTTCGTAAAATAAAGTGTCAAAGCATAAAAAACCATCAACATATGTTTATTTTTCTCGTATAATGACCCGCTTATCTATCATGTACTGTTCTACGATTTTTTATTATGCAAAGACCTAAACTAGAGTTGCCAAATAAGGCGGATAAGTTATTACTTCATTCTTGTTGCGCACCATGCTCTGGTGAAGTGATGGAAGCACTCATCGAATCTGAAATTGACTTTTCAATCTTCTTTTATAATCCCAATATTCACCCTGTAAAAGAATATATCATTCGTAAAGAAGAAAACATTCGGTTTGCTGAAAAACATAATATTCCTTTCATCGACTGTGACTACGATACAGACAACTGGTTCGAACGTGCAAAAGGCATGGAAGAAGAACCTGAACGTGGAATTCGTTGCACTATGTGTTTCGATATGCGCTTTGAGCGTACAGCACTTTATGCACACGAACATGGGTTTCCTGTCATTTCAAGTTCGTTAGGTATCTCTCGCTGGAAAGATATGAAACAGATTAATGGCTGTGGTGTACGTGCCGCATCTCATTATCCCGACATGACATATTGGGAATACAACTGGCGTAAAGGCGGTGGTTCAAGCCGTATGATTGAAATTAGTAAACGTGAAGAATTCTACCAACAAGAATATTGTGGTTGCGTTTATTCTCTACGTGACACAAACCGCTTCCGTAAAAGCCAAGGTAGAGACCGAATTAAGCTCGGTGTAAAATTCTACTCAGCAATGAGCAATGAGCAATGAAGAATAATCACGTTTAAGAGCTTCAAATGATTGAGGCTCTTTTTATTTTCCCCAAATATTTTCTAAAACACTTAGCCAGTTTCTATGACTAATTTTATCAATCAAATCGTCACTATATCCATGCGCTGAAAGTTTATCTATAATTTTTGGAAAGCAAGAAATATCAGCCCATCTATTCGACATAAAGCCACCATCATAGTCAGAGCCGAATCCAACATGATCCTCTCCTAAATATTCAATAAGATGATCAAAATGGCGAATTAAAATGTCAAATGATGTTTCTGCATTACGCTTCCCATCCTCACGTAAAAAAGCAGTATCTAAATTTACGCCAACAAAACCTTTAGATGAAGCAATTTCTTCTAGCTGCATATTTGTTAGATTACGCGCTTGAGGACATATTTCATGTACATTAGAATGCGTCGCTATAATGGGTTGTTGTAAAATATTTGCAGTGTCCCAAAATGCTTTTTCATTCATATGAGAGACATCAACAACCAAGCGTTTATGCTGACAATATTGAATCAACTCTTTTCCTAATCCTGTTAAGCCATGCCCTGTATCAGGCGAATGAGGAAAAGGTGCATTTAAACCATGGCCAAACTGGTTTGGCATATTCCATAGTGCACCAATACTTCTTAGTCCCGCAGCATAAAAGATATCAAGTAAATGAAAATCTGTATCAAGTACTTCGGCACCTTCTATATGCATAACCACTGCAAAAATCCCATTTGCAATACAAGCATTAATTTCGGCAACAGTTCGACAAATCTTAATTTTTCCTGCTGATTTTTCTTCAATTTGCAATAAATACGACATTTGTGCAAAACAAATCTGTTCAACTTGCTGCATTGTATATGTCGTTTGATGTGCAGTTGCATTTATTTTATGTGGATAGTTCTTTTTTACATATTCAAATGGCGGAACAAAAATAGCAAAAAGACCACCAATGAGATGACCTTTTTGACATCTCTCCCAGTCCATTTGTCCTGTAAGCGTAGTGTGCAAAAAAGCAGATGATGGATCGTCATCATCTGCTAACCAAAGTCTTGCTAAAAGATCATTATGACCATCAAATATCTTTGGTTTTTGCATTTAAAGCTATCCTTTAGAAACCAAGATCAACTTAGAGTTCTTTTTATTTCTAAATGTCAACTCATGTAATGCAAGCTCACGTTCACTTTCTTCTCTTGCCTTTAAAATTAAATGATGATGGTCTGACTTTGAGCAGACAGGATCAGGCTGAGATGCATCTCCTGTCAGCATAAAAGCTTGACAGCGACAACCACCAAAGTCTTTTTTCTTTTCGGGGCAACTTTTACATGGCTCAGGCATCCATGCATCACCTCGGAAGTGATTAAACCCTGTAGAGCGATACCATATATCAGAGAGCTTTTCATCTTTGACATTAGGGAAATTCATTGGGAGTTGACGCGCTGCATGACATGGTAATGCCGTACCATCAGGTGTAATTGTCAAGAAAATACTTCCCCAACCATTCATACAGGCTTTTGGACGCTCTTCATAATAGTCAGGTACTACAAAGATAAGCTTACATGGATTTCCTGCATCACTGAGCTTCTTACGATATTCATTAGTAATCCGCTCGGCACGTACCAATTGTTCCTTAGTCGGAAGAAGGCCTTGTCTATTTAAGTATGCCCATCCATAAAACTGACAAATTGCAAGTTCAACTTGATCTGCTTCAAGTTCGATACAAAGCTGAATAATATCTTCGATCTGATCAATATTATGTCTGTGTATCACAAAGTTCAGAACCATCGGATATTCATATTTTTTAACAAGCCGTGCAATTTCGTTTTTCTTTTCGAAAGCGCGTTTTGAACCTGCCAGCATATCATTAATGACAGGATCACTGGCTTGAAAACTCACCTGAATATGATCTAAACCAGCTTGCTTAAACTGAGCAATTTTTTCTTCATTAAACCCAAGGCCTGAAGTAATCAGGTTAGTGTAAAAACCTAATTTATGTGCATATTCAATAAGTTCAGGTAAATCTTGGCGAACCAAGGGTTCTCCACCCGAAAACCCTAACTGAACTGCGCCCATCTCGCGTGCTTGTTTAAATACATTAAACCACTGCTCTGTTGTTAGCTCATTTTGCATAGATGCAAATTCAAGCGGATTTGAACAGTATGGGCATTGTAAAGGACAGCGATATGTCAGCTCGGCAAGCAACCAAAGCGGTAAACCAACCTCACTCATGTGTCTAACTTAATCCAGTTTTCTTTTTGCGCTACAAGCATATAATCGACCACATCGGTATCAATTTGTTCAATATCACCAAACTGTTGTTTTAAGTTTGCAATAATATCTGCAATCGTACGCTGACCATCAATATGCTGTGCAATCGCTGCGGCAGATTCATTCAGCTTAATCATTCCCTCAGGATACAAAATGATATGTGCCTGTTGTGATGGCTCATACTGAAAACGATAGCCACGCTGCCATACGGGTACAATACTTGTATCTAAACTCATTTAAATAGTCCTTTATGCCATACGGGTTGGTCTGTCACACTATGATACGGTGCTTCATTGTGCACATACGCTAAAGTCAGCGCATCTAAAATTGACCATAAAATATCAAGTTTAAATTGCAAAATTTCTAACATACGTTGTTGTGACTCACATGTTGTAAAAGAATCCAACGTAATATTTAAACCATGCTCAACATCACGGCGAGCTTGTCCCAGTCTTGAGCGGAAATAGTCATACCCTTGTTCATTAATCCAAGGATAATGCTGAGGCCAAGAGTCTAAACGCGATTGATGAATCTTAGGTGCAAAAAGCTCAGTCAAAGAGCTACTTGCTGCTTCACGCCAAGATGTACGGCGAGCAAAATTTACATATGCATCTACAGCAAAACGTACACCCGGCAGTACAAGCTCTTCTGAAATCACTTGTTCTCGTGTTAGACCGACTGCTTTAGCTAACCGCAGCCATGCTTCACGCCCACCACCATCTGGATATTCACCATCTTGATCAATCATACGCTGAATCCACTCTTGGCGTACACGTTGATCAGGACAATTTGCCATAATCGCAGCATCTTTTAAAGGAATATTAATTTGATAATAATATCTATTGGCAACCCATGCTTGAATTTGCTTTTGAGTTGCTCGTCCTTCATGCATCATGACATGAAATGGATGATAAATATGATAGTATTTTCCCTTATCTAGAATAGCTTTCTTAAATTCCTCGGTCGTAAAAGCTGTCTGCGTCTGACTCATTTTCTTTCCTTGCGCTTATGTATTAGAGCTCAATTTGCATGCCGTCAAATGCGACTTCTACATTATGTTTCTTTAATGTTGCGAATTGCTCTGAATCTTCGTCCAAAATTGGGTTTGTATTATTAATATGAATATATACCTTACGAGTATCTTCAAGTTGGTCTAAATAAGATAAAGATCCACCCTCGCCGTAAATATATAGATGCCCCATATCTTTACCGGTTTTCGTACCAACACCACGCGTTTGCATTTCGTGGTCTGTCCACAGTGTACCGTCAATCATCACACAATCAGAAGCTTGCATGATTTGCATGACTTCATCATCGACTTTTCCTAAACCCGGTGCATAAAATAATTGCTTCTGTGTTTTGCGATCTTTGATAATCATAGCAATATTATCACCATCGTGCGGGTCATTTCTGTGTGGTGAATATGGCGGTGCTGCGCTACGAATAATTAAAGGTATAAACTCTAAATTTTCAAACCCATCAATTTTAAATTGCTTTGTTGGATCAATCTTATGATGATTTAGCCCACCATTCCAATGTTTTAACATATTAAATAGTGGAAAACCGGTACTTAAGTCCTGATGTACCATATCTGTACACCATACATTTATTGGACAACCTTCTCGAAGAGTAATTAAACCTGTCGTATGATCAAGTTGGCTATCCATAAGTACAACACTTTTAATACCTGTATCTCGCAATGCTCTTGCTGGTTGTGCTGCTTTAAAGTCAAAAAGTTGCTGACGAATATCTGGGGAAGCATTAAATAAAACCCAATCTATACCATTTTCAGAAACTGCTATGGATGACTGTGTTCTTGCTTTTGCATTGAGTGTCCCCTTTCTTAAACCATCACAATTTGCGCAATTACAGTTCCATTGAGGAAAACCACCACCTGCTGCTGAACCTAACACATAAACGTACATATATTATTTACCTATTCCACAAAAACATAAGCCCTAGAAATTCTAGGGCCTATCAATAAATACTTTAAAATTAACGATGTTCAAAATACATTGTTACTTCAAAGCCAATACGTAAATCAGTGTATGCAGGTTTCGTCCATTGCATGTCCAATACTCCAATCATTATGTGCTAATTGGTCGCACATCCGTTTAAGGTTAAATTTAAACTTATATTCTAACGAACTTTATACAAAATATATAGTCTATAAGTTTCACAAAATGTAAATTATCCCTGATAACGACCTAATCGTTCAGTAAGCAAATCGAAAAAGCCATCTCGATCAATGGTATTTAGAAAATAAGCATTTTGTGTTCGACCCGTCACTTTCCACCAGTCAGCAACTGTTGCACCTGCAGTGAGTGGACTCTCTGTTTCTATTTCGACATTAATGTGTTTACCTGTAAATAGATCTGGGCGAATGAGATATCCCATGACGCACGGATCATGCAACGGTGCACCAGCTGAACCATATTTTTCTTTATCATATCTTTCAAAAAAATCGGTCCAAGATGCGACCGCTTCACCCACAGAGGTTTTAAATGCACGTAATTGTTGAATCCACTGTGCATTTGTTAATGCTTTATGAGTCACATCTAAAGGTACAACAGTCAAATCGATGCCTGCATCAAATACAACTTTTGCCGCATCAGGGTCTACAAACATATTAAATTCTGCTGAAGGTGTAATGTTGCCTCCTTCAAAGAATCCTCCACCCATTGAAATAATTTTCTGAATACGTGTCGCAATATCAGGGGCTTTCATTAAAGCTTGTGCAATATTTGTCATTGGCCCTAATGTACACAATGTAATTGTTTTCTCAGGCGCATTCCGAAATGTTTCTATAATAAAATCTACGGCGTGTTGAGGTTGTAATGGCATCGTTGGCTCAGGCAATTCAATACCATCTAAACCTGTTTTACCATGTACATTTTCCGCAGTCACTAACGGCTTTTTAAGTGGTTTGTCGCAACCTGAAAAAATTTTAATATCTGAACGATTTGCCAGTTCACAAATAATACGCGCATTTTTAGTAGTTAAATCTAATGGCACATTGCCAGCAACTGTTGTAATCCCAATTACATCTAACTCTGGACTTGCAAGCGCAAGTAATATTGCTACGCCATCATCTTGACCAGGATCAGTATCAATAATAATTTTTTGAGCTGAAGCTAACATGTAAGTACCCTTAATTTGCAGAAAATCAACATCACTGTTGGAGGGGCACTATACATTGAAGCCCCTATGAAGTGAACCTAAGGCTGTATAATTCTAATACATTTATCGTAAAAAAAGCCAAGCGAAATAGCTTGGCTTAGATCTATTGTTTATGGCTACATTGTAAAAGAAAGACAAATACCTGCAATAGTCGCACTCATAAGATTTGATAATGTCGCAGCCAATAAAGCGCGCATTGCAAGTTTAGAAAGCACTGGCGTTAAACTTGGCTCAACAACACTAAAAGCACCAATAACAATCCCGATTGAGCTAAAGTTTGCAAAACCACATAGCCCAAATGAAATAATAGCTGCGGTATGTGGTGAAATACTATGATCTGCCAAATGTGGTGCTAACCCTAGGTAAGCAACAAACTCATTAATGGCAAGCTTTTGACCCAGTAATGCACCTGCTAAAGAAGCATCGTTCCAATCTACCCCCATTAGGTATGCAAGTGGAGATAAGATATATCCAAAGATTGAGTTAATTGATAAATCCGAGAATCCAAATAGACCACCGATACCACCGACCAAACCATTTAATAATGCCAATAAGCCAACAAATACCATAATGACTGTACCAACCCCTGCGGCTATTTTTAACCCAAGCATTGCACCACTGGCAGCAGCTTCAATAATGTTAGTAGGTTTATGTTCACCAAACGAAATATCTTTAACTTCTACCTGTGAAACTTCCGTAGCAGGACTAAGTAACCTTGCAAACAAGATACCCCCTGGAATCGCCATTAAAGAAGCTGCAAGTAAATAAGTCATAGGCACCCCAAGACCGGCATAACCAACAAGTACCGAACCAGAAACAGCAGCCATTCCACTACACATTACAGTGAACAATTCATTTTTATTCATTTTTAATAAAAATGGTCGGAGTGCAGCAGGCAGTTCATTTTGTCCAATAAAAATGGTCGTTACTGCAGCAAAGGATTCAACTTTACTAATATTTAGAATTTTTTGAAATGCACCACCTAAAATACGAATAAAAACATTCATAATCTTAAGATAGTACAAAATAGTAATAAGTGCTGTTACGAAGATAATTGTAGGTAATACTTTAAAAGCAAAGATAAAACCTGCACCATCAAATACCGTGTTCATTTTGTTTCCAACCAATGGGCCAAAAAGAAATGAACTTCCAGCATCTGAATAGCTAATAATTTTATTAAAGCCTACCGCGAGCTGTTCAAATAAATATTTACCAAAAGGAACATATAAAATTAGAATCCCCAATGCAAATTGCAAGCCCAATGCAGGTAAAATCGTGCGTATCTTAATCATTCTTCTGTTATTGGAAAATATAAAACCAATGAGCAATAGAATTAATATACCAATTAAGCCGCGGTATTCAGACATACTTATCTCCGTAATATAAGCACAACTATGCCACTAACTTTCAAAAGGTTATGAAAATTAGAGATTCATTTTCTTATATTACAAAACTTAGATTAAACTGGATGTTGCAGTAGATTGCTTTGAAATCTACCTAAACAGACTATTTATGCCAAACAATAGACACAAAAAAGAAGTAGTTAAAATTAAGTCACTGTTATTTAAACATAAACTTATTTAGACCACCTCATTGGCGACAAATGTAACAAATTTCTACTAAAATATCGAATACTTTTTTAGTTATCTTGGCGTGTAAGTTTTTTGTTAGATTGTTTAAGGATGATCTTTTGGGCATTTACTACTTAAACGCAAAGTAAAATCTCCTAAAACACGTTATTATTTACAAACGTTTTCTGTTTTGAGTTATTCATGAATTCTACATCTCAAAAAAAATTGGTTGTCTTAGGCAGTATTAATGCAGACCATATTTTGAAATTAGATCACTTCCCTCACCCTGGCCAGACACTGACAGGTAAAGACTATCAAGTTGCATTCGGTGGCAAAGGTGCAAACCAAGCTGTTGCAGCCGGTAGAAGTGGTGCAAATATTTCATTTATTGCATGTGTAGGAGATGATGCTATTGGAACAAGTGTTAAAACTCAACTTCAGCAAGATCATATAAATATTTCTGCAATAGAGTCTATTGCAAATGAGTCGACAGGCGTTGCTCTTATTTTCGTCAATCAATTGGCTGAAAACTGTATTGGTATTTGTGCAGGTGCGAATGCAAGCTTAACTCCATCTTATGTTCATCGTTATCAATCGGTTATTCAAAATGCAGACGCACTTTTATTACAGCTAGAGACACCTTTAGAAAGTATTATTGAAGCTGCAAAAATTGCCAATGCATCAAATGTACGTGTCATTTTAAACCCAGCGCCAGCACGTGAACTTCCAGAACAGCTATTAAATCTAGTCGATATCATTACACCAAATGAAACCGAAACACTCAGCCTTACAGGTAAAATTGTACATAACGAGCAAGATGCTAACGAAGCTGCACAAATTTTACATGGAAAAGGCATTAAAACTGTAGTCATTACCATGGGTGCACGTGGTGTATGGCTCAGTGAGAATGGACAGGGTCAGCTGATTCAAGGCTTCAAAGTCGATGCTGTCGATACTATTGCCGCAGGTGACACCTTTAATGGCGCTTTTGTAACCGCGCTCTTAGAAGAAAAAACAGCACAGAATGCTGCTCGCTTTGCTAACGCTGCTGCCGCGCTTGCAGTGACTCGTTCAGGGGCACAACCCTCTGTACCATGGCGTCAAGAAATTGATAGCTTTTTAGAAAACCAATAAATTATAGCACCCTTATGTCACCCTTCCATAAGGGTGCTATTTTACATCATGCTGTCGAAGACAACTAATGTGATGTACTTATTTTATATAAATATAAGGAAAATTATCTACTTAATTTGAGTTTATATTGACACTACAACAGAACAAAAATAAAGTATTTAGCATATTAAAAGGAATTTCTTCTAAAGTTTAATTCATGAACAGTACAGAATATACACTTGACCAACTTGATTACAAAATATTATCTGCCCTTAAAAACAATGGGAGATTAACCGTAGCACAACTTGCCGAGACCATTGGATTGTCTTCCTCCCCATGTTGGACACGCTTAAAACGTTTAGAATCCCTTAAAGTTATTGAAGGATATACAGCGACAATTAATCGTAAAGCATTAGGCATTCATGAATTGTTTTTTATTGAAATTACATTGGAAAGACATGATGATGAAACGCTCGAGAAATTTAGCCAAGTCTTGGCAGATATTCCTGAAATTATAGAAGCACATTTAGTCACAGGCGAATATGACTACCTATAGTCAAACAATCAAAAATATAAGACAATTTAAAAATGAGTTATTCAGAACATTTTAGACGAAAAGTGATAGCGAAGCTTGAGGAAGGATATTCCATACGAGCGGTATCGACACAATTTGAAATTGATAAAAATACAATTTTGAGCTGGAAAAAACGAATTGAGGTTAAAAGAACTCGCCCACGCAAACCTTTTAA
>NZ_VTDQ01000090.1 GCF_015627175.1 Acinetobacter pollinis | reverse complement strand
CACTTGGACCGTTTAAGATGGTCAAACCATCATTATTAATCGTCGTGTTGCCAGTAGTTACACTAGTAAAGGTTGCATCTTTAGCAAGACCAACAATTAGGTTGCCATCACTGTCAGTTGTGGTTTTAATGTTCGAACTATCGTATTCACTATCATCCTTAGTTCCTGTTCCTTTAATGGTCAAGGTTTCACCTAAGTTCTTATGAATTGTACTACCAGAGTTCGCTGCAAAGTTGAGACCAGTACTGGTTAAACCACTTGTTGCATCGTCTAACTGATTTTTGTTAACAGCATCTGTTCCATTAACAGCATCTGCCACATTAGTAATGGTTTTACTACCTGCATCAACTCCTGAGGATGTAATGCTTGGACCATTTACGATGGTTAAGCCATTGCTATTTAGTGTTGTGTTTCCTGTAGTTACACTAGTAAAGGTTGCATCTTTAGCAAGACCAACAATTAAATTACCATCACTGTCAGTTGTGGTTTTAATGTTCGAGCTGTCGTATTCACTATCATCCTTAGTTCCTGTTCCTTTAATGGTTAAGGTTTCACCTAAGTTCTTATGAATTGTACTACCAGAGTTCGCTGCAAAGTTGAGACCAGTACTAGTTAAGCTACTTGTTGCATCGTCTAACTGATTTTTGTTAACAGCATCTGTTCCATTAACAGCATCTGCGACATTGGTAATAGTTTTACTGCCAGCGTCAATTCCTGAAGACGTAACGCTTGGACCATTTAAGATAGTTAAACCATCATTATTAATCGTCGTGTTGCCAGTAGTTACACTAGTAAAGGTTGCATCTTTAGCAAGACCAACAATCAAATTACCATCACTGTCAGTTGTAGTTTTAATGTTCGAGCTGTCGTATTCACTATCATCCTTAGTTCCTGTTCCTTTAATAGTCAAGGTTTCACCTAAGTTTTTATGAATTGTACTACCAGAGTTCGCTGCAAAGTTTAACCCTGCATTAGTTAAGTTGGTAGTTGCTGTATCTAACTGTCCTTTATTTACAGCATCCGTAGAGTTTACGCCATCTGCGACATTGGTAATGGTTTTACTACCTGCATCAATCCCTGAAGATGTAACACTTGGACCGTTTAAGATGGTCAAACCATCATTATTAATCGTCGTGTTGCCAGTAGTTACACTAGTAAAGGTTGCATCTTTAGCAAGACCAACAATTAGGTTGCCATCACTGT
>NZ_VTDQ01000089.1 GCF_015627175.1 Acinetobacter pollinis | reverse complement strand
ATATCTATTGACTAAGGCCATTGTGTATAAAAAGAGCGATTTATAAAAATACTTTTATTATATAAGTAAAAACTATGAGATATTGATGTTATTAGCCTCATTAATACAATCAAGTAACTGTATTAAAACAACTTATAATTACAAAACCTAGCTATATTAATTCTTTTTTTATATATAAAGATACAGATTTGTCTGGTTACAAATCAAACACTTGAATTAAAATAAGTCAAATAATTAACGAATAATAATATTAAATGTGACATATATCACAACTATTCTTTAAGCTTCGCAACCCGATAAACTGTCGCAATGCCTACACCAACAGCTTTTGAAATTTCTTCTTTGGTCATCGTGTCTAAAGCTAAAAGTTGTTTAATTCGTGTATGTTTTGCTTTATTGGGTGCTTTACCTTTAGGTTTGTAACCTGAGCGTAGCAACCCTTGTTTAATACGTTCTGTCCTCTTTTTATTATCTAATCTTGCCATTGTGGCCAGTAAATCAATTAACATCGCATTAATGACATATAAGATATCGCCTGTTATACCTTCTTGAATTAAATGATGAGTTGTTGGTAAGTCGGCAACTATTAGTTTCAAACCTTTATCTTTTATTTTTTGTTTGAGTATTTCAAAGTCATCTTGTGAGAGACGAGATAAACGATCGATACTTTCAACCAATTAATAGTTGCTCAAACTATTTATGCACTAAACTTGGCAGAACAAAAGCAAAAATTGAAACAGCCGCTGCTGCTACAATACCTGCTAAAAAATTAATTAAACTTTCACCAATATTTCTACAAAGAATTTGATTATGTGCTTCCAATTTATCAGAAAATACTCTAAGCATTTTTACCAAAATAACTGAGACAATTACAGCATATAAGTTAAACTTACTAACATCATGAACGATATAAATTCCCTTACTTCGCATAGACACAATATAGATAATAATTGGCCAATAGGTAAACATTCCTAATACACCAAAAAGTCCTAATATACCTGGTACTTCGGTTTTTTTATCGTTCACTATATAATTCCTAGGTGGTGTATCAAAAAGTATGCTGCTTAAAAAGACAGTTAGAACTTTGATAACATAGGCAAATGCAAATCACTCTACACATCAAATGTCCTACCTGCCTGAGCGACAGTATAAAGAAAAATGGCTCAAAAGTGGATGGTAAACAAAATTACCAATGCAAAATATGCAGACGCCAGTTCATCGGTGATCATGCACTTAG
>NZ_VTDQ01000088.1 GCF_015627175.1 Acinetobacter pollinis | reverse complement strand
TTCATGGAAGTACGAAAAGCGAAACGTGCAGTCGATTCAGAAACCGCATTTAAGCGTTTTATCTCTGAACAACAAAAATCAGGTAAGTCACTTGATGAAGTCCTAGAACTCTGCATTGTGAACTCTTGGAAAAGTTTTAATGCATCGTGGAATCAACCACCAGTTGCTAAACAACAACCCGAAGCACCTAAAAGACGTTTTGGGAATCGCTTTACTGATCAACAGCCAAAGCCAATGAGAGACGTTGGAGGCTACCATGAGTAACATTTCAAACCTGACTCAAGATGTTGGCCAAAACTTTCCAACTGAGCTTGCAGATCAAATCTTAGGTGAAATCGAAAGCTTACATGGTGACGACTTCAATAAAAAATATGCTCAGATGAAACAGAGCGAGCTTCTAAGCCTAACTTGTCGTGTTCTTGAAGGTCTTACACCAAATGACATAAAACGTGGCTTAAAACGCCTCTATGAAGAAAAGTGGTGTCCTAAACTTCCTGAGTTTAAATCTTGGTGCTTACAAGCATCGGATTGGTGGACTGCTGAACATGCTTGGGCAAAAGCAATGCAATTTGAAGCTGATAAGTCTGTGAAGATTACAACACTAACCAAAGTCGTGCTTGATGAAGTACGTCACATCATGGACAACGAGGGGCAGAAATCAGCGCATTTTGCATTTCGAGATATTTACCAAGATTACCTTACGAAAGCTAAGCAGAAAGGGAAGGTGCAAGAGTTTTATGTCCCTCAAAAAGTGGCTCAGTTAGGGAATTCAGAAAGCAATCGCAAAGGTGTGCCATGCCCAGCGCATTTAATAAATCAGATCCGCAGTGTGGGTAAGCGAGGTGTGGTGTGAAAAATAAGAATGACCAACAAACCGTTGATTGGTGTGAAGACCTATTGGGACTTACTTACAAGCAAGAGATAAAACATGGAACTGTCACAGCTTACAAGAAGCATAAATGCAGATGTGAGTTTTGTATCAAGGCAAAAGAACTCAGTGATCAAAGAGCTGAATTGAGAAAGGTAATTAAAGCTCAAGCACAACAAGTAGGTGTTGTATGAAAGCAGTAGATTTTATCCAGTCTGAAGGAATTGCAAGAGCAACCAGAATTGTTAAAGCAGCACCTCAGTGGGCAGTTTATTACGATGCAAAAAAGCGTTGTTATGACGATATACGTTGCGAGAGTAGCGTTTCACTAACTGAGTTGGAAGAAGTGTTAGTGGGGTATGGGGAATGAAAGCGAATGAGTTTATTAAGAAGTACGGGGTGGAAGAAGCAAGGCACCAATCATCACTATTGCAAGAAATTCAGGTAAATAATAATCATCAAGAATATATTGATGACCTAAAACGTCTGATTGAGTCGCATGAGTTGGTTGAAAAAATGGGTGGAATTGAATGTTTAAAAGACATGGCTCTTTATGGGGTTACTCAAGAAAAATTTAGAGATCAACTAAAGCAAGCCATCGCTGATGTGGAGAGCTTTCAATAATGTGTCCA
>NZ_VTDQ01000087.1 GCF_015627175.1 Acinetobacter pollinis | reverse complement strand
ACTTTTTATTTCTATATATCTATTTGATTATATTTACTTTTAATTGTATTTAACACTCTGTTTCGTGCGCTTTTCGGGGTCGAGGGGAAGCTCCCCTCGCTCATGGAATAATTTAAATAAAATTTATTTTTTAAAATTGTGTAGTGAGTACTCTTTTGGGGCTCCCAAAGATCGAGCGGCCTGTTATGGTGGTCTCTTCGATGGTTTTTCTTATTGGAGAGGTCGATGAGTTTCTTAATTTTTAGAACAAAGAAGTTGAAGTCTTTCGGTGAGATCTCAGGTTCGCTTTCTCACAATTATCGCACACGAGAAACGCCGAATGCCAATCCTCAAGAAACGCCAAAAAATGAGCATTCTCATCAATCAGCAGACGATGTGTTATGTGGAATCAAAGATCGTATCCCACAAAAGGTGCGTAAGAATGGTGTCTTATGTATTGAAACGTTAATGACAGCTTCTCCAGAATGGCAAGGTTGGCATAATGCGAGTAAAGAAGCAGCATTATTTGAGAAGTCTAAAGCCTGGTTGGTTGAAAAGTTTGGTGCAGAGAATGTGATTGCAACCAGTATTCACCAGGATGAAACAACACCGCATCTCTTGGCCTATATTGTGCCATTAGATCCTCAGACCAATAAGCTAAATGCGAGAAAGTGGTTAGGCGGCCGTACAAAGTTATCTCAACTGCAAACGGATTATCATCAAGCCGTCACGCAACATGATCAAGATTTTGGCTTAAGACGAGGAATTGTGGGTTCAAAAGCCAAGCATACAACCATTCAGCAGTTTTATTCTCAGATCCAAGCACCTATCGTACCGAATCAAGCATTTGAGCATGTACAAACACAGATTCAGCCAATTTCTACACCCGTGCCAAAAAAACCATTAGACAGTCAGCTCAGTGAACCAGCGTGGATAGCATCTGTAATTTATAAAGATGTCGCTTCATAGGTAGATGTGATCAGTGCCCAGTATCAACAAGCAATGCAAGATATGCAAAATGCTTATGCACATCAATTGAAAGTCGCCCGTATAGAAGCAGATAAAGAACGAGATGCCCATCATCGTGCAATTCGAGTGATTGAAGATGAAAAGTTAAAAGTTGAAGCGTTACAAAAAGAGCTCAAGGTCTTTCGCGAGTATCAGAGGTTTTTCCCACAAGAGTATGCTCAACTTGAGGCGCATATCCAACTTAAATTACAAGAACATCAAAAAGTATTAGATCGCCAACATAGTTCTTCTACAAAATCTGATCTAGATCATTCATTAATCATGCATCACAAGCAATTAAAACAGACAGAGGATCAACGTATAGCGTCTGTCAGACAACGCTTTGAACATGATATTGAACAGGCGAATAATCTCGCTGAAAAGGAAGTCCATACACAAAATTATGACAACTGGCAGAACAGCCGATCATTAGATGTAAAGCAAGCGTTTAAAGAAATCTCTGAAACGTATAAAAGTACTCCTTTTTACGTGCTGCTTAAACAATTGGTTGTCAACAATTGTCATGAAGCTTTCTTAGATGAACAAACCGAGGCACTACAAACCTTTAAACCTGAACAGGTATTTGCACGAGTCCGTAATCACGTTGCTGAAAATATCCAGATGTGTCGTCTTGCAGAACAGTAT
>NZ_VTDQ01000086.1 GCF_015627175.1 Acinetobacter pollinis | reverse complement strand
ACAGTGATGGCAACCTAATTGTTGGTCTTGCTAAAGATGCAACCTTTACTAGTGTAACTACTGGCAACACGACGATTAATAATGATGGTTTGACCATCTTAAACGGTCCAAGTGTTACATCTTCAGGGATTGATGCAGGTAGTAAAACCATTACCAATGTCGCAGATGGCGTAAACTCTACGGATGCTGTAAATAAAGGGCAAGTAGATAGTGCAACAAGTGGTTTAACTAGTGCAGGTCTGAACTTTGCAGCGAACTCTGGTAGTACAATTCATAAAAACTTAGGTGAAACCTTGACCATTAAAGGAACAGGCACTAAGGATGATAGTGAATACGATAGCTCGAACATTAAAACCACAACTGACAGTGATGGTAACTTAATCATTGGTCTTGCTAAAGATGCAACCTTTACCAGTGTGACTACAGGAAATACAACACTTAATAGCAATGGCCTAACCATTGTAAATGGTCCAAGCGTTACATCTTCAGGGATTGATGCAGGTGGTAAAGCAATTACAAATGTAGGTGATGGGGTTAATGCAACAGATGCAGCAACTAAAGGACAACTTGATACAGCAATTAGTAATGTAACGAACAACATTAATGCGCTTTCTGATAATGCAGTGAAATATGACAAGAATGCAGATGGCACTGTAAATAAAGATAAAGTGACATTAGAAGGCGGTACAAATGGTACAACCTTAACAAATGTTGCAGATGGTACTGTTGCTACAGGATCTAAAGATGCTGTTAACGGCGGACAATTAGCAGGTGTATCTAATAGTGTTGCAAATGCGATAGGTGGTTCAACAACAGTAAATGCAGATGGTACAATTTCAACAAGTAACATTGGCGGTACTGGAAAAGACAATATTAATGATGCAATTGCAAGTGTGAGCCAAGCTGCTACTCAAGCAAAAACAACAGTAAGCCAAGGAGATAATATTGTTGTTACCCAAACAACAAATACCGATGGAAGTACCAATTATCAGGTGGCTACATCAAAAGATCTAAATGTAAATAGTATAGCTGTTGGATCAGTCGATATTACTGGCTCAGGAATAAACGCAGGTAGCCAGAAAGTAACAAATGTTGCAGATGGTGGTGTCTCAAGCACAAGTAAAGATGCTGTAAATGGCTCTCAGCTTTATACAGCAAATAGTAATACTGCTACATATTTAGGAGGCGGTTCTACAGTTGGCTCAGACGGTCAAGTCACAGCACCAACATATAGCGTTGCAGGTTCAACCTATAATAATGTTGGTAGTGCACTTACCGCTGTAGACAATAGAATTGGCAATGTTGAAAATAATTTAAATCAAGCATTTACATATACGAACAACCGTATTAATAAACTTGAAGATAGATTATCTGCAGGTATTGCAGCAACTGCAGCCTTAGAACAAGCACCATTTATCGCAGGAAAATGGACTTATGCTGTAGGGGCTTCTTACTACAATAGCCAAAGTGCACTAGGTGCGACATTACGTCGTACAGCAGATAATGGTCGTTGGTCTGTAACAGGTGGTGTAGCAGGAGGAACAGAAGGATCACCTCTATTCCGTGTCGGTGTAACCGGTGTAATTAACTAATTATTCAGCATTCAATCGGAGAAGAAATTCTATTTCCTCTCCGAAGCTTCTAATATTAATTTTGAGAGTACATCAACATGAAAAAAACAAATCTAACAACTTTAGTAGCCAGCACAGTCCTATTA
>NZ_VTDQ01000085.1 GCF_015627175.1 Acinetobacter pollinis | reverse complement strand
TATGCTTACTCGTTTTTTAGGTTCAGTCGTTGCCGGCTGTGTTAGTTTAGCCATGTTAGGCATTTCTCCGTCGTTGTATGCAGCGAAGAAACCTCACATTCAGCCAACAACCCTCACGGTCATTGGATATCATGAGGTAACCAACCAAGCAAATGATGCATTAATTCCATTTTATGCGGTAACCACAGAAAACTTTGAAAAACAAGTTAAATGGTTACAACAAAACGGCTTTCACTTTATATCAGTAAATGACTTGCTTAAAGCCCATGCGGGTAAATATACCTTACCTGCAAAACCAGTTTTATTAACGGTAGATGATGGCTATGAATCGTTTTATAGCAATATCTATCCGTTTGTTAAAGAAAATAAGATTCCTGTCGTTTTGGCAGTAGTCGGTGCATGGGTAGATACACCTGCAAACCAAGAAGTCCACTTCGGTGATGATCTTGTAGTACGTAATAAGATTTTAACGTGGCCACAAATTAAAGAAATGAGTGACAGTGGCTATGTTGAGATTGCAAGTCATAGTTATGACTTACACCATGGTGTGATTGGTAATCCACAAGGTAACTCGGAGCCTGCAGCAACAACACGTATTTATAATAGTAAGACTAAGAAGTACGAAGGGGATGGTGAATATAACCGACGTATCTATAACGACTTAAAGAAAAATAACGAAGCGTTTAAAGCCAATGGTGTGCCTGTACCTCGAGTAATGGTGTGGCCTTATGGTCGTTATAATTTGGAAACCGTACGTATAGCCAAACAATTGGGTATGCCTGTGACCATTACGCTTGATGATGGTCCTGCTTATTTGAAGAAATCGTTAGGTGCGCTTAACCGTATATTGGTTGAGCATGACATGACTTTGGATGATTTAGGACGAGAAATTGAGAGCCGAGAAAAGAATCTAGGCGATAACTACCGTCCACAAAAAATCATGCATGTAGATTTAGATTATATCTACGACAAAGATCAGAAGCAGGAAGAAAAGAATTTGGGTGCGTTGCTTGATCGCATTCAGAAAATGAATGTGACGACAGTTTACCTACAAGCTTTCTCCGATCCAGATGCCAATGGTTCAGCGGACATGGTGTATTTCCCAAACCGCTACATTCCAATGCGTCAGGATTTATTTAACCGCGTGGCTTGGCAGATTTCTTCACGTACGCAAGTACAACGCATTTATGCATGGATGCCTTTATTGGCATGGGAGCTTCCGAAGTCAAATCCTGTGTCTAAAGACCTTGTGGTGACGCAACAGCCGAAGAACAGTGATCACTTAAATATGGGTTACATTCGTTTGTCACCATTTTCAGCACCAGCAAGAAAGATTATTGAGGGGATTTACCAAGATTTAGGTAAGTCGGCAACAATTGATGGTGTGTTATTCCATGATGATGCGACATTATCTGATTATGAAGATGCGAGTCCGGCTGCATTACAGGCGTATAAAAAGGCAGGTTTACCGACAGACTTAGAAGCCATACGTAAAGATGACAAGAGTCTACAAAAGTGGACATCATTTAAAACAAATTACTTAGATAACTTTGCGTTACAATTGGCAGGAGAGGTTAGACAATACCAACCTGCATTATTAACAGCACGTAACATGTATGCACAAGTTGTACTTAACCCTTATGCTTCAACGTGGTATTCACAATCGTTAGAAGAGTCATTAAACAAATATGATTTCACTGCGATTATGGCGATGCCATATATGGAGCAGGCGAAAGATCAGAAGAAGTTTTATGCAGACATTGTGAAACGTTTGAAACAATATCCAAATGGTATTCGTAAATCTGTTGTTGAATTACAAGCGGTTGATTGGAGACAAAACAGTAAGCCTATTCCGACACAGGAGTTAGCAGATACGATTAAGTCTTTGTATCAACAAGGTGTGATGCATGTGGGATATTATCCGGATGATCCAATTACAGGTAATCCTGAT
>NZ_VTDQ01000084.1 GCF_015627175.1 Acinetobacter pollinis | reverse complement strand
TTATGTTAAATGACAGCAAGTCATCACAATACACCGCTAACGCTCTTATAATCGTTCTGATGAACATTGACAGCAAAGCTATCAATGCCTTAATCAAGTAACATAATATAGAGTTATGCGGAAATCCTAACGCCTAAAAGCTCGATTGCTTAGACTTAAACTATTTATAAATCTTTTTGTCCTTAAGTCGTCCCTGATCGACCAAATCATTAATTTTACTTGCGTTATTTCATCATCATTATTCGTATCTTGCTGTTGTAACAATTGCAAATAGCTTTCAAGCATTTTTATTAATTGATCAGTATTCATATGTATTCATGCAAAAATGAAAGACTACGCCTTGATGACTCTGCGCACTGCTCGAGCACATCAATTCCCCTGATTTCATTTTTTTGGTTACTCCCATTGAGAAGCACATGGGAGGATTAACGTAACCAAAGAAAAGAAATAACTATTGCCCACAGTGAAAGAGAAATAAAAAAAGTTTTATAAGAAAATTCTTCATTCTTTGCAGAATCAACTAAGCACTTAAAGCTATACAAAAGAAAGTTTTTCATATTTAATAATCACGCCAAGGACAGGTAAACTCATAATGATGTTCAAATTCTTCATTTAGAACAAGACGATGACAACTATAACAACACGTATATTTAGTCTCTATCTTAGCAACTATTTCTCTATAATTATGCTCAAAAGCAACTTGATAAATTTCATTTAATTCATCAAGCGTAAATTCAATAGTCATTGTTAAATGCCCTCTTTGTTTTCATACATTGTTTTAAGTTTTTCCTGATCAGTACCGACTGCACCAGTGACTGTATTCTGCTTCTGTTCACTAAAATAGTTAAAAGGTCTTTCTCCATTTTCTATGACACGCTTACAATCAGACTGTGAAACACCGTCCAAGATTGTACCTTGTTGCGTATACGCCACGTATTTACCGTTTAATTTCATACAACCACTAAATACAGGTTTTGTCTTGACCTGATAAGTCATCGCTTGTTTTTGAAAAGGTTTTTCAGGGTCATACGAAATAACAGTTTGTCCATGTTCTCCAGTAGAAACAGAAGTTTCACGTTTTGATATTTGATTAAACCAATTTACACACTCAGGCTTTTCAACATTCTCACCTTTTCGACATTCAATGCTCAGATCAGCAGAGTCTTGAACAGCTTGAGCCTGATTATTTGTAGAAGTCGGCACTGGTTGAACATACTGTTTATCAGGTTTTTTTGTTTCAACACCATTAGAAGAAATACCCTGTTTCGTTGCAGAACGAACAAATATAACACCTGCAATTAGTGCTAAAACTAAAGTTAAGACAACAGCGACAATACCTTTATTTAAATATGAGCGTTTATTGTGTTTCGCATCGGGTTGAATCGATTCATAAAATCCGAACAGGTGTTCTGGATAAACCCATCTATATTTCTCAAACGCAAACATTTTTTTCGTCTTTGTTATGTTTAACTCAGCTTCTTGAAATATGTATACGTTACTTATTTTTTGCCCTACTCTTTCTAAATGCACATGCTGATTTACGAGACCTATAACATCAGCATTTAAAAATCTCGCTCGTTGAGTAATCAGCCACATTTCAATGCCACGTTTACGAATTGTAGTCAAATCAAGGATTTGTTTATCCCTTTTTGAGTTATGTCTACTGAATAAATCACGATATTGAACTTCATCATAGACAACAAGACTGTTATTAGGAATTGTTCTCCAATCATCGGGTGCTTTTTCAATTCCTGTATTTTTAATCCCTGTAATATCTGTAAATATTTTTCGTGTTGGATCTTTCTCTTGTTCCTTAAACAGTTGCTCAAGTGTCCAAAGTGTTTTTCCTGTACCAATACCACCAGTGATTAATCTAACCGTTGACATTTAACCACCCTTTTTAATAAGAGTGACTTTTGCACTATTGAGCGTCAGTCTAAATACGACAGCACCAATAATTGATGACAAAGCGATATGAACGCCAGACATTGCAAGCAAACCAAGAACATCACTTGAAAGCGTTCCAAACTGTGAAACAAGATGATCAATATATGTATTGATCGCAACAAGAAGCCCCGCCCCTGTTGCTAATCCCAAACCCGCTCCCATAAGTACAGAACGAACAAAACCTTTTAAAAGCCAGTCACCAAAGACAAAGAGTAATCTAATCATCATTACCACCCATAATGACACCTGACGCAATCAAGAAAGACATTAATGCACCGATCGCAAGTACAAACGGGCGTATATCTGATGCAAGTTTGCACCACGATGTTAAATCGTAATCAATTGAAGCCGTTGTATTTTCTAATGATATGTTTTGAGTGCCAGGTGAGAACGGACAATACTCACCCCAT
>NZ_VTDQ01000083.1 GCF_015627175.1 Acinetobacter pollinis | reverse complement strand
CCTAAAACAACCGAACCTGCTGTCGTTTGAGTAATATCATTACCTAAAGCGAAAGTATTGTCTGTACTAATGGTATTGTTGTTACCCACAGAGTAACTATTTGCACCATTAATAATAGATGGATCACCAAAGGCACCTGAGTTATTTCCAGTCACTTGGTTACCTGTACCAATACTGATAGATTGGTTTCCTGAAGCAATAGCATTATCCCCCATTGCAACCGAAGATATACCTGTAGCTTTAGAATTATTTCCTAGAGCAATCGCATTAGGTGCACTTAATCCTATAGAGAATACTTGGCTAGAATATGTATTTCCAGTTGTTATTAAATTATTTAAGGCATTGATCGCATCAGAAACATTTGTCTGTTGTTTACCTGCAATACTATAGATTGGACTTTCAATACTACCATCACTTTGAACACTTCCTTGCCCCAAAGCAATAGCAAAACTCTTTGAAATGTTAGCAACTTGTGCACCATTAACAGCATCTTTTGAATCTGAAGAAATTTGGCCATTTGCTACATTTTTTATTGTGGTTCCAGTGGTGCCGCCTGCTAAAGTAACAATCCCTTTATTGATGGAGCCATCTGTATTTTTATCATATTGGACGGATGCATTCGATAAACTATTCACTGCAGTATTAAATATATTTACAGTAGAATCTAGCTGTCCTTTATTTACCGCATCTGTGGAATTCACACCTGCTGCAACGTTTGTAATCGTCTTACCACCAGCATCAATACCGAACGCTGTAACACTTGGCCCAGTTGCATTGCCTGTATTGTCTTTAAAGCTTAGACCATTTGTACCAAGGGTTGTACTTGAACGATCAGCCGCCTGATAAATCGTATTTGTTGTGTCATAACTTGCTTTATTCCCAGCATCATCTTGTATAGACAGCCCATTTGCGCTGACTG
Organism: Acinetobacter pollinis; assembly: GCF_015627175.1. Lineage (GTDB taxonomy): Bacteria > Pseudomonadota > Gammaproteobacteria > Pseudomonadales > Moraxellaceae > Acinetobacter > Acinetobacter pollinis. Next base: position 1,463 of record NZ_VTDQ01000083.1, on the reverse strand, counting down.
TACTATTGTTACCTTGGTTATCTTGAATCGTTGTTGCTGCTGCACCAATTTGGGTACTACTATTATCATCTACTAAACTTAATTTATTGCTGTCTAAAGTATTATTGCCAAGTTTAATACGATCTAGACTTAAATCCTTTGCTGAAGAAACTTGATAGTTTGTGCTTCCATCTTCATTTTGAAGTGCTGTAATGGCGATATTATCACCACCAGTAACCGCTGTTTTTGCTTTGGTTGCTTGATCTTTTAAGCTTGAAACTGCGCCATCAATTGTATCTTGACCTGTACCGCCTATATTCGATGAGGTCACTTTTCCATTAGAGTCTGTTTTTGCGTTTCCACCCAAGATCGTCTGAATACTTGTTGAAACACCAGAAATTTGCGCACCATTAATAGCATCTTTTGAATCTGAAGAAATTTGGCCATTTGCTACATTTTTTATTGTGGTTCCAGTGGTGCCGCCTGCTAAAGTAACAGTCCCTTTATTGATGGAGTCATCTGTATTTTTATCATATTGGACAGATGCATTCGATAAACTATTCACTGCGGTATTAAATATATTTACTGTAGAATCTAACTGTCCTTTATTTACCGCATCTGTAGAATTCACACCTGCTGCAACGTTCGTAATGGTCTTACCACCAGCATCTATACCCGATGAGGTTATACTTGGCCCAGTTATATTGCCTGTGTTGTCTTTAAAGCTTAGACCATTTGTACCAAGGGTTGTACTTGAACGATCAGCCGCCTGATAAACCATATTTGTTGCGTCATAACTTGCTTTATTTCCAGCATTATCTTGTATAGACAGCCCATTTGCGCTGACTGTGCTGTTGTTACCTTGGTTATCTTGAATCGTTGTTGTTGCTGCACCAATTTGGGTACTACTATTATCATCTACTAAACTTAATTTATTGCTGTCTAAAGTATTATTACCAAGTTTAATACGATCTAGACTTAAATCCTTTGCTGAAGAAACTTGATAGTTTGTGCTTCCATCTTCATTTTGAAGTGCTGTAATGGCGATATTATCACCACCAGTAACCGTTGTTTTTGCTTTGGTCGTTTGATCTTTTAAGCTTGAAACTGCGCCATCAATTGTATCTTGACCTGTACCTCCTATATTCGATGAGGTTACTTTTCCATTAGAGTCTGTTTTTGCGTTTCCACCCAAGATTGTCTGAATACTTGTTGAAACACCAGAAATTTGTGCACCATTAATAGCATCTTTTGAATCTGAAGAAATTTGGCCATTTGCTACATTTTTTATTGTGGTTCCGGTAGTCCCGCCTGCTAAAGAAACAGTCCCTTTATTGATGGAACCATCTGTATTTTTATCATATTGGACGGATGCATTCGATAAACTATTCACTGTAGTGTTAAATACTTTTACAGTAGAATCTAGCTGTCCTTTATTCACCGCATCTGTGGAATTCACACCTGCTGCAACACCAGTAATAGAT
>NZ_VTDQ01000082.1 GCF_015627175.1 Acinetobacter pollinis | reverse complement strand
GATAGTACACAATAAAAGCAAAGAACTAATGCGCGAGAATTAAATTATTTCCGAAATTTCGGAGTCAGGCACACTATTAGATAGTAGTGTGCCAATCAAACTACGCACGGGTGTCGGGTCGGTCGGTCGGCAAGCTCCTCCTCCCTCACCCGTGCGTATATGCGTACAGAATGTCGTATAACTTAATTTTATGTTAAATGACAGCAAGTCATCACAATACACCGCTAACGCTCTTATAATCGTTCTGATGAACATTGACAGCAAAGCTATCAATGCCTTAATCAAGTAACATAATATAGAGTTATGCGGAAATCCTAACGCCTAAAAGCTCGATTGCTTAGACTTAAACTATTTATAAATCTTTTTGTCCTTAATTCGTCCCTGATCGACCAAATCATTAATTTTACTTGCGTTATTTCATCATCATTATTCGTATCTTGCTCTTGTAACAATTGCAAATAGCTTTCAAGCATTTTTATTAATTGATCAGTATTCATATGTATTCATGCAAAAATGAAAGACTACGCCTTGATGACTCTGCGCACTGCTCGAGTACATCAATTCCCCTGATTTCATTTTTTGGTTACTCCCATTGAGAAGCATATGGGAGGATTAACGTAACCAAAGAAAAGAAATAACTATTGCCCACAGTGAAAGAGAAATAAAAAAAGTTTTATAAGAAAATTCTTCATTCTTTGCAGAATCAACTAAGCACTTAAAGCTATACAAAAGAAAGTTTTTCATACTTAATAATCATCTTCACGACAAGGACAAGTAAAATTATAGTGATGTTCAAATTCTTCATTTAGAACAAGACGATAGCAACTATAACAACGTGTGTATTTCGTCTCTATTTTAGCAACTATCTCTCTATAATTATGATCAAAAGCAACATCATAAATTTCATTTAATTCATCAAGCGTAAATTCAATAGTCATTGTTAAATCCTCTAATTAGTGTTGATCAAATACATAATCAATAAAAGTGGAACAAGATAACGCAAGAAAAAAAAGCAACGTTAAATAAAAGCCAATAGATAAAAAACCACGCATGAGTTCAACTGGGTCAATGATAAAGCCACATATAGAAATACCAATCAATTGAGGCAAAAGAAAGTCAAGCAAGTGAATCATCATTAAATGCCCTCTTTGTTTTCATACATTGTTTTAAGTTTTTCCTGATCAGTACCGACTGCACCAGTAACAGTATTCTGCTTCTGTTCACTAAAATAGTTAAAAGGTCTTTCTCCATTTTCTATGACACGCTTACAATCAGACTGTGAAACACCGTCCAAGATTGTACCTTGTTGCGTATACGCCACGTATTTACCGTTTAATTTCATACAACCACTAAATACAGGTTTTGTCTTGACCTGATAAGTCATCGCTTGTTTTTGAAAAGGTTTTTCAGGGTCATACGAAATAACAGTTTGTCCATGTTCTCCAGTAGAAACAGAAGTTTCACGTTTTGATATTTGATTAAACCAATTTACACACTCAGGCTTTTCAACATTCTCACCTTTTCGACATTCAATGCTCAGATCAGCAGAGTCTTGAACAGCTTGAGCCTGATTATTTGTAGAAGTCGGCACTGGTTGAACATACTGTTTATCAGGTTTTTTTGTTTCAACACCATTAGAAGAAATGCCCTGTTTCGTTGCAGAACGAACAAATATAACACCTGCAATTAGTGCTAAAACTAAAGTTAAGACAACAGCGACAATACCTTTATTTAAATATGAGCGTTTATTGTGTTTCGCATCGGGTTGAATCGATTCATAAAATCCGAACAAATGCTCAGGGTGAACCCATCTATATTTCTCAAACGCAAACATTTTTTTAGTCTTTGTTATGTTTAACTCAGCTTCTTGAAATATGTATACGTTACTTATTTTTTGCCCTACTCTTTCTAAATGCACATGCTCATTTACAAGACCTAGAACATCGGCATTTAAAAATCTTGCTCGTTGAGTAATGAGCCACATTTCAATGCCACGTTTACGAATTGTAGTCAAATCAAGGATTTGTTTATCCCTTTTTGAGTTATGTCTACTGAATAAATCACGGTATTGAACTTCATCATAGACAACAAGACTGTTATTAGGAATTGTTCTCCAGTCGTCAGGTGCTTTTTCAATTCCTGTATTCTTAATGCCTGTAATGTCTGTAAATATTTTTCTTGCAGTATCCTTTGTTTGTTCTTTGAACAATTCTTCAACTGTCCAAAGTGATTTACCAGTACCGATACCACCAGTGATTAATCTAATCTTTGACATTTAACCACCCTTTTTAATAAGAGTGACTTTTGCACTATTGAGCGTCAGTCTAAATACGACAGCACCAATAATTGATGACAAAGCGATATGAACGCCAGACATTGCAAGCAAACCAAGAACATCACTTGAAAGCGTTCCAAACTGTGAAACAAGATGATCAATGTATGTATTGATCGCAACAAGAAGCCCCGCCCCTGTTGCCAATCCTAAACCCGCTCCCATAAGTACAGAACGAACAAAACCTTTTAAAAGCCAGTCGCCAAAAATAAAAAGTAATCTAATCATCATTACCACCCATAATGACACCTGACGCAATCAAGAAAGACATTAATGCACCGATCGCAAGTACAAACGGGCGTATATCTGATGCAAGTTTGCACCACGATGTTAAATCGTAATCAATTGAAGCCGTTGTATTTTCTAATGATATGTTTTGAGTGCC
>NZ_VTDQ01000009.1 GCF_015627175.1 Acinetobacter pollinis | reverse complement strand
GTACATAACCCTGTTTCCGACTCTTTTAGTCGCTATGCAACCGAATACATAGGGCCACTTTGGGGGTTTACCGCAGGTTGGACTTATGTCTTTGAAATGGTCATCGTTGCTATCGCAGATGTGACCGCCTTTGGTATTTATATGGGCTTTTGGTTTCCCGATGTCCCTCGTTGGATCTGGATTCTATCACTCATTTTTTTCTTAGGTGGTATTAACCTCATTCATGTTAAAGTATATGGTGAACTCGAATTTTGGCTTTCTATTATTAAAGTCAGTGCCATTATCGCAATGATTCTTGGCGGTTTAGGAATTCTTATTTATGGATTTCATTTACCACAGTCGACTGTTAATCCAAGTATCACAAACCTTTGGCAACACGGTGGCTTCATGCCAAATGGTATTGTAGGTTTTATTGCATGTTTTTCTGTTGTTGTTTTTGCTTTTGGTGGTGTAGAGGTTATCGGTATTACTGCTGGTGAATCAAAAGACCCTAAAAAAGCAATTCCACATGCAATTAATGCTGTACCTTTTCGTATTCTTTTATTTTATGTACTTACAATCTTCGTATTACTCTCTATTTTCCCATGGAATCAAATCGGCAGTAATGGTAGTCCGTTTGTACAAATCTTTGAAGGTTTAGGCATTAAATCTGCTGCGGCTGTATTAAATATTGTTGTAATTACTGCTGCAATTTCAGCAATTAATAGCGATGTATTCGGTGCTGGTCGCATGATGTATGGTATGGCTAAAAAGGGCCAAGCACCTCAAAGTTTTAGTAAAACATCTAGGTATGGTGTGCCATGGATGACCGTTGTGGTTATGGCTGGTGTACTCCTTGTTGGTGTGATATTAAACTACCTCATTCCAGAAAATGTTTTCGAAATCATTGCTTCAATTGGTACTTTTGCAACCGTTTACGTATGGCTCATGATCTTACTCGCTCACTTTGGTATGCGTAAAAAATTATCAAAAGATGAAATCAAGCAGTTAGATTTTCCTATTGTTGGCTGGCCAATTGCACCTATTTTGGCAACACTCTTTATGCTATTTGTGATTGGTTTAATTGGTTATTTTCCAAGTTTAAGACCTGCTCTTTATGTAGGTGGTGTCTGGTTAATTTTATTGGTTATAGTTTATATAATCTTTATCAAGCCTAAAAAAGCCATCTAAATAAAAGCCCACAATCGTGGGCTTTTTTATCTCTAATCCATTTATAATAAAAAAATCAAAAATACATCAAAATGATAAATAAATGAAAAACCCATCAATAGCTTGCTTAAGCATCGCTTTCGTTTTTTTAATTAATATGCTGGGCACAACCTTACCAACAGCAATTTATCCAATTTATCAAGCACATGAGCATATTACGAGCCTCACGATTACTCTAATTTTTGCAACCTACGCACTGGGTGTAATCTCTGCCTTGCTCATTATGGGCAGTTGGTCTGATCAGTTAGGTCGTAAGCCAATGCTATTTTTAGGACTTTTATTTTCCATTATTTCTGCACTTTGTTTTGCATTCGGAGATGCTTTAAGTTTTTGGTTTATTGCAAGGCTCTTTTCTGGTTTTTCAGCAGGGCTTTATGCATCAACTGCAACAGTCATGATATTGGAACTTGCTCCAAAACATTGGAGTAAGGTCGCAACACTCATCGCAAGTGGTGCAAATATTTTGGGTCTAGGTCTAGGACCAATCGTAGGAGGAATCATTATAGAAACCCTTCCTTCTCCTGAAATGATGCCTTATTTAATTCATCTTATACTTACTCTATTTGCAGGTTTAGTTCTCTACTTCATTCCAGAAAGTCGAAAAAAAGCCTCTCAAATTAAGCTAAAGGTACAAAAGCTTTCACTTCCTCATGAAGTTAAAAGTATCTTTGTTCCAGTAACTATCGCTGGATTCTCGGGTTTTATGGTCATGGGATTTTACTCCTCAATGATTCCATCCATTTTGAATCATATTTTTGAGATTCATCATGCTATTCAAATTGGCCTCACCATTTTTATTTTGTTTATTGCTTCAGTAATTGGACAAGTAAGTGAACCTTTCATTCCAAAACAAAAAAGAGAGTTTGTTGGCTGCTACACTCTTTTATTAGGGCTTATTCCATTTTTCTTTTGTATTGCCTTACAAAGCTTTACTCTACTTTGTATTGCTACAGCTCTATGTGGCTGGGGTCAGGGACTAAGTTTTAGATCGTGTTTAGCAAACTTGGCTCAGCACAGTCCAAATGCTTATAAGGCCTCTATTACATCTAGCTTCTTCGTCATTATTTATTTAGGTATGTCTACACCTGTTATTGGTATGGGTATACTCAACCAATTTGTTACACTTAAAACTGCAACCTTTTCCTATCTGCTTGCCGTTTTTATTATTCTTACTACCGCAATTTTTTTATTGCGTCGATACTATCAATCTCTAGATATAAAAAAGGCACCCTAAGGTGCCTTTTTTGTGATTCATTCTAATTTTACTTAGAATTGCTCTTCATTTAATGCTTGGCTAAATGCTTGATCAACGTCGCTAAAGTCATTGTGAAGCTCGTATTCTGCAGCTTCAGACTCTTGACGACGACGTTCTAGGTGATACGCCAAACCAGTACCTGCTGGTATTAGACGACCTACAACAACGTTTTCTTTTAGACCACGTAAATCATCTTCTTTACCTGTTACCGCAGCTTCTGTTAAGACACGTGTTGTCTCTTGGAACGATGCAGCAGAGATAAATGAATCTGTAGATAATGATGCTTTCGTAATACCCATCAATTGACGGTCAAACTTCGCAGGGAACTTGTTTTGTGCCAATACCGCTAGGTTTTCTTGCATTACACGGATGTAATCTACTTGCTCACCTTTGATGAAGCTTGTATCACCACCGTCAACAATATCTACTTTACGAAGCATTTGACGAACAACAACTTCGATGTGCTTATCATTGATTTTTACACCTTGTAAACGGTAAACATCTTGTACTTCATTAACGATATAGTTTGTTAATGCAACTTCGCCTTTTAGACGTAAGATGTCATGTGGATTCTGTGGACCATCAGAGATCACTTCACCACGGTTTACATGCTCGCCTTCAAATACGTTGATTTGACGCCATTTTGGAATCAATTCTTCGTAGATTTCAGCACCATCATCAGGTGTAATTACAAGACGATATTTACCTTTAGTCTCTTTACCAAAGCTTACAACACCTGAAATTTCAGCAAGGATTGCATGTTCTTTTGGCTTACGTGCTTCGAACAAGTCAGCAACACGTGGAAGACCACCGGTAATATCACGTGTACGCGATGATTCTTGTGGTACACGACCAATAACATCACCTACACCAATTGTTTCGCCGTCACGAACAGTCACAATTGTGTTTTGTGGTAGGAAGTAGAACTGCTCACCACCATCTGCTGTATCAAGTACAATCGCTGGACGTAAATCTTTACCAGAAGCAGGACGTGCTGTTACAGGTAAGATTTCAACAGTTGTCATACCTGTTGTATCATCAGTTTTCGATGTTGCAGTCGAACCATCCACAATTTGTGAGAAGCGTGCTTTACCAGCAACTTCTGTTACAAGTGGATGTGTATGCGGATCCCATGTTGCAACGATACCGCCAGCTTCTACAGCTTGACCATCTTTAAGTAAGATGCTTGCACCGTAAGGTAGTTTATAACGCTCGCGCTCACGACCTAACTCATCTGCAATACCGACTTCACCAGAACGTGACACAGAAACTTGGTGTCCTTTCGAGTGTTGTACAGTTTTCACATTATGGAAACGTACAGTACCTTTATTACGTACTTGAACACTGTTTGCAGCAGATGTTCTGCTTGCTGCACCACCAACGTGGAACGTACGCATTGTTAACTGTGTACCCGGCTCACCAATAGATTGAGCAGCCATTACACCCACAGATTCACCTGGATTTACCAAGTGACCACGAGCAAGGTCACGACCGTAACAGTTCGCACACACACCGAATGTAGATTCACAGCTTACAACTGAACGAACCTTAACCTCATCGACACCCGCCTCTTCAAGGTAAGCAGCGATTTTTTCATCAATGAGCGTCCCTTTCGGTAAAACGATCTCATCATCAGAAGCACGACGTACATCTTCAGCAGTTACACGACCAAGTACACGATCACGTAATGCTTCAATTACATCACCACCTTGAATTAATGGTGTCATGACTAAGCCACCAGCAGTACCACAATCTGGTTCTGTGATTACTAAATCTTGTGCAACGTCTACAAGACGACGAGTCAAGTAACCCGAGTTTGCTGTCTTCAATGCTGTATCGGCCAAACCTTTACGTGCACCGTGCGTTGAAATAAAGTACTGAAGTACTGTTAGACCTTCGCGGAAGTTTGCTTTAATCGGTGTTTCAATAATCGAGCCATCTGGTTTTGCCATCAGACCACGCATACCTGCAAGCTGACGAATCTGTGCAGCACTACCACGCGCTCCAGAATCCGACATCATATAGATACTGTTGAATGATTTTTGCTTCTCATCTTCACCTTTCTTGTTTTTAACAAGCGTAGAAGACAAGTTATCCATCATCGCTTTAGCAACTTGGTCGTTTGTACGTGCCCAAATATCGACAACTTTGTTATAACGTTCACCAGCAGTTACGAAACCTTGCTCGAATTGATCTTCAATTTCACGAACTTCAGCTTCTGCTTTATCAATGATCACTTGTTTTGTTGGTGGAATCACCATATCTTCCATACCTACAGACACACCTGAGCGTGTTGCTTGACGGAAACCAAGATACATTAATTGGTCAGCAAAAATAACTGAGTCTTTTAGACCAAGTTTACGGTAACAAGTGTTAATCAACTTAGAAATGTTTTTCTTCGTCATTTCAAGATTGATCATGTCAAAGCTTAAACCTTCAGGAACAACTTCCCAAAGTAAGCAACGACCTGGTGTTGTATCAACGATAATGGTTTGCTTTTCACGGTTACCATTTTCATCAATAATTGTTTGGTGTACACGTACTTTCACACGTGCATGCATATTCACTTGACGGGTTGCTAAAGCACGGTTTACTTCGTGAGTATCTGCAAACACCATACCTTCACCTTGCACATTCACTGCATCACGTGTGATGTAGTAAAGACCCAATACAACGTCCTGAGAAGGTACGATGATTGGTTCACCATTGGCAGGTGACAAGATGTTGTTTGTAGACATCATTAATGCACGCGCTTCAAGCTGTGCTTCAAGTGTCAATGGTACGTGAACCGCCATTTGGTCACCATCGAAGTCGGCGTTAAATGCCGCACATACGAGTGGGTGTAGACGAATCGCTTTACCTTCAATAAGTACAGGTTCGAATGCTTGTAGACCAAGACGGTGAAGTGTTGGTGCACGGTTCAACATCACTGGGTGTTGACGAATTACGTTTGCAAGTACATCCCATACTTCAGGCGTTTCACGCTCAACCATTTTCTTCGCAGCTTTAATGGTTGTTGCTTGGCCTGATGCTTGTAATTTTGCAAAAATAAATGGTTTGAATAATTCAAGTGCCATTTTTTTCGGTAAACCACATTGATGAAGACGTAGCGTTGGACCAACTGTAATTACAGAACGACCAGAATAATCTACACGCTTACCTAACAAGTTCTGGCGGAAACGACCTTGCTTACCTTTGATCATGTCTGCCAAAGATTTCAGTGGACGTTTGTTAGAGCCTGTAATTGCGCGACCACGACGACCGTTATCAAGCAAGGCATCTACAGATTCTTGTAACATACGTTTTTCGTTACGCACAATAATGTCTGGCGCAGCTAAATCTAAAAGACGTTTTAAACGGTTGTTACGGTTAATCACACGACGGTATAAATCGTTTAAGTCAGATGTCGCAAAACGACCACCTTCAAGTGGTACTAATGGACGTAGATCTGGTGGAAGTACTGGAAGTACATTTAACACCATCCATTCTGGCTTATTGTTTGACTGATGGAATGCTTCCATTAATTTCAAACGTTTAGATGCTTTTTTCAGCTTAGTTTCTGAAGTTGTTTGTGGAATTTCCTCACGTAAGCGAGAAATTTCTGCTTCAAGATCGATATCTTTTAATAGATCTTGTACAGCTTCAGCACCCATTTTTGCTGAGAACTCATCGCCATGCTCTTCTAAAGCTGTATAGTATTCTTCATCGTTAAGAAGCTGATACTTTTCAAGCTCTGTTAGACCTGGATCTGTAACTACATAAGATTCGAAATACAATACGCGTTCAATATCACGTAGTGTCATGTCAAGTAGTAAACCGATACGGCTTGGCAACGATTTTAAGAACCAAATATGCGCAGTTGGCGTTGCAAGCTCAATATGGCCCATACGTTCACGACGTACTTTCGCAGTCGTTACTTCTACGCCACATTTTTCACAAATAACGCCTTTGTACTTCATACGCTTGTATTTACCACACAAGCATTCGTAATCTTTTACTGGACCAAAGATTTTGGCACAGAATAAACCATCACGTTCTGGTTTAAACGTACGGTAATTGATGGTTTCAGGCTTTTTAACTTCGCCATGAGACCATGATTTAATCATTTCTGGTGATGCAAGACCAATACGGATGCGATCAAACTCAACTGGAGTATGACCGTCAGAGTCCGTTTTTTTACGCATGATATCGAGCAAGTCTTTCAATTCTTCTCTCCGTGTGCCGAGGGAATTCATGTATTCACTCGGCAGGGTCACAAATATTGTTTATTACTGAAAATTCGTGAAGCTTTACAGCTTAGTCACCATTTTTCAGTTCAATGTTGATACCTAAAGAACGGATCTCTTTGGTCAATACGTTGAATGACTCAGGCATTCCTGGATCCATATAATGGTTCCCATCTACAATATTCTTATAGATACGTGTACGACCTTCAACATCATCTGACTTCACAGTAAGCATTTCTTGTAGCGTATACGCTGCACCATATGCTTCTAATGCCCAGACTTCCATCTCACCAAAACGCTGACCACCAAACTGTGCTTTACCACCCAATGGCTGTTGCGTTACTAACGAGTAAGAACCCGTAGAACGTGCATGCATCTTGTCATCAACCAAGTGGTTCAACTTAAGCATGTACATGTAACCCACAGTTACTGGACGGTCAAACTGTTCACCTGTACGTCCATCAAACAATGTTTGTTGACCTGTACGTGGTAGTTCAGCGAGCTCTAATAACTCTTTAATTTGTTCTTCTTCAGCACCATCAAATACTGGTGTTGCTAAAGGAACACCTTTTTTCAGGTTACCAGCAAGGATTAAGACTTCATCATCAGTTAATGTTTCAAGCTCTTCTTGCTCTCCACCAACTTTGTTATAGATTTTGTCTAAGAATTCACGTAGCTCGGCAATTGTACGTTGCTGTTTGAGCATTTTATCAATTTGCTCACCCAGACCTTTTGCTGCTAAACCTAAATGTGTTTCAAGAATCTGACCCACGTTCATACGTGAAGGTACACCCAACGGGTTAAGTACCACATCTACAGGTACACCATTGGCATCGTGTGGCATATCTTCAACAGGTAAGATGTTTGATACAACACCTTTGTTACCATGACGACCTGCCATCTTATCACCAGGCTGAATACGACGTTTTACAGCAAGATATACTTTAACAACTTTCAATACACCTGTTGTTAGTTCATCGCCTGTAGAAAGTTTGCGTTTCTTCTCTGCAAACTTCTCATCTATTTCAGCACTCTTCTCTTTCAAGTAAGTCTGGATCTGAGTAAGACGCTCTGCAATACCTTCATCAGAAGGCTGAATTTCAAGTAGATCTACCATTTCTAGTTGAGATAACTTGTCTTCAGTGAGTTGATCACCACGCTTAGTTGTGCCACCACCGTTAGACATTTGGTCTTTCAGTAGACGTACGATACGCTCACGTGCAGCTTCTTCAAAGATTTTGTATTCTTCTTTCAAGTCTTTACGGTAAGCGTCTAACTGTGCTTTTTCAATTGCAAGCGCACGCTCGTCTTTTTCAAGACCATCACGTGTAAATACTTGTACGTCAATTACAGTACCTTTAGTACCTGATGGAACACGTAACGAAGAGTCTTTTACATCTGCAGCTTTTTCACCAAAGATTGCACGAAGTAATTTTTCTTCAGGTGTTAATTGTGTTTCACCTTTAGGCGTCACTTTACCTACAAGAATATCACCCGCTGTTACTTCAGCACCGATATAAACAATACCTGATTCATCTAACTTAGATAATGCAGCTTCACCAACGTTTGGAATATCGCCAGTAATTTCTTCAGCACCAAGTTTAGTATCACGTGCAACACATGATAATTCTTGAATATGGATTGATGTTAAACGATCTTCTTGAAGAACACGTTCTGATAATAGAATCGAGTCCTCATAGTTGTAACCATTCCATGTCATGAATGCAACACGCATGTTTTGACCAAGTGCCAATTCACCACCATCTGTAGATGGACCATCAGCAAGTACATCACCACGGCCAACTTTATCGCCTAGGTTAACCAGTACTTTTTGGTTAATACATGTGTTTTGGTTTGAACGTGTGTACTTAATCAGGTTATAGATATCTACACCTGCTTCACCCGCAACCATTTCACTTTCATTAACACGAATCACCACACGAGAAGCATCAACAAACTCAATAACACCACCACGTTGTGCGATTACACATACACCCGAGTCACGTGCAACATTTGCTTCCATACCTGTACCAACAAGTGGCTTATCAGCAAGAAGTGTCGGCACCGCCTGACGTTGCATGTTTGAACCCATCAATGCACGGTTCGCATCATCGTGTTCAAGGAACGGAATTAATGATGCTGCAACAGATACTACTTGTTGTGCAGATACATCCATATGCGTTACACGCTCAGGAGGCATACGCAGTGTTTCACCTTGGTGACGCACAGTAACCATTTCTTCAAGTAAGTGACCTGCTGGATCAACCACTGCATCGGCTTGTGCAATAACAGTACCTACTTCTTCAATTGCAGAGAGGTATTCTGTATCTTCAGTCACGCGCCCATCAACAACCTTACGGTAAGGTGTTTCTAGGAAACCAAAATGGTTTGCTTTAGAGTAGACTGAAAGCGAGTTAATCAAACCAATGTTTGGTCCCTCAGGTGTTTCAATCGGACATACACGACCATAATGAGTATGGTGTACGTCACGTACCTCAAAGCCCGCACGCTCACGTGTTAAACCACCTGGTCCGAGTGCAGACACACGACGCTTGTGTGTAATCTCAGACAATGGGTTGTTTTGATCCATGAACTGAGATAACTGGCTAGAACCAAAGAATTCTTTAATTGCTGCAGCAACAGGCTTCGCATTAATTAAATCTTGTGGTGATAAGTTATCTGTTTCAGCTTGGCTTAAACGCTCTTTAACTGCACGCTCAACACGAACTAAACCTACACGGAATTGGTTTTCTGTCATTTCACCAACAGAACGCACACGACGGTTACCTAAATGGTCGATGTCATCAACTTCACCTTTACCATTACGAATATCTACTAATGTACGCATTACATCAGTAATATCTTCGTTAGATAACACACCTTCTATTTCACGCGTTTTTTGATCTGTACCAACTTCGTATGGACGTCCTAAACGACGATTAAATTTCATACGACCAACAGCAGATAAATCATAACGTTCTGTAGAGAAGAACAAGTTATTAAATAAGTTCTCTGCTGCTTCTTTAGTTGGTGGCTCGCCTGGACGCATAACTTTGTAGATTTCTACAAGAGCTTCGTCACGATCACGTGTAATATCAGCACGTAACGAGTCAGCAATATAAGAACCACGATCGATATCATTTGTGAATAGGATGTTAAATTCTTTTACGCCACCCTCTGCAATTTTCACCATAACTTCATGGCTAAGTACAGTATTGGCAGGAATTACATCACCATCACGTAACGTGATATTTTCTGCAGTAATATGCTCGTAAAGGTACTCATCTGGTACTGCAAGTTTAGTTAATCCAGCAGCTTCCATTTGACGTACATGACGTGCATTAATACGTTTGCCCTGCTCAACAATAACTTTACCGCTATTGTCTGCAATATCAAACTGTGCCATTTCGCCACGCAGGCGTTCTGGAACCAATTCAATTTGATAGCTACCCATATCTAGGTAAACAGGAACTTTTTCATAGAACAAATCAAGAATTTGTTCATCAGTATAATTTAAGGCACGTAAGATCACAGTCGCAAGAAGTTTACGACGACGGTCAATACGTACATAGACTAAATCTTTGGCATCAAATTCAAAGTCTAACCATGAACCACGGTAAGGAATGATACGTGCAGAATAAAGTGTTTTATTCGAATGTGTTTTACCTTTATCACTATCGAAGAATACACCTGGAGAACGATGTAACTGCGATACAATTACACGCTCAGTACCATTAATTACAAATGTTCCGTTATCCGTCATTAATGGGATTTCACCCATATAGACTTCTTGTTCACGTACATCTTTAATTGCTTTTGTATCACGATCTTTAATGATCAAGCGAATTTTAACGCGCATTGGTGCTGCATAAGTTGAGCCACGGAGAATACACTCACGTACATCAAACTCAGGCTTACCAAGGCTATACTCTACAAATTCTAAAGCAGCATTGCCGGAATAACTTTCAATTGGGAAAACTGAACGAAACGCAGCTTGGAGACCAATATCTTCTCGGTTTTTTGGTAATTTACCATCTTGCAAAAACGTTCTGTACGAGTCGACTTGAATCGAAAGCAAGTACGGAACATCCATTACTTGGGGCAATTTACCAAAATTCTTACGGATCCGTTTTTTTTCGGTATATGAGTATGCCATCTGGAGTCCTCGGAAAGTACAAAACTAAACCTGCCTGCAGTTCAGGTTTAGAAGGAATTACGCAGGCCGATATGGCCACCACTACTTACAAATGCTGCAAATGAGAGTGGTAATAAAACGCTTAACAATATTTTTAGAACGAAAAATATTGGTAAGCGTTTGAATTGTTTGGATTTTTTATCTTTATTGCGATATATATCACAGTTCAATAAAAAACCGAGCCGATTATTGTAACGCAAAAAGGCTGATGACCCAAGAGCCATCAGCCATATCTGGAGTCAATTTTTTAACGATTGACTCCGGACGTAAATTACTTAAGTGTAACTGTAGCACCAGCTGCTTCAAGTTTCTTCTTAAGCTCTTCACCTTCTTCTTTGCTCACGCCTTCTTTAAGAACTTGTGGAGCACCTTCAACTAGATCTTTAGCTTCTTTCAGACCAAGACCAGTTGCTTCACGAACTGCTTTAATTACAGCAACTTTGTTAGCGCCAAAGCTTGTTAATTCAACATTGAATTCTGTTTGCTCTTCAGCAGCAGCAGCAGTGTCACCACCAGCAGCAACTGCAACAGCAGCAGCAGATACGTTGAATTTCTCTTCAAAAGCAGAGATTAAGTCAACAAGTTCAAGAACAGTTTTTTCAGCAACTGCGTTTAAAATTTCTTCGTTAGTTAAAGCCATGAGTATAACTCCAAATGGAAATTAAATGGTGTAGGTAATGGATTATGCAGCTTCTTGCTCGTTTTTCTCTTTGAGCGCTGTAAGTAAGCGACCCAATTTCGAAACTGGAGCTTGAAGAACGTTTGCAAGCATAGTAAGCGCTTTTTCTTGGTTTGGAAGATTTGCGATAACGCTAACTTCTGCACCTTGATAAACTTTACCGTCAAATGCGGCAGCTTTAAGTTCAAACGCTTTATTTGCTTTTGCAAAATCTTCGAACAAGCGTGCAGCTGCACCCATGTCGTCTTCAGAAGTTGAAAAACCGAGAATTGTTGGACCAACTAGGTTGTCACTTAAGATATCGAATTGAGTACCTTCAAGTGCACGTTTTGCTAGTGTGTTACGCACGATACGTGTTGAAACACCTAACTTACGAGCCTCAACACGAAGTTGAGTTAATTGCTCTACGTTTAAACCTTGGTAGTCAGCAACAACAGCAGAGAAAGCTTTGCTCGCAGTTTCGTTTACTTGAGCAACGATTTCTTTTTTGTTCTCTAATAGTAGAGCCACTGTAAAACCTCCTAAGGTGATTTATGTATTCTAAGAATACACTCCCAATTCGTAAGCCTTTCGACTTACACGCGGAGGATGAATAAATCACACCACCGCGTCTACGCAGGCTGAATTATTAAGAGAATTTCTTCTCGCCTGAGGTCTTTGACGCTAATAGGCTTTAACCTATCAATTCAAAGTCCACTCTAAAGATAGAGATAATCATCTTTATCTTTAGAGATTTAAGAATTCTGTTCTAACAATTAGTTAGATACGCTGTTTACATCAACAGTTACACCAGGACCCATTGTTGAGCTCAAAGTGATTTTCTTGATATATACGCCTTTAGAAGTCGCAGGTTTTGCTTTTTTCAAGTCAGCAACCAGTGCTTCTAAGTTTTGACGTACAGCTTCAACAGTAAAGCCAACTTGGCCAATACCAGCATGAATAATACCAGCTTTGTCTACACGGTAACGTGCTTGACCAGATTTAGCATTTTTAACTGCAGTAGCAACGTCAGGAGTTACTGTACCTACTTTAGGGTTTGGCATTAAACCACGTGGCCCTAAAATTGTACCTAACTTACCAACAACACGCATTGCATCAGGAGCAGCGATTACAACATCAAAGTCAAGATTACCTTTTTGAATGCTTTCAGCTAGGTCATCAAAACCAACGATGTCAGCGCCTTCAGCTTTAGCAGCTTCAGCAGCAGCACCTTGAGCAAATACAGCTACACGTACAGTTTTACCTGTACCTGCAGGTAAAGTTGTCGCACCACGTACAACTTGATCTGATTTACGTGGGTCAACACCTAGATTTACAGAAACATCTAATGATTCTTTAAATTTAGCTGCAGGGAAGCCATTAATTACTTCTACTGCTTCTTCCAAAGAGTAAACTTTGTTTGAATCAATAGCAGAAATCGCTTTTTGACGTTTAGTTAACTTTGCCATCTTATTACAGCTCCACTTCCAAGCCCATAGAACGTGCAGAACCAGCGATGGTACGAACACGTGCATCTAAGTCAGCACCAGTTAAATCAGGCTCTTTAGTCGTAGCAATTTCTTCTAATTGCGCACGAGTTAATTTACCAACTTTAGTTTTATGTGGCTCAGAAGAACCTTTTTGAATACCAGCAGCTTTCTTAAGAAGAATAGCAGCAGGTGGAGTTTTCATGATAAATGTAAATGATTTATCATTGTAAACTGTAATTACCACAGGAATTGGAAGACCTTGCTCAACTTTTTGTGTAGCAGCATTGAATTCTTTACAGAATGCCATGATGTTAACACCACGTTGACCTAGTGCAGGACCAATTGGTGGAGATGGATTTGCTTTACCAGCTGGGACTTGCAGCTTGATATAGCCGTCAATCTTTTTAGCCATTTTGAAATACCTCTGGGTAATAGCGCCGCTAGGCTCCCCAATGTTTGTTACATATAAATTGCCTATTTAATTAAATAGGCATTCGGTCAAATTAAGTTAAATTGTTTTCTCAACTTGACGGAATTCAAGCTCAACTTGCGTTGGTCGATTAAAGACATTAATCGTTAACGTCAAGCGAGATTTGTCATAGATGACCTCTTCCACAACACCTTTAAAGTCTGTGAATGGGCCATCGATAACCAATAATTCTTCACCAGGTTCAAACATCGTCTTAGGACGAGGTGCTTCACCTGTATTACGTACACGAGCTAAAATCGCATCTGCTTCTTTTTGGGTAATTGGCGCAGGTTTTTCTGGTGTTCCACCAATAAAACCAAGAACTTTTGGACATTCTTTTACAATATGCCAAGAATCGTCATCCATTTCCATTTCAATAAGCACGTAGCCTGGAAAGAATTTGCGTTCAGATTTACGCTTTTTACCATCCTTCATTTCAACGACTTCTTCAGTCGGAACTAGGACTTCACCAAAACTGTCGGCAACAGCACTTCGCTGAATTCGCTCTTTAAGTGAACGCATGACTTGTTTTTCATAACCTGAATAGGCATGAATAATGTACCAACGTTTCATAGCTTTCTACCCGATCATTAACTTTACTAACCAACCCAGCGCATAATCAAAGCACCATAGCACGATCGCAGCAACAATAATTACAAGTACAACTTGCCATGAGGTTGTTACTGTTTCTTGTTTAGTTGGCCAAGTGACTCGGCGTAGTTCTAATCGTGCATCTTTCAGCAAGCGAACAAAACCTTTGCCTTGGTGGGTGGCGTATAATAAACCTAAAGCTACAATGATACAAGCTAAAATCGCCCCAATTTGCACCCAAATATTGCTTGCTGGTGCCCAATATGCTGGAAGATATTGATTTACAAGAGAAGCTCCTATTAGCAAAATAATTGCTAAAACCCATAGAATAATATCCATAGGTGAGCCAGAACGCACAACTTCTGCTGCTGTATTTTTCTGAGGAATTGGCGCGTCGCTCAATGCGTCACGCGATTTATCATTCGACATGCTTTTACTCGTCGTAGAATTCGCGAATCATTATAAGGACAAAATAGCCAGCATCAAGCTTTAACTTTGAAATAAATGGCAGGCCAGGAGGGACTCGAACCCCCAACATTCGGTTTTGGAGACCGACGCTCTACCAATTGAACTACTAGCCTATAAAGTAAACCGAGAACCTACGTTCTCGGTTTAATATTTATTATATTACTGAATTACTTTAGAAACAACACCAGCACCTACAGTACGACCACCTTCACGAATCGCGAAGCGTAAGCCTGCGTCCATTGCGATTGGGTGGATCAATTCTACTGACATTTCAACGTTATCACCTGGCATAACCATTTCAACGCCTTCTTTCAACTGGATTGCACCAGTTACGTCAGTTGTACGGAAATAGAACTGTGGACGGTAACCATTTAAGAATGGAGTATGACGACCACCTTCTTCTTTCGCAAGTACATATACTTCTGCGTCGAATTTAGTGTGTGGCTTAATTGCACCTGGCTTAGCCAATACTTGACCACGTTGTACGTCTTCACGCTTAGTACCACGTAAAAGAACACCACAGTTCTCGCCTGCACGACCTTCGTCTAGCAGTTTACGGAACATTTCAACGCCAGTTACAGTAGTTTTAACCGTGTCTTTAATACCAACGATTTCAACTTCTTCACCAACTTTAACAATACCTGATTCTACACGACCAGTTACAACTGTACCACGACCAGAAATTGAGAATACATCTTCGATTGGCATTAAGAATGCTTTATCGATAGCACGCTCTGGCTCAGGAATGTAAGAGTCTAACGCTTCTACTAGAGCAATTACTGCAGATTCGCCATACTCACCTTGGTCACCATTAAGTGCAGCTAGTGCTGAACCACGGATTACAGGAGTGTCATCACCAGGGAAGTCGTAAGAAGAAAGAAGTTCACGAACTTCCATTTCTACTAATTCAAGTAACTCTTCATCATCAACAAGGTCACACTTGTTTAAGAATACGATAATGAAAGGTACACCTACCTGACGAGAAAGAAGGATGTGTTCACGAGTTTGTGGCATAGGACCGTCAGTCGCAGCACACACAAGGATCGCACCGTCCATCTGAGCAGCACCAGTGATCATGTTTTTAACATAATCGGCGTGTCCTGGGCAGTCTACGTGAGCGTAGTGACGAGTTGGAGAATCATATTCTACGTGAGATGTATTAATTGTAATACCACGAGCTTTTTCTTCAGGCGCAGAGTCGATTGCTGCGTAATCTTTAGCTTCACCGCCATAAGTTTTCGCACAGATCGTTGCGATAGCAGCTGTTAAAGTTGTTTTACCATGGTCAACGTGACCAATTGTTCCCACGTTTACGTGTGGTTTATTACGTTCAAACTTGGCTTTAGCCATGATGATCATCCTCGTTCACATCGAATAAAACACTGAAAAACTCAGCACATCGACATATCGCCTAAAAATTAGACACCCAATACTTTAAAAGCAGACTAATAAGCCTGCTTTCTTAAGAAGTGTAGTTAAAACTACTAAACTGTAAAATCTGGAGCTCTTATCGAGATTTGAACTCGAGACCTCTCCCTTACCAAGGGAGTGCTCTACCACTGAGCTATAAGAGCGATACTACTTCGATGGAGCGGGAGACGAGGGTCGAACTCGCGACATGCAGCTTGGAAGGCTGCCGCTCTACCAACTGAGCTACTCCCGCATGTTGGTATAATTACCACTTCATTCGAAGTTAATGGTGGTGGGAGAAGGATTCGAACCTTCGAAACTTTCGTAGCGGAGTTACAGTCCGCCCCCTTTGACCGCTCGGGAATCCCACCTTATCACACTTACTTGGTAGTGCAGTCCTTTACTTCTGCTTTAAAACAACCTTAAAATGGTGCCGACACTCGGATTCGAACTGAGGACCTACTGATTACAAGTCAGTTGCTCTACCAACTGAGCTATGTCGGCGTTTTAAGTTGTTTCGTACATTTCGTATCGGAACGGTGTGCAGTTTAGCAAAACTTCAAAATGATGCAAGCACTTTTTTAAAAAAAGTGCAAAAAAACTTATAAAATCAATCCATTTGATGATAATTCAACCGCTTTGATCACTGCGCGAGCTTTTATTTGCGTTTCATTCCACTCTGCTTCAGGATTTGAGTCTGCAACAAGACCTGCTCCAGCTTGAACATATACCCGATTTTCTCGAATAACGCATGTTCTAATGGCAATAGACATGTCCATTTCCCCATGCCAGCCTAGATAACCCACTGCTCCACCAAAAATTCCACGTTTTACAGGTTCAACTTCATCAATAATTTGCATTGCTCTCACTTTCGGTGCACCTGAAAGCGTCCCTGCTGGGAATGTTGCTTTAAACACATCCAATGCATCTACATCATCATTTACTTCACCTTGAACATTAGAGACGATATGCATGACATGTGAATATCGTTCTACAATCATTTTATCAGTTACTTTAACTTTACCTGTTTTTGAAACACGTCCAACATCGTTACGCCCAAGATCAATGAGCATGAGATGTTCAGCAATCTCTTTTTCATCTGCAAGAAGCTGTTTTTCCAACATTAGGTCTTCTTCTGCTGTCTTACCACGAGGGCGAGTACCAGCAAGCGGACGTACTGTTGCAATTCCATTTTCTAAACGCGATAAAATTTCAGGCGAAGAACCGACAATATGAAATGGCGTTTTATCTTGGATAGTATGACCTTGAACTAAAAATAGATAAGGCGAAGGGTTTAAATGACGTAACGCACGATAAACTTGTAAAGGCTCTCCATCAAAATCTGATACCATTCGGTGCCCAGGTACAACCTGCATCACATCTCCAGCACGAATGTACTCTTTTACTTTTTCTACAGAAGCTTTGTATGCTTCCTCACCAGTTAAAGAATGAAATCTAGGAAATGTATGTGGTTTTGTTTTAAGACGTATAGGAGTATCGAGTAAATCTTCTAAACGATTTAATTTGTTTTGTGCATCTTCATATGTTTCACCATTTTCAATATCTACATGTGCAATTAAAAACAATGTATCTTTGAGATTATCAAACACAATAACTGTTTTTGAGAGCATCATCCAAATATCAGGAAGACCAACAGGATCAGCCTCTGGCGCCATACCTTTAAGGTGTGGTTCAATATATCTTACCGCATCATATCCAAAGTACCCGACAAGTCCGCCAGTAAAATTGGGTAATTCAGGCAATTGTTGTTGCGTAGGAACTTTAAATTGACTTTGAAAGTCGCGAATGAACTGATAAGGATCTACATTTTCTTCTGTGGAAATACTTCCATCTTCAGATTGAATGTCAAGAATTCCATTATTACACGAAAAAATAGTAGATTCACCCAAACCAATAATTGAATATCTTGCCCATGTTTCTCCACCTTCAACAGATTCTAGGAGATAAGAAGGTGTATTTTTATCTAAACGGGCAAAAACTGATAACGGTGTATCTGCATCTGCAAAACGCTGTCTATAAACAGGAATTACATTAAAGCCTTGCTGTGTCAGTTGCTCAAAAATTTCTTTATTCATCGTATTACTCACTTTATCTATTCATTCAAAAATATAAATTTATAGTGAGCAACGCCATCGTAAGCACAACCTTAAACACATAAAACAATCCTATTTTCAGTTATTCAACAATTGAGTTAAGTTATCAATGACTTCTTGAGGGTGACTATCATAAATACTTTCGCCATGATTATAACCATAACTCATAATAATACAGTCAATTTGTGCAGCACGTGCTGCTTTAATATCATTCTTTGAGTCACCTATCATCAAAACATGCTTTGATTGAATTGCAAAATTTTCTATCGCATACAATAAAGGCATCGGAGAGGGTTTCTTCTCACTTAAGCTATCACCACCAATGACTAATGGAAAGTATTGAATTAAATTAAGTTGAGTCAAAATTTTAATCGCCAGTAATTTAGGCTTATTTGTAACACAAGCCATCTTAAGATGTCTTGCTCGACACACTTCAAGAAATTCAATAACACCTGAAAAGATACCACTATATATACAAAAATCTTTTTCATAGTATTTTAAGTAGTAGGCACATAGGACTTCAGGTGAAATGAATGTACACTCCATAGAAGCTAAAACAGTTCTACATAGTTTTTCACTGCCCTCACCTACCCAAACTCGAATTTGTGATTCTTGAACTAAAGGGAGATTGAAATGCGTCAGTGCCTGATTCATTGCACCAGTGATATCTTTTACTGTATCGACCAATGTACCATCTAAATCAAATAAAATGCATTGACGCTCATCTAGTTTCGCTATGGTCATTGTGAACTCCTATAAAAAAAGCATGCCTAAGCATGCTTTTAAATTCTACTGTAACTACTTAAATAGAAACCATAATAGCAATGCAACAAATAAGATCACCACAATTGTAATTAAACCAACAGAAGCATTTTTCTTAGTTTCATGATTTTCGGGCATACTCACTGAATTTGAGTCAACTGAAGATTGCTTTGAATCGACTGACTCTTTAGCGTGTACATCAGCACCTTCTGGAATAGGTGGTGGCTGAGGTACTTCAATATTTTGTGGCATTCCATCTTTAGATAAAGGTGTTTCTTTTGCACGCTCAGCCAATGATGGCATACCCTCATCAACTACTTTTTCTTCTAATACCGTTTTACTAGCTACATCTTCAACGAAAAGTATAAATTGCAAGGTGGCAAATTGAATCGTATCTTGATCTTTTAAAGCTGTTTGCGCTGTAATTTTATTTCCATTCACATAAGTCCCATTCGAAGACTGAAGGTCCTCTAACCACAATGTTTGGTTTTTTATATAAAAAGCTGCATGTTTACGTGAAATTTCAGAAGACTGTAAGATGAGTCCACAACTTTGATGACGCCCAACAAGAGTATCTTCCTGAACATTGAATTCACTATTATTCAACTCACTTGAAAGAGCTTTTAGTGTCCATTTCATACTCAATATCTCTATTTAAACTTATTTTTCATAGGATAGCATGTTTCTATATATTATATAGATCAATGATATTAACTAAAATCCTTTTCAGTTAATAGATACTTGTATTATTAAACATACCTTTCTGTCTATTATTCGATACAAAAAAATATTTAATTAATTTCTTATAATCTATAAATTTTATTTTATAAATAGGAAGCCTATATTTATAAGCTTCCTATAGAATATTATCTTAGATTAGAAAGTCTTCTAATTTTGCACCTTTGGCTAACTCAGCCACCAACCAGCGTGGTTGTTTACCACGACCCGTCCATGTTTGCTCAGTATTATTATAGTTGCGATAGCGCGGTTCAACAGTTTTACGTGTTGTAACCTTACGTTTTTGCGCGCCATATTCTAAAACTTCTTCAACAGAAAGATCTAATGATGATGCGATATCAATGATTTGCTGATAAGCGTCTTGAATCGCTTTATCTTTTTTTGTCGCAATTAATGCTTCAGCTTCTTGTTGTAAATGTTTTAGTTCATCCACACTTAATGTACTAATATCTTGCACTTAAATTTCTCCCAAAATAAAAATTAATATTTAAATGTATCGAATACGCGAATAATAATAAATTATAATAAATAAGTATACAGTGTAAAAGACACAATATCATTAAAACCATACTAATAGATAATATATATTAGTATTTTCATTAAGAAATAATCGATACGTTGTGAGACATTAATTCAATATTCACTTATTTAGTAACGATTATTTCACCTTATTAAAATTAAATCATACGAAGATTTAGTAATAAATAGTGTGTAAAAAAGCACAATCATTATACAAAAATAAGTTTCAACTGATTGGTCTTTACTATTTTATACTATAAAACTTAAATATTTATTTTTATAAAATTTGTATTCTTTTCAAATACTTGATTTAGATCATTTAATAATGATGTATTCCCGTAAATTGATGATTTGACACGCAAATAGCTTGTTAGAATATGATCAGGATATTGATCCAGTAATGCATTTGCCTGTTCATAGCGTTGAGTTTCTTGGAACAAATGCCATTTAATAAAATTAAAGATTGGCATATTGGGATATTTAACCTCCCAAGCGTTCACTTTACGCTCAACTTCATCGTATTTATTGTATGAGTTTTTCACTTTTTGTTCAAACCACATCAAGAAAACCTCTTGGTCGAACATCTCATCTAATAATTGTGTTGCAAGATATTCATATTCTTCTTCCATATTTGGTAAGCGCATTAAAACCTTCAGCCATAGAATTTTATTTTGGCGTATGGTGTCATCAATATAATCCGTTTTTAAATCGAAATAACGTAATTGAAGTTTTTCTAAATGGTCAGGGGTAGACTGTTCGAAAGTCTTTAAAATTTGTATTAGCCAGCTATTATTTGCTTCTGGTGTTAAATTTCCATAAGCTTTTGCATATAAGTACAACCATGGGAACTTGCTTGCAAACTCTCCCCAAAGGTATGCTAAATATGCCTGATAGCTAGACTCTATTTCTTTTAACCATGAGGTTTCAACCTGTTTATTAGACAATAGATCTAAATAAGCAAATGCATCTGCCCCTTGACCTTCATCTAAATAAATTCTAATACGTTGTAATGTTGCTAATTCAAAAACAGCATTCGGTGTTTGATCCAGTACAGCTAAGGCCTCACTAAAGTGTCCTTCTTGTCTTAAAAAAGCCGCACGCATAATTTCATTGAGTAAGATGGAAGGTGCAAAAATATTTTCAATAACGTCTTTTTTATCTTTTTCCGCAGACAGTAACCACAAAACACCCAATTTCTCATAAGGATGAAGCGCTAAAAATTCTGCAATATCATGTTTTTTACGTTTATGTGCATAAAAGTATTTTCTTACACCATATGCAATCATTTGAATAGATAAGCTTATAAACCATATAAGAATAAAAAGCCCGAAGACCGAAGTCTGTACTTCCATATGGCTAAACAAAATATAGACATATCCTGTCTCTGTACCAAAGCTAGATAAAATACAAAATATGATAAGTACGATGAGAATAAGAATATAGGATAATAAAATTTTCTTCATTTATTGTTATCCTAATTCAATAATGTGGGTGTATGTAGTTTTGGCGTAGTATCAAAAGAAATTTTCTTCGCAATTTCTAACTGTTCACGCAGAGTATCCTGATTAAAACGCGGTGCCTGTTTCATAAGCAACAAAACTTCATCAATACTGGTGGTATAATCATCATACTGCCCCATATTCAATTGTTGATTTGCAAGAAGCAATCTTAATTGAATTTCTTTTACAACCAACCTTTGGCTGACTAAATCAGTACTCATCTGATTCAAAGGCTGTATGGATATAAGTTTTTCTACAAAACTTTTTTGCTGTGGAGGTTGATAACTTTCCACACCTTTGTCTAACAATTCTAAAAGCTCTTGATCGACCTGTGAAAGTAATTTATTGGCATAATTTAATTGTGCTTGCTGATGACGATCAAAGGCTTCAATTTGCTGTTGATCTGTCATTAAAGATGTATACAAGCTTTGTTTTAAAGCTGGAGAAATATTATAGCGATCTAGGCTTTGTATAAGCTGTTGTAAATGCTCAAGTGCATAAGTACGTTGTTGTTGATTTAAAGCAAATTGAACCAATTCTAATGCTTGCTGAATAGGTAAAATAGGGTTAATTAAAGATTGATGACTTTCAGATGAACTCGTGCCATGTTCATTTATCTTTTCTTTTGTTGTCGTGACTATTGGTTTATTTTTATGATCATCCCCTACCACTTGCGGTATTCTTTGAGCAGCGACCATTTGATCATTGACATGATTAATTGATTGCTCTGTTCGGGTAACCTGAGATCTCAGACCATCAATCGCTTGAACATACTGTTGCTGATCGTAGGTTAATTTAGATATCCATAAAAAACTTACCACCAAAAGCCCCAGACACCATTTATTCATTACTTTTCCTGCTGTGGGTACATCATAAGACGACCTAACTCATCTGCTTTTAAACTTGAAATTAAAGATATATTAGGCAGAGCAATACTTTTAGCAACAATTGTATAAACCCTTGCACCCAACACTAGATAATGACATTTATATAGTATGTTTATGTCTTTGCTGAATAAATTAAGCCAGTAATGCCAACTTGCCTCGCTACTTATACAAACATAAATTTTTTCATGATACTGTTTTAATATTTCAGCAACATGTTGAGAACTCGTAACTGTACTCTGAGGAAGACCTCTTTCATATAAAATCATATTAAGAATATGAATATTTTTCTGTGCCAGATGATCCATCATAAACTGACGTCCACCTTCACCTCGCCAGAAAGCAATGCAATTTATATCTAATTCTTTAAGTATAGGAAGTGCTAACATGCCTTCAGACGTCTCTACATCTGGCACATGTACTTGTAATCCTATTTGATGAAACACTTCTGCAGTTTTCTCTCCTACAGCAATCCAATGTAGTTTATTTAGGTCATTAAATTCATAGCCTAATTGTTCTAAGTATTTTAATCCAATATTTGCTGCTGTAGGACTCACAACAACTACGACCTGCGCTTGAGTAGACATTATCTCAAACTGTTCAGATAGCACCAAAGAGAGATCTATTGGCTTCAATGCCAATAGTGGAAGCTCAAGTACTTCTATACCAAAGTGCTTTATACCCTTGGTCAGTGGCTCTGCCCTTTCAACAGGTCGTGTATTAATAAATAACATTAAATTATAAATGAAGATCTTTTAGTAATGGCCCTGCACCCAGTGCAAGCAAATCTTTTGCCAATTGCTGACCAATTTCAATTGCGTGCTCAGGATTACCTTGTATCTTTGCCTTTAGTAGCGTTTTACCATCTACACTTCCCACTCTACCTTCCATTGAAATTTGCCCATTTAGTAAAGTTGCATAGCCTGCTATAGGAATCTGACAACCACCTTCTAAATATGCATTGAAAGCACGCTCTGCACGCACACATACTTCCGTTTCAAAATGTTTTAAAGGTTCAATTAATGCAAGTACATCTTGATCGTTTGCTCTACACTCTAAACCAAGTGCTCCCTGACCTACCGCGGGTAAACTCACAATAGGATCAAGACCATGACGAATACGCTCATGTAATTCTAAACGCTTTAATCCTGCACTGGCTAAGATAATCCCATCATATAAACCACTGTCTAACTTAGATAATCTTGTACCAACATTGCCTCTTAGATCTTTAATTACTAGGTCTGGACGATGATTCAAAATTTGACACTTACGGCGTAAGCTTGATGTACCAACGACTGCACCTTGAGGTAATTGATCAAAGCTCTCATAGTGATTTGATACGAATGCATCGAACGGATCTTCTCTTTCACAAATTACGGGTAAATCGAGACCATCAGGCAATTGCATAGGTACATCTTTAATAGAATGTACAGCAAGGTCAGCACGACCATCAAATAATGCCTGCTCTAACTCCTTTACAAATAATCCTTTACCACCAATTTTAGCAAGAGGAGTATCTAAAATTTTATCGCCTTGCGTTACAAAAGTGACTAACTCTACTTTTAATGCTGTATGTAATTTTTCTAATCTTGCTTTAATATGTTCTGCTTGCCATAAAGCCAATGGACTTTGACGTGTCGCAATTCTTAATGTTTTCATGAGCTACCAGTAACAATTTAAATTTAAGCCTAAACTTAACGCGATTCAAAAAAAAAGCAAGTTGAATCACTCAAGTTTTATCTATAACAAGCATCGAATGAACAAATCATAAAATAATTCATTTTAAGAACAATATATTAATAACAGAAATCGTCCAACAAATTTTCTTCCAAAAAGCCAGCAACAGCCAAGTGGCAAAATAATTTCTAATTATTATTTTATGCTGAATTTAAGCTGTATTACCAAGTTATTAGTATTTATCTATGCAAAGCTTCACTAGAGTCTTTATCCTATATATGAGATAAATAACTATAAACCTATATTTATATAGGAAAGAGCCTTAAAATAAGTCTATCAACTATTGTAATAGAGCGACTATGAGTACATCTTCAAATCATTCAAGCACACCTTTATCTCAAACTTCTGGTATGTGGGGCGGACGCTTTTCTGAAGCGACAGACGCTTTTGTTGCAGAATTTACAGCATCTGTTCAATTTGACCAACGTTTTTACAAGCAAGATATTGCTGGTTCAATTGCACATGCAACGATGCTTGCAAAAGTTGGCGTACTCACAGACCAAGAACGTGACGAAATTATTCACGGTTTAACAAATATTCAAACAGAGATTGAGTCTGGAAGGTTTGAGTGGCGCATAGACCTTGAAGATGTTCATATGAATATCGAATCTCGCCTAACACAGCTCATTGGTATTACAGGCAAAAAACTACATACAGGACGTAGCCGTAATGACCAAGTTGCTACAGATATTCGTCTATACTTACGCGACGAAATTGATGCTGTTTTAAGTACACTGAAACGTCTACAGCTAGGTATATTAACGCTCGCATCAAAACATACACATACAATTATGCCTGGCTTTACTCATTTACAAACAGCTCAACCAGTCACTTTTAGTCATCATTTAATGGCTTGGTTCGAGATGTTAGTACGTGATACCGAACGCTTACAAGACTGCCGTAAACGTGTAAACCGTATGCCTTTAGGTTCTGCTGCGCTTGCAGGGACAACTTACCCAATCGATCGCGCTTATACTGCTGAATTACTAGGCTTTGATGAAGTATCAGAAAATTCACTTGATGCTGTTTCTGATCGTGATTTTGCTATTGAGTTTAACGCTGCTGCATCTTTAATTATGATGCACTTGTCACGTATGTCAGAAGAATTAATCCTTTGGACATCCGCACAATTTAAATTTGTTCAAATTCCAGATCGTTTCTGTACAGGCTCTTCAATTATGCCTCAAAAGAAAAACCCAGATGTTCCTGAATTGGTTCGTGGTAAGTCTGGTCGTGTATTTGGAGATTTAATTAGCTTACTTACACTTATGAAAGGTCAACCATTGGCTTATAACAAAGATAACCAAGAAGACAAAGAACCGTTATTTGATGCTATTGATACTGTTCGTGGTTGCCTCATGTCATTTGCAGATATGATTCCAGCATTAATACCGAATATCGAATCTATGCGTGAAGCTGCACTTCGTGGTTTTTCTACTGCAACAGATCTTGCAGACTACTTAGTGAAAAAGGGTGTACCTTTCCGTGATTCACACGAAATTGTGGGTAAAACTGTTGCACTTGCAGTTGAAGAAGATAAGGACTTGTCTGAGCTCAGTCTCGAACAATTACAACAGTTCTCTTCACTTATTGAAGCAGATGTTTTCGATAAAGCACTCACTTTAGAAGCATCTGTAAGTGCACGTGACCATATTGGTGGCACAGCGCCAAAACAAGTAGAAGCAGCTATCGCACGTGCACATACACGCATTGAAGCTTTATACGCAACGAAATAAGAGGGTTTAAAATGGCACGTCAAGTTTTTTGCCAGAAGTACCAAAAAGAAATGGATGGGCTCGATTTTGCTCCCTTTCCAGGAGTAAAAGGCGAGTTCTTTTTCGAAAATGTTTCTAAACAAGCATGGCAAGAATGGCTTCAACATCAAACCACCCTCATTAATGAGAAGCGTTTAAATGTGTTTGAACCCGAAGCAAAAAAATTTCTAGAAGAGCAAAGAGAAAAGTTTTTTTCAAATGATGAAACTATAGAAAAAGCTGAAGGTTGGAAACCAGAATAATTTGTATATAAAAAATAGGGAGTTAGATATTTCTCCCTATTTTTCTCATTTAATGATAATTACATACTATTACAAACAACGCTTATAAAAACACATATCCTTACAAGAAGCTTAAAGACAGATTCCTGTATTTTTCATATGATTTATCACATAGAGAGACACTAACTCTCGTAACATAACAAATATGTAAGTTATTGGTCCCAAATCTCCCCCAAGGTTTGGGATTTTTTTTATCTTTCGCTTTCGTATCTAATCATCATGTACTTTCTTCTCAATCTCATCCATGCTCGCATGACGAACATCTAATCCTTTCACAATGTAAATTACCTGTTCAGCAATATTACGTGCATGATCCCCTATACGCTCTAATGAACGTAGTACCCAAAGCACATTTAAAACACGAGATATCTGACGTGCATCTTCAATCATATAAGTCATAAGTGTACGCGTTGCTGCTTGATATTCACGATCGGTATCTACATCTGCACGTAATACTTTCAGCGCCTGCTCGGTATCTAATCTAGCGAACGCATCTAATGCTTCATGAATCATCACACGAACTTGATTTCCAATATGACGTGCTTCCATAAAGCCATAAGAATTACTTCTTTCTTCACTCAAACTTTGTGAAATCGTTGCAATCTTATTTGCTTCATCTCCAATACGCTCTAAATCAGTATTGGCTTTACTCATGGCAATAACCATACGTAAATCAATTGCAGCAGGATGACGACGTGCAAGAATAATAGTTAAGCACTCATCAATCTCTCGCTCTAAACGATTTACTGTTGTCTCTGTGTACTGAACATCTATCGCTAAAGCAATATCATTGTCTAACAATGAATGCATTGCATCAGTAACTTGCTGTTCAATGAGTCCCCCCATAGACATAAATTTTGCATTTGCTTCTTGTAACTCCTCATTAAACTGAGAAGAAATGTGATGTGCCAGCATTGGATTTTTTACACTCAAGAGGGGTATCTCCAAAAAAAATTAAAACACATTAAGTACAACACACTAAACTTAATATTTAATGACAAACATCACAATTACAAAACTTGCTTATCCATTATTTATACATTTATAAATAATTCAAATTGTTTATTGTTACAATTGTTATGTTATGTGAAAATAATTCTCTCATAGAATTGTTAAAGTAATTTTATATTTTTCAATTCTTTTACTAAAAGGCTGTATTCATTTACAGTTTTCTTGACTGAAAAAATACATAATATTATCTAGATCGACCTGTAGATTCTACAGATAAAAATCGAGATTTAGATAAGGATTACTATGCAGGTTACAACTATATGAGAGAAAGACTTGTCTTCATATTCATGATAGTTTGTTCATTACTCAGTGGTTGCCAACAAGAAAGTCACCCATCCTACCCTAAAGAGCGGCAAGATCATAAAACTTCATCGATACAAAGTCCATGCACCTACTTAAGACAAGATATACAGCATATTGACAATCGAAGTACAGTGGAAGCACTAAAAGAAGTTAACTTTCGTCTTAAACAATGTTTACCTCAATTTAGTATGAATGATCGTACCTTACTCATTTATGCCACGACAGCCATGTATCAGCGCTTTTTATTTGTAGACCGAACACCAGATCAACAACAGTATTTTGAGCAATATGCAATAAATACAAGTAGTTACCCAACCCTACAACAGAGCTATGAATCTCGTTTTTCTAAGCGAGATCAATATCTTATAGAACATCAAAGTAATGCTGCGTATTATGAATTATACGATGCAGGAAATAACTTAACGAAATATCGCAGACAACCTGACTACTTAAAAGATATTTTTGCGCCCTTTTTACCTGCTGCAGAACAAATGTTTATTATTAATTTAGCAAAACAAAATAGACAACCTGTAATTTCAAATAATACCTTTAATTTAACATGGCAAGAAATTGCAGATCGTGCACAATTTTGGGAAAGCTATACCATTTCTTATCCAAATAGTATCTTTTTTGAAGATGCTCAGCGCCTTAAGTTTGCCTATACACGCTTTTTATTTCATGGTTTGCCGAATATGCCTATTTCAACCAATTATGAGGGAGAAGAAAATATTCATCCTGAAGCATTACAAGAAATTAAAGGCCTTGCAGCAAATGGACATTCTCAGCTTTCAGAGCGTGCAGTAAAATTCTTAAAATTCATTGAAATTCCTATAGCAACGCGTGATGCAAAGTTTCCAATAGAGCTCAGCCCTGTAGAACAACGCTCTAAGCGTGCTGAAATCATTAAAGACATGAAACAGTTAGATCAATATATTGGTCTATATGATCCATTAAGTTTTGATAGCACACACATTAATCGAGATTGTTTCAGTGATTCTATCTGTGTAACCCATCTAGGAAATATTTCAAGTAGCTTTGCGACAAAACAAGAGTTTTAAATTTACCCAACTCTTTAAAACGTGCTAGTCTTTGAACACCGCTTGACGGAGCGCGAGTAATGACTCGCTGAGATCACCTAAGTTTAACTTAAAGGTGA
Source organism: Acinetobacter pollinis (assembly GCF_015627175.1). Classification (GTDB taxonomy): domain Bacteria; phylum Pseudomonadota; class Gammaproteobacteria; order Pseudomonadales; family Moraxellaceae; genus Acinetobacter; species Acinetobacter pollinis. The sequence goes on along the minus strand of NZ_VTDQ01000009.1, from coordinate 60,154 downwards.
GTACCGTTGAACCTGATCAGGTTAATACCTGCGTAGGAATCAAGCCACCTCAAACTTATGCCCTATTTATTCTTTTATTAGGATACATCCGTCACCGTTTTTGGTTGAGCTTGATTCGTTGATTTTTCACAAGGATCATGGCAATGAACCAATTAACGAATCTATCTAATACCTCAAAGCAACATGAGCAAGATGCAAAGGATTTAACTCGTATTCTACCTGCATCCAGCAAAGTATATATTTCAGGCTCTCACCCTAGTATTCGCGTACCCATGCGACAAATTAGACTTTCTAATACACCCGAGGGACTAGGTGGTGAAGAAAATCATGCCATTTTAGTTTATGACACATCTGGGGTTTATACCGACCCAAATATAAATACTGATTTAAATCGAGGTTTACCCACCTTACGTAAAGATTGGATTGAAGCACGTAAAGACTCAGAGGAGCTACCACATCTAAGTTCAACCTTTGGACAACAGCGCGCAAAAGATATTCGTACAGCCAATATTCGTTTTGCACATATTCAAAACCCACGTCGTGCAAAAAAATCCAAAAATGTCACACAAATGCATTACGCCAAACAAGGCATCATTACCCCTGAAATGGAATTTGTTGCGATTCGTGAAAATCAGAAACAGCATGAGTCTGTCGACTCACGACAACATCAAGGTCAAAATTTTGGTGCAAAGAATCTGACAGAAATTACACCCGAGTTTGTGCGTCAAGAAATTGCTGAAGGTCGTGCGATTATTCCTGCAAATATTAACCATCCTGAATCTGAACCCATGATCATTGGTCGAAATTTCCTCGTGAAAATTAATGCCAATATTGGTAATTCGGCGCTAGGCTCTTCTATTGATGAAGAAGTTGCTAAAATGACGTGGGCAACGCGTTGGGGTGCCGATACCATTATGGACTTATCTACAGGCCAAAATATTCATGAAACTCGAGAATGGATTATTCGTAATTCTCCCGTACCTATTGGAACAGTACCTATTTATCAAGCCTTAGAAAAAGTAAATGGTATAGCAGAAGACCTCAATTGGGAGATCTTTAGAGATACGCTAATTGAGCAAGCTGAACAAGGTGTAGACTATTTTACAATACATGCAGGTGTACTGCGTGACTATGTGCCACTCACTGCAAACCGCCTTACAGGCATTGTTTCTCGTGGTGGTTCGATTATGGCACAGTGGTGCTTAGCACACCAAAAAGAAAACTTCTTGTATACACATTTTGATGACATCTGTGAAATTATGAAAGCCTACGATGTCTGCTTTAGTTTAGGCGATGGATTACGCCCAGGCTGTCTACAAGATGCCAACGATGAAGCACAATTTAATGAATTGCGTACACTTGGCGAGCTGACCCATAAAGCATGGGAACATGATGTTCAAGTCATGATTGAAGGCCCGGGTCATGTACCTATGCACATGATTAAAGAAAATATGGATCTGCAACTTGAAGTATGCAAAGAAGCACCTTTTTATACACTTGGGCCACTAACCACAGATATTGCCCCAGGTTATGACCACATTACCTCTGCCATTGGTGCTGCTATGATCGGTTGGTATGGTACAGCAATGCTCTGTTACGTTACGCCAAAAGAGCATTTAGGCTTACCAAACAAAAAAGATGTCAAAGATGGTATTATTACTTATAAAATCGCAGCCCATGCTGCCGACCTTGCCAAGGGTCATCCTGGCGCACAAGTAAGAGACAACGCACTTTCAAAAGCACGCTTCGAATTCCGTTGGGAAGATCAATTTAATTTAAGCTTAGACCCTGATACAGCACGTGAAATGCATGACGAAACCATGCCAAAAGAAGCACATAAATCTGCTCACTTTTGTTCTATGTGTGGACCTAAGTTTTGTTCTATGAAAATATCTCAAAATGTGAGAAATCTAGCAACACAGGCGTAAGCTCAAATGTAATTAGCTTAAATAACACACAATCTACTTTGTATAGGTTGTGTGTATATTGTGCTATTATTTCCTTAGCATTTACAGAAAATTTATAAAAAAATAGTGAAATAACGCACATTAAAATTATCTATTTATTTTTGCTTCACATTTCTATAAAAAATAAGCATTTCCTCTCCGATATATCTCGGTTAGCATAACGACACATAGCTTTTATATAAGTTGATCATATTGATGAAGAAAGAACAATATACACAAAAGGATATAAAAGTTCTCTCAAGAGAATCAATATATCAGGGTTTTGTAAAACTAGAAAAAGTATCGATCCAGTACCGATTATTTAATCAAGATAAATTTTCCAAGGTGGTGGAACGAGAGTTAATCCATCGTAAAAAGGCTGCTGGTGTTCTGATCTATAATGATGAACAAAAACGTTTTGCATTAATTGAACAGTTTCGCATTGGAGCAATAGAGGACACAAGAACGCCTTGGCATCTTGAAATTATTGCTGGTGTATTAGATGGGGACGAATCGCCTGAAGAGTGTATTTACAGAGAAAGTATTGAGGAAGCTGGCTGTAAACTCTATGACTTAGAACATCTCTTTACGTTTTATCCTTCAGCAGGTTCATGTGATGAGTTACTCTACTTATACACAGCACAAGCAGATTTTCCTGAAAGTGGCAGTATCTTTGGCTTGGCCGAAGAGGGTGAAAATATCAAACTTCACTTATTTGATTATTCACAAGTTCAAGATTTATTTCTAAACGAACAATTAAGAAATGCACCTGTAATTATTGCACTTCAATGGCTCAAACAACATATTCAGGCACTTCAAAACTAACTGCTCCTCTGTATGAGAATGTATCTTCTATGAAAACGATTATCCAAATTAGCGATACACATTTAATGGATTCATGCGATGAGCAGTTCGTTAAAATAGATCCTGAGCTTTCTTTTCATCAAGTGATGAATGATATATTAGAACAAAATCATAAAATTGATATGATCATTCATACAGGAGATATTGCACAGGTTGCCAAACCCCAAACGTATAGTCGTTACCTCAGTTATATGGAAAGTTTAAATATTCCTTTCTATCAAACCCCAGGTAATCATGATGATTTAGAAATTTTCCCGTATCCACAGAATCAACCAATTTCTTTCATCCATTTAGATCAGTGGTGTATTATTTTATTAAATAGCGCTGTTTCTGGCCGAATTGATGGATATATTGACAAACATCAACTTCAAACACTTGAAGAATTGCTTCAAACACATTCAAACCTTCATACAATAATAGGCTGTCACCATCATCCTGTACCCATGAAATCGGAATGGATTGATGAGCATTGCTTAAAAAATGGTAATGAACTCATTGAGATACTCAAAAATTATCCTCAGGTGAAAGGTGTAATTAACGGCCATGTTCATCAAGAAACTGATGTTACACTTCATCAGATTCGCTTTCTTTCTGTCCCTTCAACAAGCATACAATTTAAGCCAAAAAGTAAAGATTTTGCTTTAGACACCATTGAACCTGGTTATCGCTGTCTTTATTTACACGATAACGGTCATTTTGAGACTCAAGTGCACCGTTTAGATGAACACCCACACCAAATAAATGAAAATATTTCAGGCTATTAACTTTTATTTTCTTAGAAATTATATTAAGTTAGCTCATCGGTAAAACTGGTTTCATATCAAATATGCTTTAAGGACTATCCAAGTCATTAAAAAGTCTTTATGATAACGAGCCCTTAAAAGTCTGGTTTTACAGCTTTGAAAGGCAATAATAAAAATTTGCATATCGCCCTAACGAGTACGTAACTTTGACGTATATGATGAGGAATGCCCTATATGGCAAATGATACTCTAAACCAAGTCTTAGATGAGCAAACAGCTGTTGAAGGTGAAGCACCCAAACGTGGTCGCAAAGCAAAACCAAAAACAGCAAGTAGCGGTTCTACTGCAAGCCTTTTTGGTATTGCACCGTATGAACCAAAGAAAAATGAAGAGTATATGTCTGATGCACAATTAGAGCACTTCAGAAAAATTCTTCTCGCATGGAAGTCTGACTTAATGTCAGAAGTTGATCGTACATTAAACACAATGCAAGATGAGTCTACAGCACTTCCTGATGTAAATGATCGTGCAACACAAGAAGAAGAGTTCGCGATTGAACTGCGTACTCGTGACCGTGAGCGTCGCTTAATTCGTAAAATTGAGAAGTCAATTGAAGCAATTAAAAATGATGATTATGGTTTCTGTGAAACATGCGGTGTTGAGATCGGTTTACGTCGTCTAGAAGCAAGACCAACTGCAACATTGTGTATTGATTGCAAAACACTCGCAGAGATTAAAGAAAAACAAAATAAAGGTTAAATCATGAGTGATCAACACTCAGAACATACACCTTATCGGGGTCGGTTTGCGCCATCGCCAACTGGCCCTTTGCATTTTGGCTCTCTCATTACTGCTGTTGCGAGCTATTGCGAAGCAAAATCGAACCATGGAAAATGGCTGGTTCGAATAGAAGATACCGACATTCCTCGTATTTATCCTGGTAGCGAAACACATATTCTTCAGTGTTTAGAAGCATTTGAGTTTGAAATTGATGAGCAAATTTTGTTTCAAAAAGATCGACTCGATATCTACAATGATGTATTGGAACAACTTCATCAAAAGCACGCTATCTATGCTTGTCAGTGTACACGTAAGATGCTCGGATCAAATGCAATATACCAAGGTACATGTAAAAACCTTCACTTAGATTTTGAACATCAGGCAATTCGTGTCAAAGTCAATGAAGATCCCATTACTTTTATAGATATATTACAAGGTGAGCAAACCGCTAATCTTGCTACTGAACTCGGCGATTTTGTTTTAAAACGCCGTGACGGTATCATTAATTATCAACTTGCAGTTGTGGTGGATGACTACCTCCAAGGAATTACGCATGTCGTTCGCGGTGCAGATCTTTTAGATAATACTGCCCGTCAGATTTGGCTAAGCCAATTACTTGACTATCCTCAACTTCGTTATTTACATCTTCCTCTAGCAATGAATGATCAAGGTCAAAAACTTTCTAAACAGAATTTGGCTCAAGCACTCGATCCATCCAATGCATCAAAACTCTTACAACAGGCTTTTAGTGCACTTCAACAGCCCGATGTAGCGCTAGATCGACCTTCAAATATGCTCAAGCAAGCTGTTCAACAGTGGCAAATTCATCGTGTTCCTCAAACAACCATGCTCTCAGGTACCTATTTCTAGCTATAAAAAAAGCACTTCCGATCAAGTGCTTTTTTTGCTAAGTGTATTTTAGAAATTCGAAAGCTCTTTGGTTGGATTTTCATCTTGTGTAGAAGCATCGATTTTAAGTACCAGTGTAATCATTGCCGCACACATCATGAGCGATGATCCACCATAACTAATAAAAGGTAGTGTTAAACCTTTGGTAGGTAACATTCCCATATTCATACCCGCATTCACTAAAATTTGCATGAGAAATATAAAGCTTATGCCATAAGCCAAATAACCTGCTCGAAGATAGTTATTTTTTAGTGCACGATAACCAATGCGAACACAACATGCGAGCATTAAAAATTCAAGTGTTAAAATGGTAAAAATACCAAAGAAACCAAACTCTTCACCTAAAATTGCCAACATAAAGTCTGTATGTGCTTCTGGAAGATAAGACATTTTTTGCATACTATGCCCTAGTCCTACACCAAACCACTCGCCACGCCCAAATGCCATAAGCGCATTCGATAGCTGATAACCTGCACCGAGCGGATCAGCCCATGGATTTGAAAAAGACATTAAGCGTTCAAGACGATAAGGCTCAAAGATAACCAGTGATGCCAAGGCCAATACAATAACACCACCCATAACAAGGAACTGTTTAATCGGTGCGCCTGCAAGGAAAAACACACCAACCATCATCATGACAATTACGGCCGTAGAACCAAAATCGGGCTCAAGAATAATGAGTACAATAGAAACGAACATAACCAAGGCTAAACGCATGAGTCCCATCCAACCTCGATCTCTAACCTCACTGGCACGGCGTACGACATAGTCTGCAGTAAATATTGCCATAATCATTTTAGCAACTTCAGTCGGCTGTAATGTAAAGAAACCTAAACGAATCCAACGCCTTGCACCGTTTACTTCAGTACCAATAAGGAAAGTTACGAACAATAAAGCAATCGTAATTAACCACAGAAGAAAAATACTTTTAAACCAGCTTTCTAAGGCAAATCTTGAAACGACAAAAGCAACACACATCGCAATCATAATTGAGATCATATGTCGCTCTAAGAAGTAGAACGGATTATTTTGCACATTTGCAGCATAAGGCATTGATGCCGAAGCCACCATGACCGTCCCAATCACAAGTAATGTCAGTACACAAAAAACTAAAATGTTTCTTACGGTAATTTCCTTAGGAAGGATATGACTGATACGTGTATAGAGGTCTTGTAACTTTGTACTTGGGCTTACTCCTAAGCGTTCTTTTTTTTGAATCATGCTTATAAGGTCTCTACATATTTGACAAATTGGTGCCCTCGGTCACCATAATTTTTAAACATATCAAAGCTTGCACATGCTGGCGACAATAAAACAACATCATTTGGTACAGTCATCTCTTGGCAAATATCTACAGCTTCTTGCAATGTTTTAGCGAATACAACTTCAGTTGCTCCATCAATAGCTTGAGAGATTTGAGATGCATCCTCTCCAATAAGCACAACCACCTTCACAAAACGCTCTAATGCTGTGCGAAGCACAGTGAAATCTTGTCCCTTGCCTACACCACCTAAAATTAAGGCAACTTTACCAGCCGTATTTGATGCTAAAGCTTGACCTAAACCTTCAACCGCAGCCACAGTGGCACCCACATTTGTGCCTTTTGAATCATTGTAATAACGAACCTCTTGTTTTGTCGTCACATATTCACAGCGATGCTCTAAGCCTTTAAATGTCTTTAAAGTATCTAACATTCTATCTTGAGGTAGGCCTATGGCTTCACCTAAAGCAAGGCAAGCCAATGCATTTGCCATATTATGCATGCCCTGAATATACATAAGATCTGTACGTAACAAGCGTTCACGGCCACGTGCTAACCACATTGTGCCATCAGTGTCTCTTAAAATGCCGTATTCATTCATATCTGGTGCATTTAAACCAAAACTTTGTATAGGTGTTGAATCTGGAATAAGTGGTCTTGTCAGCGCATCATCTCGGTTATAAACCACCTTCTTCACTTGCTGAAAAATACGATGTTTTGCTTGATGATAATTCAGCATATTGCCATGACGATCTAAATGATCTTCACTCATGTTTAATACAACAGCAACTTCAGCATTTAAATTTGATGTTGTTTCTAGTTGAAAACTTGAGAGCTCCAGAATAATTAACTCAGGTTTATCTTTAAGTAAATCTAACGCTGGACGTCCAAGATTTCCACCAACCGCAACGTTTTTTCCAGCAGCCTGCGTCATCTGACCAATTAAAGTAGTTACTGTACTCTTTGCATTTGAGCCTGTAATCGCAACTACAGGTACATCCGTTGCACGTCTAAGCAATTGAATCTCACTAATCACTGGAATGCCTTTGGTGATGGCTTGCTGAATTTCAGGCAAATCCAAAGGTAAACCTGGACTAAGAATAATTTCTTCGGCTTGTAATAAGAGTTCTTCGTCAATAGAACCAAATACTTTTTCAATATTTGCAGGAATTTTTTCACATCCAGGAGGCGTCTCTCTAGAATCTGTTACAGCGACACGATATCCCGCATCTACTAAAAAATTGACGGCAGATACGCCAGATATACCAAGGCCAACAACAACCTTTAAACCACCACGCTGTATTAACATTTATGCCCCGAGCATCATTCTTTTACTTTTATGAATGGTAGCACTTTGCTTTTTAGATTGCTTTTATAGATTAAAGAACATCACTATTTTTTTGTGTTATTCACGTAAAAAGCCATCTTTAAGATGGCTTTTTCATTATAAGAAATATTATTTCCATTTTACTGCTTCAACAGTTTCAGGAACTTTTACTTTACTTTTGCTTGGTGAACTACTGCAATCACAGCCACCACCACATCCGGCAACCATGTCAGGTCTAATCCAGTTTGCAATTTTATGCCAACCCTGCCTTTCACAGATATTGGCCAAATGATTAAATACCTTATAAGCAGATTTTGGAAAAACCTTCTTAAATGTATAAATCGCACTCCAGATTACCAATGCAGTAACGATAAGTGTTTCAACCATTTTAGCCTCCTCTTAGCCAAAATAATGTGAGGCAATTTGATAAGTTAGAAATGCCGTAAAATATGCAAGTCCAAACAAATAAATTGTCATAAAGGCAACCATTTTCCATGAGCCAGTCTCACGGCGCACAGTTGCAAGCGTAGAGATACAATGTGGTGCATAAATAAACCAAACCAGTAACGATAATCCAGTAGCAATTGTCCAACCTGAGTCAGGTGAGCTAATTAAATGTGTTAAACCTTGTGCAACTGCATCATCATCTGCACCAGAGAGTGCGTAAACCGTTCCTAAAGAAGCAACCACTACTTCTCGTGCAGCCATTGCAGGAATAAGTGCGATACAAATTTGCCAATTAAACCCAATTGGTGCAAATAAAGGCTGAATCAGATGGCCTAATTGTCCTGCGAAGCTATAATCAATTGCAGGTAAAGTGGCATGTTCAGGGGGCTGTGGGAAAGTACTTAAAAACCAAAGGAGAATTGAAAGTGCAAAAATAATTCCACCAACACGTTTTAAGAAAATACGTCCACGATCGAGTAAACCAATAGCAATACTTTTCATATTCGGAAAGCGGTAGCTTGGAAGCTCCATCAGCAATGCATATTCAGATTTATCTTTTTGAAATAACTTAATAATAAAAGCAACAATCAATGCACTTAAAATTCCTGCCATATACAGTGCAAACAATACAAGTCCTTGTAAACTTAAAAAGCCCCAAATTTGCGTATTTGGAATAAATGCTGAAATCAGTAATGCATAAACAGGAAGTCTGGCAGAACAAGTCATGAGTGGCGCAACTAAGATCGTTGTTAAACGATCACGTGGATCATTAATACTTCTCGTGGCCATAATACCTGGTACAGCACAGGCAAAACTAGACAACAGCGGAATAAAAGAGCGACCACTTAACCCTGCTTTATACATCAATTTATCAAGTAGAAAAGCTGCACGAGGTAAATAACCTGTTTCTTCTAACAACAAAATAAAGAAGAACAAAATCAGAATTTGAGGTAGGAACACCACAACACTACCTGCACCCGCAATAATCCCATCTGCAACCAAACTATGAAGCATTGGCTGAGTAATGACACTACCTACAGCTTCACCTAACCACTTAAACGCACCTTCAATGGCATCCATAAAAGGAGCAGCCCAAGTAAATACAGCTTGGAATACAATAAACATGAGTAAAGCAAGACTTACCAATCCTAAAATAGGATGGAGAAAAATACGATCTAAGAAGGCTGTTCGCTTATCTTCTTTATCTGCAAAAACAATAACATCATCTAAAATTTGTTGTGCTTTCTGATGAGGATTCCCAACCAGACCACTTAATTCTGTATTCGGTGTATTAAAACGTTTTTGATCTAATGCTTTTGTTAAGTTTGCGACACCAGATGCGTTTGTTGCTACTGTTTCAGTAACAGGTACACCAAGACGTTCAGAAAGTTTTTGAATATTAATTTGAATACCACGACGGCGTGCTTCATCCATCATATTTAAAACGACTAAAACAGGTCGTCCTAAGGCAATGACTTCTAATACTAAGCCCAGATGTAAACTCAAATTTGTTGCATCAACAACACACAAAAATGCATCTTGTTCTGCTTCAGTTTCAATTTTACCTAAACAGACATCACGTGTTACCGCTTCATCTGGACTTGTAGCATCTAAACTATAGGTACCCGGTAAATCCAGTACACGTACAGCTTGACCAGAAGGTAGATTAAAGAAACCAACCTTTTTCTCTACAGTCACACCTGCATAATTACCAACTTTTTGGCGAGTTCCTGTTAACTGATTAAAAACAGATGTTTTACCACAGTTTGGATTGCCGACTAAAGCGACTCGAAGCACCTCACTCATACAGGTGCTCCCTCATGATTCACTTCAATCTTTTCTGCTTCAAACTTTCTTAACGCAAACCGTGTAAATCCGATCTGAATAAGAATGGGATCGCCACCAAAAACGCCTCGTGCAATAATCTTTACAAGGGTCCCTGGTAAGAATCCTAAAGTTTCCAATCGGCTCGCAATTAAATCATCTTGCCCATCCACAGCATTTAGGTGATTAATCTTTTGTATAACAGCAGCTTGCTTGACCTTTAACTCTGATAACAGCACCGCGCAGCATCCTTAACATTTTTAATTATTATAAACATAAATGAGAACAATTTACATACACATCATCAGCTATTAACTAAATGCAACATTTATCAGTTTAGTCTTCTCAATTAAATTATTTTTAATTATGATATTGCCATGCTAAACAATAAAAAACCTCGCGTACCTGCGCCTGTCAAAATACCGAAAAAGCTCTCTTTTTTAATTGGGTATAGAGATTATTTGGTTGCACAAACCGTCAGCCCACATACACGTAATGCCTATTTGTCTGACTTAATACAATGTAGTGAACTTAGTCGTTTACCCCTATCACAGTGGTGTAAAGACGATATTTCAGATGTACTTATTGAGCTGACCAAACAAGGAAAAAGCCCACGCTCTATTGCAAGGATTCTCTCTGCACTTCGGTCTTTTTACAAATTTATGCGCGAGCAAAAACTCCGTACAGATGATCCGTTAGAAACACATAAAACGCCTCAGCTTGGTCGAGCGCTTCCTAAAGACCTAAGTGAAGAAGATGTCGAAGCTTTAATTCAAGCACCCGATATTCACACACATCTTGGTCTAAGAGACCGTGCCATGCTTGAAGTACTGTATGCAAGCGGTCTACGTGTAAGTGAACTCATTAATTTACGCATCGAGTTACTCAACTTAAGACAAGGCTATTTACGCATTCTTGGTAAAGGTAATAAAGAAAGGCTCGTTCCAATCGGACAAGTCGCCACAGAGTGGATTGAAAAATATCTTAATGAAGCGCGCCCTGCCCTTTATAAAACCAGTACCGACTATTTATTCTTAACCCAACATGGTGGAATTATGAGTCGACAAAATTTTTGGTATGCCATTAAACGTTACGCCCTAATTGCCAATATTCAGACTGAACTTTCACCACATACTTTAAGACATGCTTTTGCAACACATCTCCTCAATCATGGTGCAGATTTACGTGTTGTACAGATGCTTTTAGGTCATAGCGATTTGTCCACTACACAAATTTATACGCATGTGGCACAAGTCAGATTGCAAAAAGTACATGAGACATATCATCCCCGCCCGTAACACAGGTATGTGAGATTGTCACACTTAGTAATGAAACTTCACGAACTTGATCATATTTTTTGATATGCTTAAGCATTATTTTTATTATTCTTGATCAGTTAAAGAGTTTTTTATGGCATTTCCTTATTCTAAAACACTCCTTGCTTGCACTTTCGCTGTAACTGCCATTATGTCTGGTTGTTCTAAAGACAAAGCAGAAACAACAAAATCAGATTCACTGACAGCGACAAGTCCAGCAACAGGTGACGTATCACCTATTCTAGAGCGCAATGAAAAACAACGCTTAATGAAAACATTCCAAGAGCAGTTGGAAAAAGCAAATATTAAAATTAAAGTTACCGACATTAAAAAGACGGAAGTTCCAAATATTTACTGGGTAAACTTAGAAGGTATGCCATCGGTTTATGCTACATCTGATGGTAAATATATTATTCAAGGCGATATTTTACGTTTAGGCGATACAAAACTACATAACGTAAGTGAAGGATTGCAGGCGCAAGAAAACCAAAAACTCTTTGAACAATTGAATGTAAAAGATCTTATTGTTTATCCTGCTCAAGGTCAGACAAAACATATAATTTATGTATTTACAGATGCAAGCTGCCCTTACTGCCATAAACTTCATGAATCACTGCCAGAAATTACAGCAAAAGGTATTGAGGTTCGTTACATTGCATGGCCTCGTGGCGATCAGTTCCTCCCAATGATGGAAAGTATTTGGTGTAGTAAAGATCGCCAAGCTGCATTTGCTTCAGTGGTAAAAGGTGAAAATATTCCACAAACACAATGCCAAAACCCAGTCAAATCACAATATGCACTTGGCCTAAATATCGGTGTAAATGGTACACCTGCTGTATATAGTCAAGACGGTCATTACCTAGGTGGTTACCTTTCAGCCGATGATATTGTCAAAAAATTAGAAAAATAATACTAAAATAGGTGAAGATTCGCGAATCTTCACCTACACTCTGCCGATTTTTTTAGCTATGATCTAAGATCATTTGCTAATTTATTTTGGAGTGTGACGTGAAACCAGTTCGTCTGGCTATACTTGGTCTTGGTACCGTTGGTTGTGGAGTTCTTCAATTATTACAAGAAAATGCCACAGAAATTAAACGCCGTACAGGTCGAGAAATTCAAATTACTCACGTAGGCACTCGCCGTCCACGCCCAGATCTCAATTTGGAAGGTATTCAACAAAGTGCAGATCTATTTGAAATTGTTCGCCAACCCGATGTAGATATCGTTGTTGAACTCATTGGTGGTATTCAACCTGCACATGATTTAATTTTAGAAGCAATAAAACATGGAAAACAGGTTGTTACAGCAAACAAAGCTTTACTTGCTGAAGAAGGCAATGAACTCTTTGAAGCGGCTGACAATAACACCGTACAAATTGCATATGAAGCTGCGGTTGCAGGCGGTATTCCTATTATTAAAGTCATGCGTGAAGGACTTGCAGCTAACCGAATTGACTGGTTAGCTGGTATTATTAATGGTACAGGTAACTTTATTCTGACTGAAATGCGTGATAAATCTCGTCAGTTTGAAGATGTACTTGCAGAAGCTCAAGCTTTAGGCTACGCAGAAGCAGATCCTACATTCGATGTTGAAGGCATTGATGCAGCACATAAATTAACTTTACTTGCCTCTATCGCATTTGGTATTCCATTACAATTCGACAAAGTCTATACCGAAGGTATTAGTAAAATTACAGCACAAGACGTAAAATACGCAGAAGAACTTGGCTTCCGTATTAAACATTTAGGAATTGCACGTCGTGCAGAAAACGGTATCGAACTGCGTGTTCATCCAACACTTATTCCTGAAGAACAGCCTTTGGCAAATGTAAACGGTGTTCAAAATGCTGTTTCTGTTAAGGCAAGTGCTGTTGGTCAAACTATGTACTATGGTCCGGGTGCAGGTGGTGGCCCAACTGCATCTGCTGTTGTTGCAGATATTATTGACTTGGTTCGTGATATTTCGTACACCGAAGATGGCTCAGGGACAATTCCACAGCTTGCATTTGAATCACTTGAAGATATTCAAATTCTAAAACGTGAGGAAATGACCACTGCATACTACCTACGTGTCAATGTTGATGACAACAAAGGCGTTTTAGCAGACATTACGACTATTTTAAGTCAGTGTGGGATCAGTATCGATGCCATTATGCAACAACCACGTTTAAAAAATCGTGTTCCTGTCGTCATTATGACCGATCCAATTGTTGAATCAAAAATGGATGAAGCCATTGCTAAAATCCAAGCATTGCCTGCAACACACGGCGAAGTGACTCGAATCCGCTTGGAATCTCTGGAAAATTAATTTAAGCTCAGTTGCGAGGCTGATTATTGTCTCGCATGTTTTACACATCTTCTTGGAACAACATCATGTCTAATGCCAATCGCTATACTGGACTTGTAGATCGCTACCGCGACCGTCTACCTGTATCAAAAACTACACGTGCAATCTCTTTAGGTGAAGGAAACACACCACTGATTAAACTTGAAAATATTCCACGTATTATTGGCAAAGATGTTGAAATTTATGTGAAATATGAAGGCCTTAACCCAACAGGATCTTTTAAAGACCGCGGTATGACTATGGCGGTTACAAAAGCAGTTGAAGATGGCTCAAAAGCGATTATTTGTGCATCTACTGGTAACACGTCTGCTGCTGCAGCAGCTTATGCAGCTCGTGCAGGAATTAAAGCATTCGTACTTATTCCTGAAGGCAAAATTGCAATGGGTAAAATGGCACAAGCCATGATGTACGGTGCAATTACCATGCAAATTCGTGGTAACTTTGATGATGGTATGCGTCTTGTCAAAGAAATGGCAGATCAAGCACCTGTAACAATTGTGAACTCGATTAACCCTTATCGTCTACAAGGTCAAAAAACGATTTCTTACGAAATTGTAGAAGCTTTAGGAAAAGCTCCTGACTACCATTGCCTACCTGTAGGTAATGCAGGAAACATTACTGCGCATTGGATGGGTTATACAGAAGCTGTTGCAGATCAACCTGTAGAAGCATTTGAACAAGTTGTTTATGATCCAACAACAGATCAGTTTACAGGCCCTAAACCAGAAGGCTTACCTAAAATGGTAGGTTATCAGGCATCAGGCGCAGCTCCATTTTTACGTGGTGCTCCGATTGAGGCACCTGAAACTGTAGCGACGGCTATTCGTATTGGTAATCCACAAAGTTGGAATCATGCAAAAGCGGTTGTACGAGATTCAAATGGTTGGTTTGATGAACTACAAGACAGTGAAATTTTAGATGCACAGCGTATGCTAGCAATGTACGAAGGTGTATTTGTAGAACCTGCATCTGCAGCTTCTATTGGTGGCGCAATTCGCGACATTAAAGCAGGAAAAATTGCTGAAGGTTCAGTAATTGTATGTACTGTAACGGGTAATGGTCTTAAAGATCCAGATACAGCCATTAAACAATGTGCCGATGCAGTTATGCTTACCATTGATGCGACAATGAATGATGTGAAAAACTCAATCTTGTCTCATATGGATAAATAAACTATCTCTTCGCAATAAAAAAATCCCTGTGAGCACACAGGGATTTTTTTATTGTAAAAAGCGAGTCTATATAAAAAATCAGGTGTCTTTTGGTAAACCTGTAAGCCAGTTGAGGAGCTGTGTTGCATCTGTATTTCGAGCTTGTGTGGTTGGTTCACCCATCAACACCACTACAGCAGGACGTGAATTAACAGTGGTATGCATAACAACACAACGCCCTGCTTCATTAATAAAGCCTGTTTTTGAAAGATTAATATTCCATCCGCCATTACGTACCAATGCATTTGTGTTACTGGCATTTAGCATTCTATACCCTAAATTAAAATCGTAATGTGGTGTAGATGAGAACTGACGAATCACGCCATACTTATAAGCTTGAGTCACTAAAATTGCTAAGTCTCTTGCAGAAGAAACATTACGTGGGTCCAAACCAGTCGATTCAAAGTAATGCGTTGAACTCATTCCTAGTTCACGTGCTTTTGCGTTCATGGCTGCAATAAATGCGGGTTTTCCACCTGGATAAGTTCTTGCTAGCGCGGCAGCAGCAGGATTCTCAGACTTCATCAGTGCAACCAATAACACTTCTGCACGATTCATTTTGTCGCCAACACGCAATTTGGTACTTGCCTTTTTAGGACCATCAAAATCAATTGGCTCTAATGTAATATTTTCAGACATATCTAAATGTGCATCTGCTGTCACGACTGCTGTCATCAACTTAGTAATCGATGCCATTGGCCTGGAAAAACTACTATTTTTACTAAACAGTACTTCACCCGTTTGTGCATCCATCACCAATGCAGAACCTGCATGAACACTTGGACCTGCATTATTCATGAAGCTAGTATCTACAACGCCTGGTTGTGCAGGACGCAATGTTGTAGATGTCGTGGTACTGCCTTGTGGCGCAATATTTATCTCATCATCATCTGCCAATAGCTCTTTGACATCATGTGTTGAAAAATTTTGATGAACAGGCGGCTTTCCATCGATTGTAAGATCTGCAAAGCTATAGCAACTTAATCCCAGTAAAAGGGGTACACTTAACATGTGTACCAAAGACTTCTTTAAACTTTTCACAATATTTCACTCGACTAAAAAGGTGATAAGATAAATTTGCTTATTACCACGAATATGCCTTACATTTGCACAAGGCACTGATTTGTATAAAACCAGTAATTATGCATAAATTTCAGGTAATATTTTAGGATAGCATTGCTAATTTTGTGTTGTGATTGCAAGTTTAATTTGCTTTATGTAACAAATTTATGTAACAAAAAAGTTCAATTCATGAGGTAACCAGAACGTGATTTCAGTTTTAGTCGTAGATGACCATGAATTGGTAAGAACAGGCATTTGCCGAATGCTCACCGATCAGGTCGATATCGAAGTAGTGGGACAAGCTGAATCAGGAGAAGATGCTCTCGTGCTTGCACGAAAAAATCAGCCAGACATTATTTTACTGGATGTAAATATGCCTGGCATTGGAGGAATAGAAACGACCCGTCGTCTCGTTCAAAGTATACCAACCACTAAAATTATTGCTGTCAGTGGGCTATCTGAAGAACCTTACCCTTCTTTGGTTTTAAAAGCAGGTGCCAAAGGCTACATTACCAAAGGCGCACCCATTGAAGAAATGGTACGTGCGATAAAAAAAGTAAGCCAAGGTGGTAAGTATTTTAGTGCGGATATTGCGGAGCAACTGGCAAGTTCATATTTAGCAGATACACAACTCTCACCATTTGATCAACTCTCTGAGCGAGAGATGCAAGTTGCCATGATGGTTGTAAGTTGTCATAGCGCGCAAGATATTGCAGACAAGCTTTTTGTCAGCGTAAAAACTGTAAATACATATCGCTATCGCATCTTTGAAAAATTAAATATCGATAGTGACGTCAAATTAACGCATCTTGCGATTCGTTATAACCTCGTTCAACCTTAAATACCATCATGCGTGTTGTTTCCGATTCTTTTAGCTTTCGCCGTCTCGGATTATGGTATGGTATTTATCGACTGATTATTGCAAGTAGTTTACTTGCAATTTTCTTTTTAAATTTATCTCAATCGACAGATGACTATAAATATCAGACGTTTTATATCATCACCCTTATTGTATATACCTTTATTAGTCTACTTCAATTCTTACTCTTATATTTAAGTCAGTCGCTTTTACCTAAAAAAATTATATTTTTTAGTAT
The DNA here is from genome assembly GCF_015627175.1 of Acinetobacter pollinis. Classification (GTDB taxonomy): domain Bacteria; phylum Pseudomonadota; class Gammaproteobacteria; order Pseudomonadales; family Moraxellaceae; genus Acinetobacter; species Acinetobacter pollinis. The sequence goes on along the minus strand of NZ_VTDQ01000009.1, from coordinate 43,018 downwards.
TATCGATGTCTCTTGTTTTAGTTTACTCACCTTTGCACAAGGTGCGCCAAACCTTCATATCAGCTTATTATTTGCAATTACAATCTTTATTACTAATTTACTGTTATCTCATCGAAAGGCACTTTCTTTAACACTGCTTTCTATTATTTCTGTTGTTTATATTCCATTTATAGACTCATGGCTATATACCCATCATCTGAACAATATTGGTAGTACGCTTTTTCTTGCATTTTTATTTTTAGTTATTTACTTCACAGCGCAATTTACTGTCAAACGTTTTGAAAACTTAACAAAAGTAAATAACTCACAATCTATTGCTATTCTTCAACTGCAAGATCTAAATCAATATATCCTTGAACAAGTCGATATGGGATATTTAGTCATTAATGACAAACAACATGTCATTTTGGTGAATCCAGCAGCTCATGAATTATTAAATATAGAAGCAGCTCAACCCATTAAAGACACACCATTACAGAGTATTCAACCAGAATTATATGAGTACATTATCTTTAATCGGCTCAGTCAAGGAGAGCGTTTTATATTCGAGCCACAAGGGTTAACCAAGCAGATTCATATCCGAATACAGAAACTAAAAGTTCCTCAGCAGTTACTTACACTTTTTATTATGCAAGATGCACAAAAATTTAATGACCATGTACAACAATTAAAACTTGCTGCATTAGGACAGCTTTCTGCAAGCATTGCTCACGAAATTCGTAACCCTTTGGCTAGTATTGTTCAAGCCAATGAATTACTTGCAGATGCAGATGACAGTGAAAGAGCCATGTTACAAAACATGATTTCGAAACAAAGCCTTAGAATTAACCATACAATTGAATCTACGTTAGATATGGCACGAAGCCAAACCCCTATTACAAAAACAATTCTTTTAAACCATTTTCTGATAGAATGTTTAAAAGATGATTTCTCTGATGTACCTAAAGACCAAATTCAATTATCTATTTTGCTACAAATTTATATTAAATTTGATGAAACGCACCTAAGACAGATTTTGATTAATTTAATACGCAATGGATTACGTCATACTTCAAAAGAGCAGGCTACCGTAGAAGTAAAAGCTTATACAAAAAATCAATATGCTGTTATAGATATTATCGACTTTGGTTCGGGCATTCCTGAACATCACATTAGAAACTTATTTTCACCTTTTTTTACAACTGAAATTAATGGGACTGGGCTAGGCTTGTATTTATCACGTAGTTTATGTGATGCAAACCAAGCAACGTTAAACTATATAAAATTAAAGCATGCAACATGCTTTCGCATTGAGTGCCCACTGGTTGTGGTATAGAAATGATTGAGACAAGATGACAATAAATAATCCTAAAATCTTATTCGTCGATGATGAAGTGGATCTATGTATGCTCATCCAAATGAGCTTAAAACGTATTCATATTTATTGTGATATTGCACATGATGTCGCACAAGCCAAAGAGAAGCTTAGCAAACATAAGTATGATGCTTGCCTCACTGACTTAAACCTTCCCGATGAAAGTGGATTAGAATTAGTCAAATATGTGACTGATCACTATCACGATTTGCCAATTGCCGTACTTAGTGCGTATGGCAATATGGAAATTGCAATTGCTGCATTAAAAGCAGGTGCTTTTGACTTTCTGAGCAAGCCCATCAATTTGGAGTCTCTCAAAAACCTTTTGGAAAAAGCTTTTTCAAACAAGGCAGCAGAACAAAAACTAAATTCATCAGACATTGAGTATAAGCTACTTATTGGTCAATCACCTGTGATGAATACCCTCAGAGATACTTTAAGAAAAGTAGCTAAGACACAAGCTCCTGTCTTTATTATGGGCGAATCAGGGACAGGAAAAGAAGTCATCGCAAAATTGGTTCATCTTCTTAGCCATCGTAAAGAGTCTACTTTTGTTCCAATTAATTGTGGTGCCATTCCAGCAGACCTCATGGAAAGTGAATTATTTGGCTATGTAAAAGGAAGCTTCACGGGTGCCACACAAAATAAAGTTGGTCTTATACAGTCGGCAGATGGTGGAACACTCTTTTTAGATGAAATAGCAGAGCTACCCATGAATATGCAGGTGAAGCTCTTACGTGCAGTACAAGAAAAATGTATTCGCCCGATTGGTTCAGATACCGAAATTCCTGTAGATTTCCGCATTATTAGTGCGACACATCAAAATGTAGAGCAACTTATTCAGGAAGGAAAGTTTAGACAAGATTTATTTTTCCGCTTACATGTCATGGACATTCAACTTCCTCCGTTAAGAGAACGCGGTGCAGACATTATCTTGCTTGCAAAACACTTCTTAGAAAAAATATGTACAGAATGGCAAATTCCAACAAAAGAATTTACTATTTCAGCCAAAGACTGGCTTATGAAACAACGCTATACAGGAAATATTCGCGAACTTCGCAATATTATCGAACGTGCTATTACTTTGTCCGATGGACATGCAATTAGTGATATTAATTTAAAATCTATTAATATACATAAACCTACACCACAGGTGGAAACACCTCCACAACCTATAAGTACTCCTGTCATCAGCCCTACTACGTATACCGATGACTCAACTCAACTTGAAATGCAAAAGGTTTGGGCAGATGGTCTAGAACCTTACTTAGAAGCGATTGAAAAAAGAATTCTTATAGAAACGCTAAATAAAACTTACTGGAACAGAACACAGGCTGCTAAAAAACTCAATATGTCTTTTCGCTCTTTACGATATCGCCTAAAAAAGTTTGGCTTAGATGAAGGTTAATGTTTAAGTAATGCCTCGGAGATCGTCTCTATATAAACATTATCTTTCATAGTTGGCGGTCTAGGGATATTTTGATTCGGTTGTATCCCTCGGCCATCAATCATATTGTTATTCGGGGTAAAATAGTGAGAAACCGTCATTTGTACTGCTGCACCATTCGATAATGGAAATAACTTTTGTACAACCCCTTTTCCATAACTTTTTTCGCCAAGTACCCAAGCACGTTGATGTTCTTTTAATGCCGCAGTAAAAACTTCTGCTGCCGAAGCAGAGCGGCCATTAATCAATATTCCTAGTTTAAGGTCATCAAATTCTTTACTGGGTAAGGCTTGAAAAGTCTGACTACCTTCCGATCGACTTCGTGTAGTGACAATCGTCCCATTATTCAAAAATAGATCTGCTGTTTCCACGGCTGCCGATAACAACCCACCGGGATTATTACGCAAGTCAAACAGTACTGCTTTTAATTTCGTATTCTTATATTGTTCCAAAATACTCTTAATTTCATTTGCCGTTTCTTGTTGGAATACAGGAACCTTAATCACCAAAACCTGATTTTTTAATAAGTTGGCAGCAATTTCTACTTCTATTTTTTTATTACGAACCACGGTCAGTGGTTGTCCAACTGGGGCAACTTGTATATTTACGACAGTCCCCACTGCACCGAATAAAATATTTTTAACCTGCTCAGGCGTAAGATCTTTAATTTCAATATTATCTAGCTTATAAACAGGCATTCCATTATGAATTCCCAGTTTTGCAGAATCTGAGTTCGAGCGGACGCCACGTATATACCATTGTTTTTGTGCACGATCTAAAATAAGCTCAAAATCAACAGTTGCAACATCTCCATCTGTATACTGAACAAGTTGCTTATATTCTTCTGGTGTAAGATATCTTGAATAACGATCTAGTCCACTGACTAAGCCTTTTATTGCTTGTTCGAACAACTCTTCATCTGAGGTTTCACGCACATAGTTATCTTTAATAAGTGCATAGATCTGAACAAATCGTTGAATTCCATCAATTGGAATTTCTTGGCTATAGAGTGCTTTCTCATTTTCATTATATTCGGGGGTTTGGCTGCCACTTGGTGTGGCAGCACTGGTATAACTCATACAACCAAGCAAACCAAGTAAAATCCTAAGTTTTTTCAGTTGGTGAATCATCCATTAACCTCTATTTTTCGTTCAACGTAATTAAATTACGGCCTTTCATTTCTTGTGGGATTGGGAGTTTCATGAGGCTAAGTAACGTAGGTGCAACATCTGCTAATACACCACCACTTGCAATTGTGGCACTGGTTGGACCAACATAAATAAATGGTACAAGCTCAGTCGTATGTTGTGTATGTACCTGACCGCTTTCGTAATCTTGCATTTGTTCAACATTACCATGGTCTGCCGTTACAAGCATATGTCCATGCTGTGCCATCACTGCGTCATATACACGACCTAAACAGGTATCTACTGCTTCAACTGCTTTAACTGCCGCATCAAATACACCTGTGTGTCCAACCATATCACCATTGGCATAGTTAATTACAATGAGATCGTATGCTTGAGAGTTAATTGCTTCAACAACCTTATCGGTTACTTCATAAGCACTCATTTCAGGCTTTAAATCATATGTAGCAACACTTGGCGATGGAATAAGAATACGTTTCTCACCTTCATATTCATCTTCACGGCCACCGCTAAAGAAGAATGTCACATGTGCATATTTTTCAGTTTCAGCAATACGTAATTGTGTTTTCCCTAAATTAGATAGGTACTCACCCAACGTATTATGTAGTGGTTCTGGCATATACGCCACAGGTGCCTGAATACTCGCTTGATAACGTGTTAACATAACAAACTCTGCAAGCTTAGGTTGAACTTTACGCTCAAATCCAGAAAAGTCTGTTTCTACAAAAGCACGTGTTAATTCACGCGCACGGTCTGCGCGGAAATTCATAAACACAACACTGTCGTTATCTTGAATTGGTGTCTTTTCACCAATACGAGTCGCTTTTACAAACTCATCTGTTTCTTCAGCCGCATATGCTTGTTGTAAACCTTCTTCAGCCGTTGCAGCCACACGCACCGCCTCACCTTCTGTGAGTAAACGATATGCTTGTTCTACACGATCCCAACGATTATCGCGATCCATTGCAAAATAACGACCAATCATAGAAACAATACGACCTTGATTTGGGTATTGTTCAAATAGTGCGTCTAGTTTCTTTAATGAAGATTCTGCACTTTTTGGTGGTGTGTCACGACCATCGGTAAATGCGTGTAAATACACTTTAGCATTGCGTTTCAATGCAAGTTCACACATTGCCACAATATGATCTTCATGCGCATGTACACCGCCGTCTGAAAGCAAACCAATAATATGAACAGCGCCATCTTTTACTTTGGCTTTTTCTACAGCATCGACCAAGACTTGGTTCTTAAAAAAATCCCCAGTACGAATATCTTTAGTAATCCGTGTAAAATCTTGATACAGCACACGTCCTGCACCAAGGTTCATATGACCAACTTCGGAATTCCCCATTTGGCCATCAGGTAAGCCAACATCTTCACCCGAACCAGAAATTAAACTATGCGGATGGTTCGCTTCCATTGCGGTCAAATTAGGTGTCTTTGCTGCAAGAAAAGCATTGTCTTGTTCTGCTTCACGATGACCTATACCATCCATAATGACTAAGATATGTGGGATCTTGCCAGCCTTCACGTCCGTCATAGTATATTCTCTTTGTTGTTTATTGAAATTTCCATATTACATACTTTTTAAACAAGCGACTATGTTACCAAGGTTGTAAGCTACAAAGCACATACAACCTTTTTTTCTCATTTTGCTCTATTGAGCAAGTACCCACCTGCAAGAAAAATAAGTACAATTGGGGTAAACACAAACCACGCAGGTGATGCGTTATAAACTAAGCTGGCATACCCAAAAAAGTCTTGAATATAGTAAAAACCAAGCCCTGTAAATAATGCAATAACCAAACGAAAACCCATAGATTGTTGGCGTAGTGGTCCAAAAATAAATGAGCAAGCAATAATAACAAGTGCAATAAGAGAAAAAGGCATACCTACTTTCTGCCAAAATGCGAGCTGGTAAGACTTTGGAACCTGACTATAATCAGATAAATATCTTATAAATGAAACCAACTGACTTGGTGATAGATCTTCAGGATCTATGGTTACCATATGCACATATTTTGGCTGTAGTGCAAGTGCAATCTCTGATGTTGCTAAATGTTGCTCTACTGCCCGACCATCGTCTTGTACAGTCATTTGCGTTACATCATTTAACTGCCACTGACCATTCTTTTGAAAATGCCCACCCTCAGCGTTCAAAGTTTGTCTAAGATGGTAGTTGTTATCAAAATCTAAGATTTGAATCCCTTTTAGCTCACCCTCAGAATTTGCATAATTAATATAAATGAAACGTTGTGCTTCCCTTGTCCAGTATCCACGTACTTCGCCAAGAGAGGAAATACTCTGATGCTTCTTTAGACTATCTGCCCTTTCGTTAGTATGAGGAATAACCCACTCACTTAAAGCAAATGCCAAAACCACCAAAATGAGTGCTGAGCGAACTACCCAACCAACAATACGCCATAGGCTTACACCAATCGAACGCATCACAACCAGTTCACTGTTTGATGCAAGCGTACCTAAACCAATAACCGCACCAATTAATGCAGAAATAGGTAAAATTTTATAGAGAAAAGCTGGGGTATTCCAAAGCACATATTGCAATGCCTGTAGTGCATTATAACCATGCTTTAATGCACTCAACTCTGCAAGATATGTAAACAAGCCTTGTAACAGTGTTAACACGGCGGTTGCTCCAAGCATGGCAAGCGCTGTTGTAGAGGTCACATGTTTAGCGATAATACTACGTGCGAACATTTATAGACCTCATCTACTCAATTTCTGTTTAAGTCTTGGTGTTAAATTCGGATTACGCAAGAAAATAAAGGTAATCACACCATAAGCAACAAGTACAATAGGATACAACCAAACACTGAGATCACCACGTGATACACGTGTTCGAACCGCCATCATTAATACAATTAAACTTGCAAAAATAAGAATCGCAGGCAGTAACTTATAGTAACGCCCTTGACGCGGATTCACTTCAGACAAAGCTGTGGCAAGCATTAGTGCAATAACAATGACCCACGGACCAAAAACACGCCAACCTAACTCACTTTGAACGACTGAATCATCTCTTTTTGCCCAAAGTTTCCCAATGGTCACGGCGTTAATCGCACTGCTCCCAATCGATGACTCTTTGTCATTTTCTATACGTAAACGATAGCTTTTAAATTCAGCTTGCGAATAACGTGGCTGTCCTTGATAAATCTCGTAACGGCGACCATCCAATAAATCAACCACATTGGCTGTATCATTTGGAATTTCAACACGTTTTGCTTCACGCGCAAGAATAATTAAATCCGGCTTATTGTCTTGTTCTGAACGTTGATAAAAGATGACATCTTTTAAATTTTTTCGATCTTCAGACAAATCACTTGCATAAATAGTATAGGGGCCAGAAGATACAAATTCTTTAGGTCTAACGAGGTCAAAGCCCGTTCTCACTGCTTGCGCACTGGTTAATTGCTCAAACTTGTAAACACCCCAAGGCCCAACCCAGACCATCAGTGCAATTTGTATTGCCATAACACCTGCTGTCATGGGAATAAGTAAGCGTGCCAAATGGTTACGACTTAAACCACTACTATTGAGCACAGCCATTTCATTGTCTGTATACAAACGCCCAAACACCAACATTAAGCCAATAAAAAAGCCTAATGGTAAAATGAGTGTTAAAAACTCAGGAAGTCGATAGCCAATAATACTAAATAAAACACTGGCATCTAAACGACCTTGTGCCGCCACACCAAAATACTTAATGAGTCGACCACCCATCATAATTAAGGTTAATAAAGCCACGACAACCACGGAAGTCGACACGACTTGCTTCACAAGATAACGTCGAATAATCAAAAGGACACTTCCATTTTTACATTGAAAATTAAATATGTTGCTAGTTTAACCGAATACACAGAATAAATAACCTCTCATCAGATGCCTTCCCCTTTGTTTCCTCTATAATAAAACAAAGATTTTCTGAAATAAGTGCTGTTCGACCTTGTTTTAAATCAATCTTTTGACTTTTAGTAAAAGCCTCTATACCCATAAGGGCAAATTGGCTTAGTATGATGATAGAAGTTGTTCTAACAATTAACCCTCTATGACAAGGTTTTGCAAGCGTATGAAACTTACTTTAAAACAATCTCAAGACGCGCATTCAGTTCTATTTTCTCTTGTAAATGCACAAAACATTGAGCAAGCGAATGTTGCATCACTCGAAAACTTTAATCAAATCATTCAAAATGCAAATTTTAAAGCGCAATTGAATGAAACTTTGCCACTCATTGGACACAGTGAAGCCTATCCAAGCATTACTTTAATCGGTTTAGACAATCCTGCAAACCTTAGTGGTAGTAAAATAGCAAAAATTGCACAAAACATTATTAAAATTGCGCAGAAAAACTATTCTCAAATTACAGTAAATTTAACCGCGTTACCTGAACAATACCATTATACATTTGCACTTGCCTTAACACAGGCCAATTATCATTTCGATGAATTCAAATCGAATAAACATCAACAAGTTCTTGAAACACTTCAGCTTGAAGGAACAACGCTCTCAGTACAACAAATCGAACTTATTCAAGCAATTCAAAATGGCCAAACATTGGCAAGAGATTTAGGTAACCGTCCGGGTAATATTTGCTATCCAGAATACTTAGCACAAGTTGCACTTGATTTAGCAAAAGAATTCCCAGAACAGCTTAAAGTAACTGTACTAGATGAAGCTGACATGGCAGAACTTGGTATGCATTCATTCCTTGCAGTCAGCAAAGGTTCTGAACGTCCGGGCCGTATTATTACACTTGAATATAATGCACAACGCGACGAAGCACCTGTTGTACTTGTAGGTAAAGGTGTAACTTTCGATACAGGTGGCATTTCCCTCAAGCCGGGTGCAGGTATGGATGAAATGAAATTTGACATGTGTGGCGCAGCTTCTGTATTTGGTACGTTACGTGCACTTTGTGAAGCAAAACTGCCAATTCATGTGGTAGGTGCGATTGCTGCTGCTGAAAATATGCCATCAGGTAAAGCTACTCGTCCGGGCGACATTGTTAAAACGATGGATGGCCAAACTGTAGAAATTTTAAATACAGATGCAGAAGGTCGCCTTGTACTTTGCGATACACTCACTTATGTCAAACGCTTTAATCCAGAGTTAGTGATTGATATTGCCACCTTAACAGGTGCTTGTGTAGTTGCACTTGGTAAAGTCCTTACAGGTTTATTTTCACCAGATGATGCTTTGGTACAAGACTTACAACAAGCCGGTGAGCAAAGCTTTGACCGTGTTTGGCGTATGCCTGTAATTGATGACTACCAAGAGTTACTAGACTCACCTTTTGCAGATATTGCAAATATTGGTGGTCCACAAGGTGGTTCAATTACAGCAGCATGTTTCTTACAACGTTTCACACGTGAATACCGTTGGGCACATCTGGACGTTGCAGGTACTGCTTGGCTTTCAGGCGCAAACAAAGGAGCGACAGGTCGTCCAGTACCACTTTTGACTCAATTTATTGCAAACCGCGTGAAATAATGACAGCTATTAGCTTTTATCTTTTTGAAAAAAGCGTTGAACGACAAGTACAAAGTGCTTGTCGTTTGGCACGTAAAGTTTTAAAAACCACACCAAAACTATGGTGGTATTGTCCATCGAAAGAATTACAACATACTTTAGACGATTTACTTTGGTCTTTTGATCCTACAAGTTTTATTACCCATGGTATAGATGAAACCACAGGACAGGTATGTATTTCAGGAAACTTACCTACCGAAGGTGAATGGATTATTTTTAATTTTAGTGATGATGTGATTGATGTTAAAGATACGTTTAAACACATTATTGAGATTGTCGAAAATACAGAAGCCTCTAAAATAACAGGCCGAGATAAATTTAAGCAGTACCGTCAACTTGGTATTGAACCAAGAACATTTAAACTATAAAAAATATTTGTCATGAGGAGTTAAATTGGTGGCATTAGATATTGGTGAAGACTTTAAAACCCGTTGGTTAAATACACCGCAGGCTGCACGACAAACCTATATTGATGACCTCTCACGCATCTGTGAGCTCCTTACACCTGAAAGTGATATTGACGAATGGAAGGCATCAGACGAACTTGCTCAAACGACTTCTGAACAAAAAATTCAACACGCCTATGAAGTACTTAAAGCACAAATGATCGAAGATGCTCGTTGTCGCGAGCAAAAACGTCTTGAAGATAAAATTTTCAAACAAAGAAAAGCTGAAGATGAATATCTCAAAAACTTACAGCTTGATGAGCGCTTGCAAGAACAATCGCAAGTGGAGCAATTAAAATCTTTGCAAAATAAATTGAACACTGAAACCAAGTCATATAGTAGTCGTTACCAAAAACAGAGTTTTGCTTCTGCTTCATCTCAAACCTCTGACAAAGCATTAAAACTGAATCATGTACAGCTACAACAGGTTATTGAAAATATTCAATTACGTCTTGAACTTGAAGCGGAAGGACTGATTGAACACATTCAAAAATCAGTAGAAAGTTTCAACCAAAACTTACAACAAGCAGCCGAAGAAGAAGTTAAAATTTTACTAGACGAAAATAAAAGCAAGAATTCGGCATAATGCCGAATTCTTTATTTTAAAAACCCATGATCTGCAAGAAATTCCATACTAATTTTCGAATCTTCTTTTTCAATTGCCGCACGATCACCTAAAAGTAAACGCTCCATATAGCGTGCTAGGATATCTACTTCTAAATTGACTGCTGTACCTACTTGCCATGTTGAAATATTAGTTCGCTCGGCAGTATGTGGAATTAAATTTAGGCTAAGCACACAACCATTTAAGTGGTTAATTGTTAGACTAATACCATCAACAGTGATCGAGCCTTTTTCTGCTAAGTACTTTGCAATTTCTTTTGGTGCAGTCACTTCAAAATACAATGATCGTGCATCATGACGCATGAGCGTAATTTCACCAATTGCATCGACATGACCACTCACAATATGTCCGCCAAAGCGCGTTGTAGGTAACATCGCTTTTTCAATATTTAATGGCTGTCCAACTTTCCAACGTCCTAGAGTTGTACGGTCTAAGCTTTCACGTGAAACGTCAGCCGAATACCAGTGATCGCCCCAAGCTGTTACCGTTAAACAGATACCATTGGTTGCAATCGAGTCACCTAGGTGAACATCAGACATGTCTATGTCTGTACCTACTGTTAAACGAATATCTCCACCCACATTTTGCAAGCTTTTCACTTGCCCAACACTTTCAATAATACCTGTAAACATGGTTATCTTCCTTTTACCATAATGCCAACTGAGAGCTTACACCTGTCGTATCTACACCACCTAACTCGGCATAATGGTAAAGTTGTCCGAGTAGCTGTCTCAGTGGTGGACCAGATTTGGCCTTTGTATCTGTAATAACAATAAATTCAAGTACACGTGCACGCTCAGACTGACGCTGTTTACTCACGCGATACCGTGGTACATCTTGTGTGAGTAACGTGACTTTGCCACGTTCTAAATTTGCTTTGAGCAAATCGGTTGCCGAGATATTTCCATCCGTCGAATAGCTCGTTAAGATAAAACGTGCATTTACCGTAGCAAGTAACTTTTCATAGGCCTCTTTGGCATATTTTGAAGAGTTATATAAGCTCGGACGCTCTTTGCGCCATGCCCGATCTATACCACTTTTAAAACCTTTCGTATCTGGAGATGGTAAATCTGTTTGATCCCATAACGTGAGCGAATTTAAAACATGATAATTACTACTATATGCATGCTGATTATATGGTGGATCTAAATAAGCCACATCAACTTCAAAATCGCTCATTTGATTTGCAAGGTGCTGTGCATCTACACACCACATTTCAGCAGCAGCCTGATTCGGACGACCAATTTCACAAAAACGACTGGGGGTTAACCACAAAAGTGACTCAATCCGTTCAAGTGCCGTCTGTGTTTTTCCACCCCAACCATGGTGAAAACTCTTAAACACGCCACTGGTATTACTCACAAAGCTGGCTGAATATAGAAGTGGTGCTAATAAAGCACTCATTTCCACATCATCAATTGCACCTTCTGCCTGCCATGTTGCAATTTGCTGACGAATTGCATCAATACGCATGCCATTTCTACGTTTAAAGAACAAACGATCACGCGCAGGGTCATATTCTTCATCGTTACGTGGGCATAAGTTATGAGTTACCCAACCTTTCGCTAAAGGTAAGCGGTTTAAGTAATCAATCGCTTTTTGATATCCACCTAATTCTTTAAAGGCAGGAGCTTCAACACAAGAAAGAACCGCATGATTCAGTGCATGACTGTACGGCTCCCAATCATTTGCAATAACACGATAACCATTTTGACGCGCCAATCTCGAAACCACACCACTACCTGCAAAAAAATCTGCAAAAATGGGCGCACGCTTTTTTTTACCATCAGTATTTAGCGTGCCTGTCATTTCCAGTGCTTCTAAAATGAGATGAAGTAAACGGCGTTTATTGCCTAAATAAGGAACCAATTGATGGAACAAGTATTCATCTGTTGTTCGTGCCGCATGTCGGCGCTTATGATAAACCGTCGTTTCTGAACTCATAATGACTCTTGTACTGGTATCAACCTTAAGCGGAAGTCATCACCCAATTGAGTAATATCTTTCACAGTAAAACGTTGTTGCTGTGCCAACATTGAAAAATTAGCTTGGAACATCGCTCGCGCTGACTGGCCCAATAATGTTGGTGCAACATAATGTATCATTTCATCAACCAATTTTTCAGTTAAAAAGCTGGTCGAAAGCGTTGCACCTGTTTCGACAAGTACATCATGAATATGATGTTTCTGCGCAAGCACTCTTAATAAACTATTGAGCGGTTGAACCTCAAACTGAAGAACACCTAAATCTGCCAACTCCTGACGATACGGTGTCATTACCCATGTATCTTCTGGATTCTCTAAAATTTTTGCAGTTAAAGGTAAACGCCCTTGACGATCTAATACAATTCTTTTGGGCTGTACAATTGCATCTCGTTCAATATTTTCTAACTGGCGTACATTCAATTGGCAATCATCTGCCAATACCGTTTCAATACCCGTGATCACGGCACCTGAGATTGCACGCCAATGCTGAACGTCTTGACGAGCCTCTTGTCCTGTAATCCATTTTGACTCACCTGAAGCCATAGCAGTGCGGCCATCTAAACTTGAAGCTACTTTTAGTCTAACGTATGGCATTCCCGTTGCCATTTTTTTTAAGAAGCCTTCGTTTAGTACTTTAGCTTCTTCTGCACAAAGTCCTGTATTAACCTGTATGCCTGCTGCTTCTAAAATTGAAATACCTTTGCCTGCAACAAGCGGATTAGGATCTGTATTGGCAATAAATACTTGTTTCACATCTGCTTTTACCAATGCTTCTGCACATGGGGGTGTACGACCATAATGGGCACATGGTTCTAAGGTGACATATGCCGTTGCACCTTCAGATAAATGCCCTGCCTCACGTAAAGCAAATACTTCTGCATGAGGTTGCCCAGCTTTTGGGTGAAACCCTTGTCCAATGACTTCACCATTTTTTACAATAACACACCCTACATTTGGGTTTGGCTTGGTCGAATAAATTGCTTTTTTTGCCAGCTCAATGGCTTGACGCATATATACTTGGTCTTGTTGTGAAAATAGCGTATTCATGATTGGCGCTCTTTTTGCATTTGCTGCATTTGTTCAATCTGTTTTCTAAATGCTTCTACGTCTTGAAAGTCTTGATATACAGATGCAAAGCGTACATATGCCACATGATCTAATACAAATAACGCTTTCATGACAATTTCACCAATGCGCAATGAACTTACATCTCGCTCACCTAAACGACGTAATGTTTGCTGAATATCACTCAACACCGCCTCTATTTTCTCTTGTGTAACAGGGCGCTTTTGTAATGCATGCATTAAGGAACGACGAAGTTTTGCTTCATCAAACGGTTCATTTTTCCCATTTGATTTAATGACGCGAGGCATTACCACTTCATATGTTTCAAATGTAGTAAAACGCTCTGCGCATCCGACACACTCTCGACGACGGCGAATCTGACGTCCTTCGGCTGCAAGTCGAGAATCAATCACTTTACTGTCAGGAACATTACAAAATGGACAATGCATTTTAAATTCTATCTGCCAATTTATTTTTCTCTAGTGTATCAAAAAACTGACAGATACTAAATGTTGTGTCTAAAATAAAAAATAGCCCCATATAGAGGCTATTTTGATCTAAATCGGATTACTCAATACGTTCGCCGTGTTGGCTTAAATCGAGTCCCATACGTTCATCATCATGGGGTACACGAATGCCAATCACTACATCAATAATTTTAAGAATAATGAATGTACAAATTGCACTATAAGCGATTGTTGCTAATACACCTTGGCTTTGTACCCATACCTGATGGAGCAAATTCGTAGGTGCTTTATCGCCCATAATGAATGAGCTTGCAAATACACCTGTTAAAATTGCGCCTGCAATACCACCGACTGCATGTAAACCAAAAGCGTCAAGTGAATCATCTGCTTTTAAGAAACGTTTGAGTGCTGTTGTTCCCCAGAAACAAATCACACCACCAAGTAAACCCATAATAAGTGAACCGCCAACGGTCACATAACCTGCAGCAGGTGTAATCACCACAAGACCTGCAACACCACCAGATGCAATACCTAATACAGAGGTTTTACCACGAATTAGCTTTTCAATTAAAGACCAAGAAAGTGCTGCTGCTGCTGCTGCTACTTGAGTTGTCACTAAAGCATAAGCTGCGCCACCGTTTGCACCCAAAGCTGAACCACCATTAAAACCAAACCACCCCACCCAAAGGAGGCCTGCACCAATAACTGTAAGTGTTAAGTTATGTGGTGCCATAGATTCTTTGCCAAAACCAACACGTTTACCTAACATATATGCAGCAACAAGACCTGCTACACCTGAGTTGATATGAACAACCGTACCACCAGCAAAATCTAATGCACCATCAGCTGCCAACCAGCCACCGCCCCAAACCCAATGCGCAATTGGTGCATAAACAATAAGAATCCATAGCGTTGTAAACCCAACAAATGCACCAAATTTCATTCGTTCAGCGACTGAACCACTAATGATAGCAACGGTAATAATGGCAAAGGTCATCTGAAAAATTACAAATAAAACTTCAGGAATTGTACCTTGTAAGGTATCTAAACCAATGCCTGAAAGCATCGCCTTACTGAAGCCACCAATAAAAGCATTACCTGCATCGAATGCCAAGCTATAGCCTACTGCAACCCATACAACGCTGACCAATGCTGTTGCCATTAAACTATGTGCCATGATGCCCAAGACATTTTTCTTACGCACCATACCGCCATAGAAAAGTGCAATGCCGGGAATGGTCATCAGCAATACCAATGCCGTTGAAATAAGTACCCACGCTGTATCACCTGTATCTAACTTAGGTGTTGCTACAGGTGCGGGAGCAGGTTGAGGGGCAGGTGTAGACGTACTTGCCGAATGATCTGCAGCCTGAGAAACAACCACGGTTTGAGATGGTGCAGATGCTGTATCTTCTGCCCATGCTGGTGCACCACTTAGAAGCGCACTGGTCAGACTCAGTGCCATGATAATTTTTTTCATATTCCCTACCCCATATTCATGCAAGTTAATCAGCTCTTAGCAATCTTTGTGCCAAGACTAAACTGCATCTGGACCTGTTTCGCCCGTACGAATACGAATGACTTGCTCTAAAGTAGTGACAAAAATTTTACCATCACCAATTTTTCCAGTACTTGCCACACGTGTAATAGACTCAATAACGCTATCAACCATTTCATCGCTAATAGCAATTTCAATTTTTACTTTTGGAAGAAAATCTACAACGTATTCTGCACCACGATAAAGCTCGGTATGCCCCTTTTGACGTCCAAAACCTTTCACCTCTGTTACAGTAATCCCCTGCACACCAATTTCTGAAAGTGCCTCACGAACATCATCTAACTTAAATGGTTTTACAATTGCTGTTACAAGCTTCATGTTTATATTCCTTCAGGTTATTTCATTATGGTTCATTTTTTATGTTCAATTTTCATGCCAAAATTGAATTAATTTGATGAAAACTCAAGCATTAAGAATTTATTTTAAATGCTTTACATTCAAGCTACTGTTAAAGTTTATTGAATATGAAATGAATGCTTTAGAATAGTGAAGCAATTCTAAAAAAATTTACATTTTTATAGCCAAAACCGAGTTTTTTATGAAAGAACAGTTAATTCAATCTATTTTGTCTCAGATAGAACAACCTAAAGCAGATTTAGAGCATCATTTACGTGCATTACTCAATGAGGCTATTCATAAAATGGATCTAGTGTCGAAAGAAGAACTCACACGACATCAGCATGCATTAACTCAAGCAAATGAACGTATTGATCAATTAAATGAGCAGATCTCTGTATTGGAGCATGCCATCTCTAAAAATGCACAATAAAAGTGCACAATTAGTTATTTTATCTCTAATGTAAAGCACCAATTTGGTTCAAAATGTCGTTCGCTAAAGTTTACAGTCGTGGTGTTCTTGGTATTTCTGCACCATGCATTGAAGTTGAAGTCCATCTAAGTCAAGGTTTACCCTCCCTGACTATTGTAGGACTTCCCGCAGCTGCTGTACGGGAAAGTAAAGACCGTGTACGCTCAGCAATTATTAATAGTGGTTTTACCTTTCCAACCAAAAGATTAACCATTAATCTTGCACCTGCAGATTTACCCAAAGACAGTGCAAGGTTAGATCTCGCAATCGCGTTGGGAATTCTCATAGCCTCTGGGCAAATTTCACCAATAGAATCCGAAAATTATGAATTTATTGGTGAACTTTCTTTAGATGGTCAACTTAGACCTGTTTCTAGTGCAATTACTATTGCAATTGCATGTCAGCAATCGAAACGTGCTCTAATTCTTCCTGAACAAAATGCACAAGAAGCTAGCCGATTAAATGAATTAAAAATATATACAGCGAGTAGTTTAAAAGCAGTATGTGATCATTTTAATCATGGTTCTTCAATGTCAGTGTACGACTCAAATCAAGAAGAATATTATTCATTAAAATCAATGCTTGATTTAAAAGATGTGAAAGGTCAACTTAGACCTCGCAGAGCCTTAGAAATTGCTGCCGCAGGTGGGCATTCTTTACTGTTTAGAGGTCCTCCTGGTACAGGAAAAACGCTATTGGCCTCAAGACTTCCTAGTATTTTACCTCCCCTTACTGCACAAGATATATTGGAGGTAGCTAGTATATATTCTGTTGCAAAACAAAGTCATACTTGGGGTATGCGCCCTTTTCGTGCACCTCACCATTCGGCTTCAAGTATTGCATTGGTGGGAGGTGGTTCATCGCCTCAACCTGGTGAAATTACACTTGCACATCTAGGAGTATTATTTTTAGATGAGCTTCCTGAATTTGACCGAAAAGTCATTGAAGCCTTACGTCAACCTATTGAAGAAAAACAAGTTACAATTTCTCGTGCTTCAAGGCAAACTACTTTTCCTGCTCATTTTCAACTCATTGCAGCGATGAACCCTTGCCCCTGTGGTTACGCATTTCATCAAGATGCTCGTTGTCAGTGTAGTCCAGAAACGATTAGACGTTATCAGAGCAAGATTTCAGGTCCTATGCTTGACCGTATAGATTTACACATTGATGTTCCACCTCTATCCTCTCACGACCTACAATCCAATGCGGTACCTGAAAGTTCTGAAACAGTGAGAAACCGCGTTATTGCAGCGCATACTAAACAGTTAAAACGACAAAATAAGCAAAATCATGCACTTTCGACCAGTGAACTTCAAACGTATGCATCACTTGATGCTACTGGTCAGAAAATTCTCGAACTTGCTCAAAAAAAGTTGGGCCTCTCCGCGAGAAGCTATCATCGAATTTTAAGACTTGCGCGTACAATTGCCGACTTAGACGGTACATCAAATATAAATTCATCTCATTTAACTGAAGCGCTGTCATACCGTAGTCCTTTCCCATAAAAAAGCACCTAAAAGGTGCTTTTTTACTTTAAAATGATTTTGTTATACTAAATACTGCACCTGTATCTACACCACGTTTAGTCACATGGTCATAGCCGGTAGTATCGATATTTGTGCCGACAGCACTTAACTCTGCAACTAAACCTGAAATTGCCTGAACGTTATAAGTGAGCCCAGCTTTCCAATCGATGTAATTATCATCATTACCATACAATCCGATTTCTCGATCAGATTTACTATATCCAAGACTACTGACTAAACCAAACCCTGTTTCTTTAATAGGTACACTATAAGCAAGATTAAAATTCCAATTATTAATACGGTGCTGATATGCATCCTTTGTAAGATTCCCACCATAATTATGACTATAAGAAATGCTAGGTATTAAGCTATCACCTTTCGCAAAAAGATCTGCAAAAGTAAGACGTGCATATAATTCAGGATAGTTAAGGTCATGACCGCTTGGATAATTATAGTATGCTAAACCCACATCCAAATTAGGTTGTAACGTTGCCGAAAGGGGTAACTTTGTGGTGTAACCAACAGATGGATCTAATTCTATATTCGGATTATTTGTACCAAAATCAACATTAGAAGCAAAAACACTAAAATACATACCCGAATCGTGAGCTAGGGTAAAAGTTCCTTGCAATGCTGGATCATTCTGGGTCTGTGTTTGTCCACGAAAGCGATAATCTGATGTTAAACCAACACTTCCTGAAAAACTTAGACCATAGGGCTGTAGTCCATTTTCTGAAGCGCATGTTAGGCCAGACATCGTGAAAATACTGGTAGCGATTAGAATTTTTTGAAACATGTTTCCCCCTAAACATCGAATGAGTGAATCGTATTTATAAAAATTTTGTTTAATTTTTACTTTTTCACTTTAACAAGTTTTTCAGAATTATGGAAATTGGTATACTTTTTGCTAATTATTTTATCGATAGATACAGTGTAGAATGACATTAGAAAGATCAATATCGGAAAAAACACTTAGTAAATCCGCATTTTATATATGATGTACGGTAAATAAATTTGCAATTGTGGTTTTTTTTATTATAGATTAGTTGGTCTTTTGTTAAACCACTGTGTTTGATTAGCTCCAAATTACAGTTCACCTCCTTGGGGAAAGTATACATGCCAAAAATACACAAGAAACTCGCACTCGCATTTATCGTTCAAGCAACTTTGCTTTCAACAGTGACACATGCAAGCGAACAAAGCGAATCAAAAGGTTTTGTTGAAGATGCAAAAGGCTCTATTCTCCTCCGAAATGGATGGATCTATCGTGACCTATCAAATGGTCAGCATGATAAAAGCTCATGGGGCCAAGGTGTCATCGGTAAGTTCGATTCGGGCTTTACACAAGGTACTGTAGGTTTTGGTGTGGGTGCACTTGGTGATTTTGCATTTAAACTTGGTGAAAATGCACATGCTGGTAACCAAATGCTCTACAAAGATGGACAAAAAGATATTTGGGCACGTGGTGGCGTAAACGTAAAAGCACGTATTTCAAATACAACAGTTGTATATGGTACACAGTTCTTACAACTACCAGTACTGTCAAGTAATGATCTACGCTTACTTCCTGAATACTTCACAGGGACGTTAGTTACAAGTCATGAAATTAAAGATTTAGAGCTTGTCTATGGTCACTTCACAAAAGACCAATATTCAAACCAAATTAATACCGATGGTAATCACTTAAAACGCGCTGATGTTTGGGGTGCAAAATATAAGTTTGATGAAAACTTACAAGGTTCATACTACGGTGCAGTATTTAAAGATGCCCTACAGCGTCACTACCTAAATGTGAACTATAAACTGCCACTTGAATCTGATAGTTCTTTAACATTTGATTTAAGCGGTTACCATACTAAATATAATAAAGATGTTTACGGTAATCTAACTTTCCCTACTGGAGAGAAAGACACAAGTAAGAAAAATAATATTTGGGCAACATCTGCAACTTATAACAAAGGCGCACATACAGGTATGCTTTCATACCAACAAAGCACAGGTGATGTCGGCTACGACTATAACATTGTAGGTGATGGTGGTATGTCAATTTGGCTACCGAACTCATATTACTCTGACTTCAATGGTAATCATGAGAAATCATTACAAGCAATGTACTCTTTAGACTTTGGTTCATTAGGCGTTCCTGGCTTAACATGGACAACTGCATATGTATATGGTTGGAACATTCATGTAGCGGGTAAAGCAGACGATGCTAAAGAGCGTGAAATTTTCAACCAAGTCAAATATACCGTTCAAAGTGGTTTTGCTAAAAACTTAAGCTTTAAAGTACGTAACTCTACTTACCGTGCAAATGCAAGTTATAACGACTATGCAGGAAACACAAATGAATGGCGTTTATACCTAGAATATCCAATCAACTTCTAATTTTATTTTAGATACGATTGCCAAGCGCCTAATGTTATACATTAGGCGTTTTTTTATTAAAGTTATTTTGTATCTCGGCAAGTCCACAAACTAAAAAGATTTGCAGGAGACATTTGTTCATTTAAAACGAAACGCTGTAATTGGACAGACTTCGTTTGGGGATAGTTTGCTCTACACTTATTAAATGCAGGTGACCAATGCATAGACCATACTTGTCGCATCGTTAAATTATAATTACCGGTTGCTGTTTTTACAGTAATATCGCCAATGTTTCCTGCTTGTACTATATTTATCTGAGCAGACCCGAGTAGAAATAGACCCACTAAAAAAAGTTTATTCATTTAATTACACCGTCAAATGGCTACAATTGCCATATAAAAATAAGTCTTCTAGTGTATTTATAATTCTATATTTTTATATAATAAAAATGTATTTAAATCACAATATTATTTAATTAATTGATAAAAATCACACTTAAAAGGTAGAATATAAAAAAAGCCTTCTATGAAGGCTTTTTTTATTTGATTAAAAAATCTAATTATTTTGCTGCAGCAATTGCTTTTACAATTTCAGCTTTAGCTACATCTGCACCTTCCCAACCAGAGATTTTTACCCATTTTCCAGGTTCTAAATCTTTATAATGTGCAAAGAAGTGCTCAATTTGACTAATTAATAATTTTGGTAAATCTGTATATTCTTGAATATCTGAATAGAGTGCAGATAATTTTTCGTGAGGAACAGCAACTAATTTTGCATCAATTCCACCGTCATCTTCCATATTCAATTTACCAACAGGACGACAACGAATAACTGAACCTGGTTCTACTGGATGAGGTGTTACAACCAATACGTCTAAAGGATCACCATCTTCTGAAAGTGTATTTGGTACATAACCGTAGTTTGCAGGATAGAACATTGTAGTTGCCATGAAACGGTCTACAAATAATGCATCAGAATCTTTGTCTACTTCATATTTGATAGGTGCTGCATTTGCAGGAATTTCAATAACAACATAAATATCGTTTGGTGCATCTTTACCCGCAGGGATATTGTTATAACTCATTTCAATACTCTTGTATTTACGATTGGTTCTTTATCAATTATACATTTTATATTAAATTGATACAAAAAGCGTTTTTGCGATATGTATCATTCCCAATATTATTGACCTAAGTTAGGCGAATAACCAATATAAGCAAGTAGATTGGGCAACATAGAGACAAGAACCACATGATTGATCTTAAACTACTCCAATTGGCCAAATAACAAATTCCATAAAGAACACGTAAAACAATATATGCAATCCCTAAAATCATCACCACATGTTGGTCAATGACCATATATTCAGCCATTAAAATCGCTGCAATAAATAAAGGTAAATTTTCGAAACTGTTTTGTTGTACAGCGTTTGCTCGTGCTGCTATTCCTTGTGTCTGAGATAGAAACTGGCGAGGATTTTGATTATCTTTAAAGGTAAACCCACCTGCCACTTTTGCAATCATTGAAAAAGCATAAGGCAATAGACATGCAACTAAAATTAAATAAACAATGCCACTTATGCTCTGCATGAAATCCCCTCTTCACTTCTATATTGTTTAATCATAATAAATACTAAATCATGTCGTAAAGTATTTTACTAGAACATTTATGTCAGATATTATGAAACAAAAGCAATAATAATAGGGAACTTATTATGATATGGAATCGCATCAACCTCAGAATATTGGCTTTAGGTACACTGGTCGCAGGATTTATTAGCTCTCTTGTGAAATGGGGCTCTGAAGTAAATATGCCGCCACGTATTGCAGGTGAAATTTCTCCGCCTGCTGCGCATATTAATGCATGGCTAAAACCATTTGGTATTGATGCACATAGCTTGGACTATATTTATCAGGGAACTACTATTAGTGGTGCTGTAACACTTTACCATTGGGTTTTTAGTTTTATCTTTGCTTTTGTTTATATTTTTCTTGCAGCTTATTTTCCTAAAATTCGTACATTTTATGGTGCTTTATACGGTATTGTTATTACGGTAGTAATGCACGGTTTTTTAATACCTGCACTCGGATTTAGATACCCTGCATATGACAGTAATGTAAAAGGTTGGTTATGGAATTTGAATACCTATGAATTAACCAGTGAAATGCTTGGTCATATTTATTGGGCTTTTTCAATTGAAGTATCTTTTGTGTTTGTGCTCGCCCTCTTTGCAAAACCAATTAAAAATAACTTGTGGGTACGTTAGAGGCAACAAAAAATAAAAATCTCTAGTAATATAGTGGTGAATATATCTGTTTTATGAGATTTGAATGTCACAATCTGACCAACAAGAGTTATTAAAAGCACTAGATCAACATCAGCTTGCCAAAAAAAAGCTTGATCGTATTTTAATGATTGTTCTTCCTATTGTTGCCTTCTTAATTAGCATGATCTGTGCAAACTGGACATGGTTTTCAACCTTAGGAACGATTATTGTACTTACGTTTGCATTGATTGCAGTTGGTATTAAACGCTGGTCTATTTCATTGTGGCTAACAATTATTGTGGTGTATTGCTGTATAGACAACTATTTGAGCTATGGCACACTGGTATTAAATAAGCTTGAAATGCAAGCTTTTACCATGCTTATATTTACAATTATTTTTCATGTTGCACGCCCCTATCTAGATCAGGTCATGCAGCAAAGTTTAATAAAAAAAGACCGATGAATCGGTCTTTTTTATATTTATCCTTGTTTACGTAAATCTTTACGTAAAATTTTACCCACATTCGATTTAGGCAACTCATCCATAAACTCAACAAAACGTGGACGTTTGTAACCCGTTAGATTTGCTTTTGCATATGCCAATAACTCTTCGGTCGTCAGTGAGTTATCCTTTTTAACCACAAACAGTTTAGGCACTTCACCTGAGCGCTCATCTGGCACACCTACAGCAGCTACCTCCAATACTTTTGGATGCTGTGCAATAACTTCTTCAATTTCGTTTGGATAAACATTAAAACCAGACACCAAAATCATGTCTTTTTTACGATCCACAATTTTAATATATCCACGCTCGTCCATCACACCAATGTCACCAGAGCGGAAAAAACCATCTTTGGTCATCACTTTTTCTGTTTCATCGGGACGATTCCAATACCCTTTCATAACTTGAGGACCACGGATACAAATTTCACCCTGCTCTCCTAAAGCTACTTCTTTACCATCGTCATCTAAAATTGCGATGTCTGTAGTCGGTAATGGAATACCAATTGTTCCCGTAAACTCTTCTGAAACTGGTGGATTAAAAACAACAGCAGGTGATGTTTCTGACAATCCATACCCTTCATGAATAATAATTCCGGTATATTTTTTCCATGCTTCAGCAGTCGAAGGCAAAACAGCCATACCCCCACCAACTGCTATTTGCATCTGACTATGATCAAGTTGTTTAAACTCGTCATTGTGTACAAGCGCATTAAATAGCGTATTTACTGCTGGAAAAAATGTCGGTTTAAACTTAGCAATTTCCTTCACCAATGCAGGTAAATCTCTTGGATTTGGAATAAGTAAGTTAGTTGCACCTTGGCATAGACCATAAAGCTCACAAATCGTAAAGGCAAAAATATGATATAGCGGTAAGGCAGCTAAAAAGCGATACTCTGGTTTTTCTACTGTACGAAATTTACTTTCAAATAAATTTCGAATCTGAAGCATATTTGCAGCTAAATTCCGATGTGTTAGCTCTGCACCTTTAGATACACCAGTCGTACCACCTGTATATTGTAAAATAAAGGTATCATCTAAATTCAGTGAAGGACGCTTATATTGATTTGGGTTCACCTGATTAAGCGCGGTATTAAATGAGATATGTCCTGAAATATGCCATTTAGGAATTTGCTTACGCACCGTACGTAATACAAAATTAACCACCGTACCTTTTACTAAACCAAGCATATCGCCAACAGAGGCAACAACCACATGCTTCACTGGAGTATGACCAATAATTTTCTCATATACTGACGCAAAGTTTTCAAGAATAATGAGTGTTTCAGCACCTGCATCGTTTAGCTGATGCTCTAACTCTCTTGATGTATACAAGGGATTCACATTGACCAAGATGCATCCTGCACGTAATATCCCTAAGCTGGCAACAGGATATTGCAAAACGTTTGGCATCATAATCGCAACACGTGAGCCCTTTTTTAACCCTAAGCTTTGTAAATAACAGGCAAACTTTCGGCTTTCTAACTCAAGATCTGTATAAGTTAGCTTTTTATCCATAAAGATAAATGCATCACGCGAGCCAAATTTTTGAAAACTTTCTTCAAATAAATCAATTAAAGAAGTATTTTCAGGTGGCAATTTGATCTCGTTTTGAATACCCGTTCGCTTGTATTCATCAAACCATATCTTTTCCATAATGCCAGCTAACTCCAGTTTAAGAACGTATTAATTATTCAATTGATGTAAACGTAACATCAATGATTGATTTACAGATCAAAAGCGATGTATTTAAACATCTAGCTTATATGCTTTTTGATACCCTCTAGGGAGCATCTGCCCTTTACTTGCACGTTTGCCAATATATTTCGCTAAATCTTCTCCCTTTAACTTCAACTTTTGTTGCCCTGCTGTGACCTCTAAAGTATCTGTTAAATTGAGTGGTAAAATGGCAAGTAGTGATTCAGTTTTGTCCAATTGTACTAACTTATTCCCTTTACCTTTGTTTAGCATTGGCAGTTCTGCTAATTCCATAATGAGCAAACGCCCTGAAGATGTCAAAATAGCCAAATGTGTTTGCGATTTTAAAGGCAGTAATGGAAGTACCTGAGATTTTTCAGGGAGAGTTAAAAATGCCTTCCCTGCTTTCGCATTGGTATCTAAAGACTGAGTCACCGTTTTAAAGCCAAAGCCTGCCGAACTCGCCACCATCATTTCTTGTTTTTCATCAGCAATATAAAGCTGAATAAAATTAACACCATTGGCAGGAGACAAACGAGAGCTTAATGGCTCACCGAGCCCTCGAGCAGATGGCAAGGTAGAAATTGCTAGCGCATAACTACGACCAGACTCATCTAAAATATAAACACGCTGATTCGTTTTACCAACTGCATGACTAAGATATTGATCGCCTGCCCGATAATTTAATTTTTCCGCATCTACATCTGCACCTTTTGCAGCACGAACCCAACCCGCTTGTGACAATACAACGGTCACAGGTTCTGCAGGAACAAGATCTTGTTCTTTAATTTGTACTGCATCATCGCGTTGTACAATAGGTGAACGGCGCTCATCACCAAACTTTTTAGCATCTGCTTTCAGTTCATCAATAATTAATGTTTTTAACGATTCAGGATTTTCAAGTTGCTCACGAATAATCGCAGCACGTGCGGCAAGCTCATCTTGTTCTTTGCGAATTTCCATCTCTTCTAATTTTGCTAGATGACGCAATTTTAGTTCTAAAATAGCTTCTGCTTGAATTTCGTCAATTCCAAACTTTGTCATTAATACAGATTTTGGCTGATCTTCTTCTCGAATAATTTCAATGACTGTATCAATATCTAAATAAGCAATCAGCAAGCCTGCCAAGATATGTAAGCGCTTTTCAATTTTATTTAAATGATATTCTAAACGATGCGTTACCGTCTGCTTACGAATAGAAATCCATTCAAGTAAAATTTGGCGAATTGATTTAACTTTAGGCCTACCATCTTCACCAATCATATTTAGGTTCACACGGTAGCTATTTTCAAGATCTGTGGTCGCAAACAGATGGCTCATTACCATTGCCGCATCTACACGGTTTGACCTTAAAACAATAACCAAGCGCGTCGGATTTTTATGATCAGACTCATCTCGAACATCTGAAATTAATGGCAGTTTCTTTGCCTGCATTTGGTCGGCAATCTGTGTAACTACTTTAGAGCCAGAAACTTGATAAGGTAGATCACTAATGATAATTTCATTTTTTTCCACAGTATATACTGCACGTGCACGATAGCTACCGCGACCTGTGGTCTGTATTTTTAATAATTCTTCTTTAGATGTAATAATTTCAGCTTTTGTCGGTAAATCTGGCCCTGGAATATATTCAGCTATTTTTTGATCCGTAAGTTGTGGGTTACGAATTAATGCAATTGCGCCCTTAATCACTTCTCGCAAATTATGCGGTGGAATATCTGTGGCCATACCTACAGCAATGCCCGTTGTTCCATTTAATAAAATATTTGGAACGCGAGCAGGTAAATGAACTGGTTCTTTTAATGATCCATCGAAGTTATCTTGCCAAGCACATGTTCCTTGTCCGAGCTCGGAAAGTAATAACTCGCTAAACTGTGAAAGTTTAGCTTCTGTATAACGCATCGCCGCAAACGATTTAGGATCATCAGGTGAACCCCAGTTCCCTTGCCCTTCAATAAAACGATAACGATAGCTGAAAGGCTGTGCCATTAAAACCATTGCTTCATAACATGCCGAATCACCATGCGGATGATACTTACCAAGTACATCACCTACTGTACGCGCAGATTTTTTAGGTTTCCCACTATGTTTTAAACCGAGTTCGCTCATTGCATACACAATACGGCGTTGCACAGGCTTTAAACCATCACTGATGTGAGGCAATGCACGATCCATAATGACGTACATTGCATAGTCGAGATATGCTTGTTCAGTAAATTCTGCAACTGAACGATTTTCAGTTGCGTGATGAGTCAGACTAGACATAACTATAAATGGCCAATTCGTGATTTGTTATCTGTTGCCTATGCTAGTCTGTGTGCCACCTAAGAACAAGTGTTTGCGCACTTTTCGCTGATTTATTGATAATTCTCATAGCAATATAAAATGCTCAAATTGGCTTTTGCGCATTCTTATTTAAAAAATACATTAAAATGACGGCAAGTACCGTAATAACACCTGCAACACCATATAAATCTTGCATTCCAATGAGTGGAATAAGCAACCCTGCAAACGGCCCAATAAACATAAGGGCGATGTCTAAAAATGCATTATAGACACCCAATGCCGAACCACGATTTTTTGTTTCGACTTGTTTCACAGCCTCTACACCCAAAGCAGGAAAGACCAAAGAAAAACCTGCACCAACCAAAAAAGCACCAATATATGCCATGCTAATATGCGTACTTCCCCAGATAAAGAACAAACCGATTGCCTCAACCACGAAAGAAAATAATGACACTTTAATTCCGCCAAATTTAGGAATCATTTTTCCTAAAATCAGTCGAATAAATACAAAGCCAATACTAAATACACTTAGTGCATAAGCCGCATTTGGCCAGCCTCTTTCATTAAAGTACAATGTTATAAATGTCGAAATAACACCAAAACCGACTGTTCCCAAAGCCAATGCAGCACCGAAGACCCAAACTTTAGAAGCAACTTTTAAGAAGGCTATTTTCGTATCGACTTTGACACGAATGGTAGGCTTACGGTATGCCAATAAAAAACCAATTACAGCAAGAACAAGCGTTGTCACAGCAAAAGCGTATGTTGAAAAGTGACCATTTAAATACACACCTAAAGGTGCTCCAAATGCCATTGCAGAATAAGTCGCAACACCGTTCCATGAAATGACACGCGATGTTTCCGTACGATCAACTAGGTTCATTCCCCACAACGTTGAGCCTGTACTTGCAAAACTCTCTCCTGCCCCTAAACATAAGCGCCCAAGTGCAAAGAGAATTAAACTTAAAGCAGGTTGTTTATCTATACAAAATACGGCAATGATAGAAAAAATCCCACTCATTCCACAACAACCTAACCCAATCAGTACCACCTTACGTGCACCGAGCATATCTGCAAGTTGGCCTGCTTTCGGTCGAGTTAACAACGTTGCCAAATACTGAACGCTAATAATTCCGCCCGCAATAAATGAACTATATTGCAATTGTTGACTCACCAATTGGGGTAAAATTGCCAATGGTAAACCAACCGACAAATAGGCAAAAAAAGTAAATATAACAACAGAGAGAATTTTTTTATTTAATTCATATTTCGACGTATTTGATGCTATTTGAGTATCCATACCGTTCTTTTTCACTCTATGATGAAACGATTATAATTCAATCATAGAAGTAGTTTTACTTTTGGATACAAAACTACAAGGGTTTCCCTAAATATCTTTAGAAGATGCAGACTGCTCATCATCATCTTGATAAATAAATTTTGGCATTTCTAGGCCAAAATAAATTGCAATAACGCGCAAACTGAAACCAAAAACAAGCGTAGTGACCACAGTCCATTCAAGCGTTAAACCAAAATGAATACATAACCAATAACAAATTACTGAAACAAAAGAAATACTGGCATATAACTCACGACGAAACACCAAAGGCACATCGTTACATAAAATGTCACGTAAGATTCCCCCTGAAACACCAGTCATAATTCCTGCAACAGCAGACACTACAAAACCATGCCCCATTTGAATGGCAATCTGACACCCTATAATTGTGAATCCAATAAGTCCCAATGCATCTAACAATAAAAAAATTGATCGTAAATGCCTCATCCAATTTGCAATTAAAATTGTAAACAATGCAGCACAACATGTGAGTACTAAATATTCAGGATGCTTTACCCATCCTAGCGGATAGTGACCAAGCAAAACATCTCTTACCGAACCACCTCCGAGTGCTGTAACACAAGCAATTAGAATTACGCCAAACCAATCCATACTCCGCCTTCCTGCAGACAGTGCACCTGTCATTGCCTCAGCAGTAATCGCAATAATATAAATAATGGTTAGTAGCATACTCAGTTCCTTGTACGGAGCTTTTTTATTCTTTTACAGGATAATGAATTTTAAGTTTTTTTCCATAAAATCTTTCACCTTTCGACGATTAAAGATATTTCGCACAACAATGCTTAAACTTTTTATGTGAACCACAAATACATGCTTGCTTCATGGTATATGCAATCTCAACCGTAGGATCAAGAAAGTACCATGTAGACTGATGACTCACAAAAAAAGATTTTTCATGGTGTGCCTTGGTTTGGCCTTCGACCAAATAATACGCTTTAAACTCAACACTTGCATGATTTTTATCAATAGGATAGTCATAAGCAATCACATCTAAGGATTTCCAATCTGTTTCCTGACTCCATGAGAGCAGATCGCCATAGACCAGATACTTTTGTTGTTCAAGCGCTGTCGTATCTATAATGTAATTTATCTGTTGTTTTACAAATGCACTATACCTCGAACGCATCAGTTGCTCTGCATCTTTTGCCTTCTGTTGTCCTAGATGCAATGGCAAACAACATTCGGTATAAAGACGTCCACCACATGGACAAGGTTGCTGATCTTCCATAAAAATAGCCCTTATAAAAGGGCTATTTTAAAAGGCATGGTTTATTTTGCAATATGACTATTCATCTTGCGTGTCAGGTGTTTCTGTTGAAACGATATGTACTTTTTCAATTTTATGACCATCCATGGTCACAATCTCAAATTGATACCCATCGGCTTGGACAACATCACCATTTTCAGGTAAACGCCCTAGATGTAATAATAAATAGCCTGAAAGTGTTGAGTATTCTTCACTATCATCGACTAAATCTTTACCTAGCAATAAAGACAAATGACGAATATCGGTAGAGCCTTCAAGAAGTAAAGAGCCATCTTCTAAGCTTTCTGCAACAGCTTCCATTTCATCTTCATCTGGAAACTCTCCTGCGATCGCTTCAAGAATATCAATCGGTGTCACTAGACCTTCGATTGAACCATACTCATTAAGTACAACAGCCATTTGCAAAGGTGCTTGACGGAGCTGTTCCATTACCATGAGTACGTGTGCATTTTCATGCACAATCATTGGTTCACGTAAGCTTTTCTCTACGTGCAATTGCTTCGTATCTACATACTCATTTAACAACTTATGAGTAGATGCAATACCTGCTAAATTGTCTAGTTCGCCATGAGCAAAAATGACACGCGAATGCGTCATTTGCATTAAACGCTCTTGTAGCTCTTCAGGTGTATCGTCTAAATCAATCCAATCAATCTCTGGACGTGGTGTCATGACAGACTTAACAGGTCTTTCAGATAAGCCTAAAACACCTTGAACCATTACACTATGGTAAGTACTGTTTTCGCCATCAAAAATTTCATCAGCCAAAGCTTTTGTTGCTAGCACATCACTTTCTGGATCCATCGTTTCTGTAGAACTATTATTTTTTGGTTTACCACCAAGCATACGCATGACAGCAGAAGCCGTTTTATAGCGTAAATCTGTTGTTGTCACCAACTTTTCTTGATTACGGCGCGTGGTTTGATTCAGGAACTCAATCATGACTGAGAAGCCAATCGCAGCGTACAAGTAGCCTTTTGGAATATGGAAACCAAAGCCTTCGACCACCAATGAGAAACCAATCATCATTAAGAAGCCAAGACAGAGCATAACTACCGTTGGATGGCGGTTAATAAAA
This sequence comes from Acinetobacter pollinis, assembly GCF_015627175.1. Lineage (GTDB taxonomy): Bacteria > Pseudomonadota > Gammaproteobacteria > Pseudomonadales > Moraxellaceae > Acinetobacter > Acinetobacter pollinis. The sequence goes on along the minus strand of NZ_VTDQ01000009.1, from coordinate 12,218 downwards.
TTCATCAGTGGCTTAGATGCCCACATCATAATACCCACCGCAATCACTACGGCAATCATCATGACAGATAAATGTTTAACCATACCAACAGCAGTAATGACACTATCTAAAGAGAAAACTGCGTCTAATACAACAATTTGAGCAATCACCATCCAAAAAGCAGCATGTACAGGATTTTCTTCCTTAACTTGCATTTTTCCTTCAAGGCGTTCGTGCAATTCCATTGTTCCTTTAAACAATAAAAAGACACCACCAAAAAGTAAAATTAGATCTCGACCTGCAAATGGATGGTCAAAAATATAAAATAGTGGTTTAGTTAGCGTAATAACCCATGCAATAGATGCAAGGAGTACCATACGCATACACAGAGCAAGCGACAAACCAATTAGGCGTGCTTTACTACGTTGCTCTGGCGGTAGCTTTTCTGCCAAGATGGCAATAAAGACAAGGTTATCTATACCAAGTACAATTTCAAGAATGACAAGTGTCGCAAGTCCAACCCATGCCGAAGGATCTGACATCCATTCAAACATCATTGACTATACTCCTGCATTGATTTTCTTTTATTGTCTTGAAATGTAAAAAATGAGAAAGGCATTACCTTAAACTGGCAAGCTTCTTCTAATTGCGGCGAAAGTTTTATCGAGCGTCGACAACCCATATTCATAAAAATGTTGTTAAACCAACAATCAGTATAGGAAAGATTTTATTTAAATTCACTAATTTTTGTTACTTTTTACAAATTGAACAAAATATAATTTTTTTAAGTATTAAAACTAGTCAATAACTTTACAATCAATAACATACATTTTTTTTACTGTCCCTTTGTGATGGTATGATGAGACTTTTTCAGGGATTTCGGAATGATTACTTCCCCTAAATTTCTTCATTTTATTCTTTTTTTTATCATTTCAGTATTTGGTACAACTCAATTACATGCAGGTTCTTATCAAAATTTTAACGTCCATTATGCATGGATCAATAATTGGAATGACCCAAATCATTTAATTCGAGGTAAATTTGGTAGACAAGCAACGCCTGAGTTAGAAGTAAATTTTAATATTTCTGAAAAAGGTCTTTATGGTTATCCCGCTATTTTACGTGGTTCACACTATGGCTGGAATCCTACAGGAGATAAATTGTTTCCAACACAAGTATCCTCTTTAAAACAAATTCCGCTTAAGTTTAACTACACTACACGTGGCAACAATATGGCTGGAAATTTCGCATATGATATTTTCTTGCGCAACGATGCAAATGGTGGCCATCCTCAACTCGAAATTATGATTTGGGGTGATCATAACTCTTGGCCACTTGGGGAAAAAACTGCATCCAATGTACTCACAGAAAATGGATACACTTTTGACCTGTGGGAAGGCTACAACGCGGCTGCTGGATATTATGTATATACTTTTGTCCCTTCAAATACCGTAGGTAGAAATTTAAGTCTTCCAAAAAAGGGGACTTTAGACTTAAATGCTAAGCCATTTTTATCATGGTTAAATATGGCACGTGGTAAAGATAACCATTTTAATGATTCCATGTATATTGATGTTATCGAAGCAGGTTTTGAGGTCGTTGGCGGACAAGGTACCATAAAAATGAAAGCGACGATTGATGCACAAAAGTATCTATAGCAATTCTGACCATAAATAAATTCTGATTAGAAACCAATTGACATCCTCCCCGACCTGAGAAACGATTAGTTTCGCAAGACGGGGATTCCTCCTGCGAGACGCTCATGTCCGAGCGCAAGAATATTCAGTGCTGAGTTTATATCTCGATCATGGAGTGTACCGCACTCCATGCACTGCCATTCTCTTATTCCAAGACCTATTCTACCTTTCGGACTACTGAGCCGTGAGCTACAGCACGAACACGTTTGGGTGGTATACATTTCATTGACTTCCTCAAACCATACGCCTGCGTTCTCGCATTTGTACTTGAGCATGGCTCGAAAGGTCGTCCAACTTGCATCAAGTACAGACTTAGCTAATTTTGTCTGTGCCAATGCTTTGGCATTTACATTGCCAACAATGATCATTGCATGGCTATTCACAAGTTTATGTGTGAATTGATGCAACATATTCTGTCTAATATTCTTAATCTTGGCATGGATCGCTTTAACACGTTTTTTATTCTTAGCTCTTTGAGCAATACCTAATTTTTATTCATACTGACGATATATTTTAGGGGCTTTGAGTTTTACACCATCTGAGCATGTAGCAAGGTCTTTTAACCCTAGATCAATGCCTATTGCTGTGGTTGATACTGTTTTCTCAATCTTTGGTGTATCTACGACCAAACACACATACCAACACCCACGACTATCTTCAACGAATGAGCCTGTCTTAACTTTGTATTTTGAAAGTCCGTAGCTATCCCATAGTTTGAATTGATGTTTACCGTATTGAACATAGCCATCAGTGTACTTCACAGCAACTTTTTTGAATGGAATCCAACCGAGTGAACGTCTTGCAGATTTCTTATTACTTACACGCCAATTCAGCTTGGCTTTCTTAAACTGTTTGCGTCTTATGATGAGTTCTTCTGTCACTGCTTGAACAGTTTGGCTATGCAAGCCACACTCTTTTGATGTGCCTTTGGTGTATTTCGCAACATCATAGGCTGAGAAGAATTGCCCTGTTTTTTTGAGATGCTTAAAACACAAATCATTGACATAATTCCAAACAAAGTTCACCTCAGATGCCAATTGGTCTAGTACCTTGCAATGTTTGTCTTTTATGCGTAATTTAAGTGTTTTCATTGTTTAAATATATTTGGTCTATGAGTAATAGTCAAGAGATTAGAACAGGTCGACACTGTGTTTTTAACATGCACGTTCATTTAGTCTTCGTGGCTAAATATCGTAGAGATGTATTTTCAAAAAAAATGCTTTTAACCATGCAAGAGGTCTTTGAGCGTGTCTGTATAGACTTTGAAGCAGAGTTGGTTGAATTTGACGGTGAACATGACCATGTTCATTTACTTGTAAATTATCCACCTAAAGTTGCTATCTCTAGCCTAGTAAATAGTCTAAAAGGAGCATCTAGCCGTATTTTACGAAAGAAACACCCTGAAATTAGAAATAAATTATGGGGAAATGCCCTATGGTCGCCTAGCTATTTCGCTGCATCATGTGGTGGTGCACCTATTGGAATTATTAAACAATATATTCAACATGAGTGTTACTGACACGTAAAAAACACCGCATTAGCAATCCTAGCTAATCCCCACAAGGGGGACTAGCGGATTGCAGCCTTATATCCCCGCCCTGAAGGGCGAGGTTTTACGGCTAAAGGGATAAAAAACTTTATTTTCCTACTACCTAAAAAGATACTTGTATATTTTTAGGTAGGCATGTTAAAGAGAAGATATAGATAATATGGTGAATGCTATGGATCAAGTAAAAAAACAGACAACTAGACCGCTAATCGCTTTATATTGTGGCTCTCGCTCAGGCAATAAACCTATTTATTTAGAAAGTGCGATACAACTCGCGCAAGGACTTGCAGAACATCATTTCGGTCTCGTCTATGGTGGTGCAAGTATTGGGCTTATGGGACAGGTTGCCGATACGTTTATTGAATTTGGTGGCGAAACGGTAGGCGTTATTCCTGAATTCATGTTGGACTATGAGGTTGCCCACAACGAATTGACTGAATTACATGTCGTACAAACCATGCATGAGCGTAAAGCGATGATGGCTGAGCGTGCAAGTGCTTTTATTGCTTTGCCAGGCGGGCTAGGAACATTTGAAGAAATATTAGAAGTTGCAACATGGGGACAACTTGAGCAACACCATAAACCAATGATTCTTTATAATGTTTGTGGATACTATGATGCATTAATTTCACAACTTGATCATGCTGTAAATGAAGGTTTTCTACCACCTCAACACCGAGCAAAACTGATTGTTTGCGAAAACGTGTCAGAAATTTATACAGCTTTGAATCGTCTCAATCAACCAAAACATGTGCTTATTTAACTTAACGGGCGGAATTCTCCATCTATAATCTCTCTTGCGAAGTAGTGCTTCTCAGATGGAGATGGATAGCCCACCTGACGATCAGTCAGGTCTATTCTGATTCTCAATATACTGTTGAATCGTATCAATGGTTGCTTCTCCTGTTGTCAGTAAACAATACGCCCTAGTCCAAAGCACAGGCTTCCAGTAGTATTTTGTCAAATGCTCAGCAAATTCTTTTCGTATCATTCTGCTTGAAACTGTTTTCAAGTTATTAATAAATTTTGATGGCATGATGTTGGGGTGCATTTCAAGCAGTAAATGTACATGATCCTCCTCTCCATTGAACTCAATGAGTTCTATATCCCAATCAGAACAATTCTTTCTTACAATTTCTTCTAGTCGATTGAGTATTTGATTGGTAAAGCATTTTCTTCTATATTTTGTAACTAACACTAAATGGTATGTTAGTTTATAAACGCAATGATGGTGTGACTTCATTAGATTGACACTAAATTGGTATTGGATTAAAATTATAAATATGAGCGAAACAATTTACAAGGCAGTGAAATGCCGTATTCATCCAAATAAAAACCAACAGGTGTTAATTCAACAGCACTTCGGATGCGCTCGCTTTGTCTATAATTGGGCTTTAGCATTACAAAATAGATATTACAAATTCTTCAAGAAAAGTATTTCAAGAACACGTCTTCAAAACCAACTCGTCAAAAAGAAAGACCACCCCAAATACGTTTGGTTGAAAGAGGTCAATAGCCAAGCACTATTGAGTAGTCTGCTTCATGTACATACTGCATTTAGTAATTTCTTCAAAGGACGTGCAAAGTTCCCACGTTTCAAGTCTAAGAAGATTCCACAGCGTGCATATCAGTGCCCACAACACTGTACATTAGATATCAATTCTCAGCGTTTGAATGTCCCAAAAATCAAAGGGATTAAAGCCAAGATTACCCAAGATATTCAAGGTAAAATTAAAACAGTCACTATCAGTCAGTCTGCAACTGGCAAATACTACGCATCTGTACTTATAGAAACTTCAGAGCATGTACCTAAACCGACAATGATTGATACAAACCAAACCATTGGTATTGATCTAGGTTTAGAGTATTTCCTCATTCAATCTGATGGGGTGAAAATAGAGAACCCACGCTATTTTCAGCGTAGTCAAACACGTTTAGGAATCAGTCAAAAGATATTTTCCCGAAAGAAAAAGACTTCAAAAAACTACCAACATCAAAAACGATTGGTTGCATCAAGTCATGAGAAAGTCAGACATCAACGCCTCAATCAACATCATCAATTGACCCATAAACTCATTCGTGAAAACCAAGCAACGAGTTATGCAGTTGAAGATTTAGGCATTAAAAACATGGTGAAGAATGCCAAGCTTTCCAAAGCCATATCGGATGTTGGTTGGGGGCAGTTCTTAACTTTATTGAAGTACAAAGCGAAATGGAATGGTAAGAATGTTTTAGAGATTGGACGTTTCGTACCAAGCTCTAAAGTCTGTTCATATTGTGGTTATACTTGTGATCAGATGCCATTACATATTCGTACATGGACGTGTCAAGATTGCGACAGTGTACATGATCGGGACATCAACGCCTCGATCAACATACGCAATTTTGCATTAGCCGATGCACTGGGACGCAGTGCTGTGTAAAGAGTTCCTACATTGCGATACTTGTCGGTGCAAGTGCAATGTCGAAAGGTGCAAACATTGGTTTGTACAGGTCGCAAAGATTCCCCCACTATACCGTTAGGTTAGTGGTGGGAGTATGTCAAATCGACGTTGATCACAATTTAAAAAAGACTTTATCTACAACAATTGGGTAAAAAAAAGCAGAAGTTTAAACTTCTGCTTTTTTTAAGACGGGAATTTTATTCCCATTCGATTGTTGCAGGTGGTTTTGATGAAACATCATAAACAACACGCGATACGTCTTTAATTTCATTCATAATACGAGTTGAGATCTTATCCACAAGCTCATACGGTAAATGTGCGAAACGCGCTGTCATAAAGTCAACTGTTTCTACTGCACGTAAAGCAATGACCCATGCATAACGGCGACCGTCACCCACCACACCAACCGATTTCACAGGTTGAAATACTGCAAATGCTTGTGCTGTTTTATCGTACCAACCACTGTTACGTAATTCTTGCATGAAAATATCGTCAGCTAAGCGAAGAATATCTGCATACTCTTTTTTCACTTCACCTAGAATACGAACACCTAAACCAGGGCCAGGGAATGGATGACGATAAATCATACTATGTGGTAGGCCAAGTGTTGTACCTAGTTTACGTACTTCATCTTTGAATAAATCACGTAATGGTTCGACCAAATCAAATGCCAAGTCTTCTGGTAACCCACCTACATTGTGGTGCGATTTAATGACATGCGCTTTACCTTGCTTACTTGCAGCAGATTCAATAACATCAGGGTAAATTGTTCCCTGAGCCAAGTATTTTACGCCATCAAGCTTACGTGCCTCTTCTGCAAAGACTTCAATAAACTCACGACCAATAATTTTACGTTTTGCTTCAGGGTCAACTTCACCTGCAAGAGCTGTTAGAAAACGCTCTTCAGCATCTGCACGAATTACGCGGATACCCATGTTATCTGCAAACATTTGCATGACTTGATCACCTTCGTTCAAACGAAGTAAGCCATTATCTACAAATACACACGTGAGTTGGTCACCAATCGCTTTATGTAACAAAGCAGCAACCACAGATGAATCTACCCCACCAGAAAGGCCAAGTAATACTTTTTCGCTACCAATCTGCTGACGTAATTGTTCTACACGTAAATCGATAATATGTTCTGAAGTCCAGAGACTACGACAACCACAAATTTTATGTACAAAGTTTGATAAAATTTCTTTGCCTTTCGAGGTATGTGTCACTTCTGGATGGAACTGAATACCATAAAAACGACGTGCTTCATCACTGACCATTGCAAACGGACAGCTTGGTGTACTTGCAGTCACTTTAAAACCTTCAGGAATTTTACTAACTTTGTCACCATGACTCATCCAGACATGGAGTTGGTTTTCTTGGTCTTGTAAGTCACCAATAAGCTGGTCACGTATTAGAATGTCAACTTCTGCATAACCAAACTCATGCACAGTACCTGGCTCAACTTTGCCGCCCAACTGTTCAGACATCGTTTGTAAGCCATAGCAAATACCCAAGACAGGTACACCTAAATTAAATACTATTTCAGGTGCACGCGGACTGCCTGCTTCATGTACGCTTTCTGGGCCACCCGAAAGAATAATACCATTTGGGTTAAACGCACGAATGTCTTCTTCAGACATATCAAAAGCATACATTTCAGAATAAACGCCAGCATCACGTACGCGACGTGCAATGAGCTGACTATATTGCGAACCGAAGTCCAAAATGAGGATACGGTCTTCAGTAATTTGAGTATTGGTCGTCATGAGATTCAACTATAGAATGCTAAAGAAGAAAGATAGCGAATAATTGTATCATTTTTCAGATGCTGAGTATATGTATATGAATTGAAACAACACAGACGATTTTTCACAAGGAAACTATATTTCTCCTCTTGCTATCGTCATATAAAATAATGTACTTTTAGCGGTATCATAATTTTAGTAAATATCTAAAGAATCTGTAAGCACCAAATATGATAACTAAATTTAAGTAATAGACTTAAATTAAATTTTTAATAAATCTGGTATATCTCTAAAAAACTATGATAATAGATGCTCATAGCCAATCGCATAAGGCAAAAAATAAACTAAATAATTTAAAGTCTCCATTTACTGGAGTAAATAAAGTTATAAAGAGAACAGAAGATATCTGTATCTCGTTTGTTATTATTTTGCTGATTTCACCACTTTTATTCATTATTGCGATTGCAGTCAAAACAACCTCATCAGGCCCTATTCTTTTTAAACAAAAAAGACATGGTTTACACGGACAAATCATTGAGGTTTGGAAGTTCAGAAGTATGTCTGTCATGGAAAATGGCGATACTGTCGTTCAAGCGAAAAAAAATGACTCACGTGTAACCAAAGTAGGTGGTTTTTTAAGAAAAACATCTTTAGATGAGTTACCACAATTCTTTAATGTTCTTTTTGGTACGATGTCTATCGTTGGGCCAAGACCTCATGCAATTAGTCATAATGAATATTATGAGACATGTATACCCGATTATATGCTACGTCATATGGTCAAGCCTGGTATTACTGGTTTGGCACAAATGAAAGGTTGGCGTGGCGAAACAGACACTTTAGATAAAATGCAACAACGCGTAAATTGTGATCTTGAATACATTCAAACTTGGAGTTTATGGTTAGATATTAAATTAATTTTTCTGACCATACTCCGTGGCTTTATACAAAAGACGGCTTATTAAATAATACTCGTTTTAATAAATGGAAACATGAATAAATGACTGCAAAAATAGTACCTGTTATTATGGCTGGCGGTAGCGGAACAAGACTTTGGCCATTATCTAGAGCACAACACCCTAAGCAGTTTCTAAAACTTTCACCCGATGGTTATACTCTCCTCCAAGCGACACTTCTTAGACTCAAAAATTTATCTTGTGAAGAACCTATTCTTATTTGTAATGAAGAACATCGTTTTCTTGCAGCAGAGCAAATGCGTGAAATTGGTATTTCAGCAAAAATTATTTTAGAGCCTGAGGGAAAAAATACTGCCCCTGCTGTTGCACTTGCTGCCGCATACCAAAATAAAAAAGATAAAGACAGTATTTTACTTGTACTTGCTGCAGACCATGTGATTCAAAACCAAACTGCATTTGAACAAGGTATTCATCAGGCTATCGAACTTGCCAACGATAATAAGCTTGTAACTTTCGGTATTGTTCCAACGCATGCGGAAACAGGTTACGGCTATATCGAGAAAGGTGCAGAAGTACTTTCTGGTTACAGTGTTAAAAAATTCGTTGAAAAACCAAGTCTAGACGTTGCAGAACAATATTTAGCAAGTGGTCTATTCTTATGGAATAGCGGAATGTTTATGTTTAAAACAGGAATATTCTTAGAACAATTGAGCCAGCATGCGCACGATATCTATGAAACTTGTGAAAAAAGTATAGAAGACACAACATTAGACCTCGACTTTATACGAATTAACGCGGAAATCTTTAGTCAATGTCGCTCAGATTCTATTGACTATGCTGTTATGGAAAAAACACAAGATGCCGTTGTCATTCCTTTAGATGCTGCTTGGAGCGATGTTGGTTCATGGTCAGCTTTATGGGATATACAAAATAAAGATGAACATGGCAATGTTTTACATGGCGATGTGATTAGCATCGATAGCAAAAACAGTTATTGTCATAGCAATAATAAACTTGTCAGCTTACTTGGCGTCGAAAATATTATTGTAATTGAAACAAAAGATGCGGTGTTGGTTGCAGATAAATCTAAAGTACAAGACATTAAAAAAATCGTTGAGTCGTTGAAAAAAGAAAATCGAACTGAGCACTTTAACCATCGTGAAGTATATCGCCCTTGGGGTAAATACGATAGTATCGATCATTCATCTCGTTATCAAGTTAAAAGAATTACTGTGAAACCAGGTGAAAAACTCTCTATTCAGATGCATCATCATCGCTCAGAACACTGGATTGTTGTTAGTGGTACAGCAAAAATTCATAAAGGTAAAGAGAGTTTCTTACTTACCGAAAATCAATCGACCTATATTCCACTTGGTGAAATACATGCACTTGAGAATCCAGGAAAACTACCTTTGGAACTCATAGAAGTACAATCAGGTTCTTACCTTGGTGAAGATGATATCGTTCGTTTTGAAGACATTTATGGACGTTGCTAGAGGGTTTAATTACCCTCCTCTAATTGTAGTGTACATTTACTGTTTAAGACATCTCTATTTTTATCGTAAACCCATCCCCATTTATTAAAATACTGTACCGCACTTCTTATATGTGCTTTCATCAATTTTTTACTGCTATAAGAACCCTGTTCATGCAAATGGATAACTTCTGCATCAGCATAGTATATATTTCCAAATTGTTGAGCACATCTTCTAGATAAATCTATGTCTTCCATATACATAAAAAATCGTTCATCAAAACCATTTAACTCTAATAAAGCCTTCGATTTAAATAACATAAAACAACCATGTAAATAAGGTGCAAATATAGGCTTAGATAAGTCAAATTTCTTTAACAAATAATTTTCATCTAGTTTTTTAGCATAACTTTGACTTAGAAATCGACGTGCAAAAAGATTTAACGGAGAGGGTAACAATCTTGCACCATATTGATTCTCACCATCTTGATAGACAATCTTAGGTAAAAATAGCCCTTCCTTACGATTTAAAGCAAAGTTTACTAGTTTTTCAAATTGTAAATGATCAAAAGCGATATCTGGATTACAAATAAGAAAAAGATCGCTTTCTTTTGCAAATTTTTTTATTGCGATATTATGTCCATATCCAAAACCAAAATTACCATCCGATTTTAAATAAGTGACTTTCTCATGTTTAAAATCTTTTGCCCAATTACTAGCATCATTATCTACCAAGATAACTTTCTGAATTGAATCAGCTGAGAATAAACTCATTAATGTAGATTCTAAATCTTTATATGTATGCTTATATATTACTATAGAGGCAATAACCATACGATAACCTATTATTTATGTTGTAGTAAAATTTGAAGCGTCTGATCAGCACATTTGCTCCAAGAGAAATCCTGAACATACTTCAAGTTACTTGTCAAAATTTCTTTAGATATCCCACCATTCAATAGGTCAAAAATTCCTTCAGAAATAGATGAAACCGATAAAGGATCTACAAGTAATGCTCTATTTTCACATAGTTCTTTTATCGCTGTTGTATTACTCGTTAGAACTGGTACACCAAACTGCATTGCTTCTAAAGGAGGTAATCCAAATCCTTCATATAAAGATGGATAACAAAATCCTAATGTGTTTTTATATAAATACTGTAGTTCATAATCTGATACATGACCTGTAAAAATAATATCATCCGTATCTACTTCGTTGATACCTGCTTCACTAAAAACTCGGCTTACGCCTTTTTTACCAACAATGACAAGTTTAATATCTGACTTTGTTTCATTTTTATATTCAATAAATGAAGTAATCAATCTAGATAAGTTTTTTCGAGGTTCTAATGAACCTACACTTAAAATATAAGGGGGTAATTTCGTAAAGCTGTTATGTGGTAAATCCTCAGATTTTTTATTTGTCAGATCTACACCATTATATATAACTGAGATTTTATCTTCTGGAACTTTAAAATGCTCAATAATTTTATTTTTTGAGAATTCAGAGATCGTAATAATATGTTTAACTTTCTGCACTAATTTAGGTTGCAGAAATTTATACCAAAAAACAAATTTAGGATTTAACCACTCTGGATGATCGAAGGGTACTGTATCATGTATGGTTAATACCTGATTTTTGTATGATAAGGGGCCTGTATTACTAGGGCACCATAATAGTTCCTGATTTTTACACTCCTTAGGTAAGGCAAATTGCTCCCATAAATGTCCTTTGATACCTGAAGCAAATTTTTCGTCTGGGCGAATTTCCTGAAATAATGAATCATTCCAGCCTTCTATAATTTTTTGCGTATAACGTTGAACACCTGTTGTATGTCCAACTAAATTTCTAGAGTTAATATACATTTAATTTCCTATATTTTTAAGTCCGTTTTTTGGCTATAAATATATACTAAAGCAAAAACCAAAGCCGATGAGGATGAGAAAAGAATAGCATTAATCATAGCACCTCCTAACCATATTGTTATAATGAAGAAGTATACAAAAAACCAGAGAAAACTTTTTCTTTTTAGTTGTGAAAATAGTGGAAATAAAGTAATTATAGATAAAATAATAAATCCCAAAATACCAAACTGCATTATTAATGCAGAAATCTGTAGTTCATACAAATATTTTGCAACATCACTTCTAATCAAGTTTGGTATATAATAACCTAACCCATTCCCCATTAACGGATAGTCATTAATAGCAGAGTATATACTTCTTTGTTGGATAATTCTTTCTAAATCAGATGCATCTACTGTTTTACTATTAAACCTTAACAATATCATCTCTTGCACACTATCTTGCAATACTATAAAAAACATCGAAAAAGATAGAATAGATAATGTAATAATTGATTTTTTTGATTTAAAATATAATAAATTAGCTAAGAATATAGATACTATAAATGC
>NZ_VTDQ01000081.1 GCF_015627175.1 Acinetobacter pollinis | reverse complement strand
GTCTCTGTTTCTTTTACAGTTTGACTACTTTGTTCGTTATTTATATCTGCAATCTGATCGGCACTAACTAAATAGGTTTTTAGTTCTTTAGGTGGTTTTGGTGGGGGAGTCATGCCCAAATAAAGTAAACCAATCAAGGCTATCGCATGTACACCTAGTGTAAATCCAATAGCCTTTGCTTTTTGTTGATCAAATGGCTGTTTATCAAATTTTTTCATATTACTTAGCAGGGTCTGTAAGTAGGCCGACTTGGGTTAAGCCTGCTTCTTGTAAATTTGCCATGAGTATCACAACCTCACCATATGGACGTGATTGTGTACCATTAATCAGAACGCTCAGTTCTTGCTGTTGGTCTTGAGCAGTTTTTTGTGCATCGGCTAACGTTTGTTTGAGTTCTTCCAGATTCATTGCTTCATCTTTATGCTCGTGATAACGCAGTAAATAATTACCTTCAGCATCTAAAGTAACAATTGCTGGTGTGTCTTTCGATTGAAATGGAGAGCTTTTTGCTTTAGGAAGATCGACCTTTAAACTACTTGAAATCATGGGTGCGGTCACCATAAAAATGACCAGCAAAACGAGCATAACATCGATGTAGGGAACAACGTTCATGTCACTTTTAAGAGGTTTCTTTATACGTCCGAAACGTCCGCTACGCTGTATCGCCATATTATTCTGACTCCTGAGCAGAGCCTATAGATTGACGTTGAAGTAATGTAACCATCTCTTCTGCAAAAAGTGCGCGATCAGAGTAAATACTTTCGCTTTTCGCTGTAAAGTGGTTAAAGGCCAGTACGGCTGGAATTGCTGCAAACAGACCAATTGCGGTTGCAATGAGTGCCTCGGCAATACCCGGAGCAACAGTAGCGAGAGTGACTTGTTCTACGCCTGCAAGACCAATAAAAGCATTCATAATACCCCAAACTGTACCAAATAAACCTACGTAAGGTGCTACAGATCCAATACTTGCTAGACTGTTTAAACCAGATTCAAGTGTGCTTTGATCTCGGCTTAACCCTACACGCAAAATTCGTTCTGTTCCATCTATACGCTGTGTGGTTGTCGCTTGGCGTTTTTTAAGTTTGAGATATTCAGAGTATCCTTCGTAGAAAATATCTTCTAGGCCACGACGCTCTGAATTGAGTTGAGCATTATTATATAATGTTTCTGTTTCAGCGCCTGACCAAAACATTTTTTGAAAATGTTCATCTTGTTTATGTGCTTTTTTAAAGCCCATAGAGAGTTTGGCAATTACATACCAACTGTATATAGAAGCTAAAAAGAGTAAAAGCATGACCAGTTGTACTACAGGGCTCGCTTGTAAGATTAAATTGGTTATATGCAGTGTTGTTTCTACGTTTTGAGTGGTCATATCTAAAAAGCCATTGATGCCTAATTTTGTTCCATTTCTTTTTTAAGCAATGAACTAATTTCTTCTGGAAGTCGGCGTGGTAGCATATCTATACTTAAACATGCTAACTCGACTTCACCCGTTGCAAGCAAGATTTCACCACGATAAATATTCTGTTGCAATACAAATGACGCGGCTTTACAAGAAATAACACGAGCGGTTACAGTAATAAGGTCATCCATTAAAATTGGTTTGAGGTATTTGAGCTCGATACCACGGACAACAAAGTGATAATCTTTTTGATGCCAATAGTGATCTATACCTGAGGCACGCAACCATTCTGTTCGGGTTCTTTCCATGTATCGAATATGATTGGCGTGATAAACGATACCACCTGCATCTGTATCTTCGATATAAACGCGGATTTGAAATTTAAAATGGTTTGCCATGAGGAAAATCCTTATACAGCTACAGCAGGGAGTAGGGGGAATTTGAATAAACAAAATTTCATATACACTGTCATATCGCTTGGAGTGTAATTTTTTGAAATTTAAGGTTTGTATTTTCCTGTTTTAAAAGGAAATAATGAGATTGCATGCATCTCTTGATAAAATTAGAAGATGTACTCGTGACGCAAAATTTTAACAGAATGTTTTCAATCTAAAATGGCACAAGGTATCAATTCATAGGGTAAGGAATGATAGTAATTTTTTTAAATACAATATTAGGCCACTGCACTGTTGTAGTAGATAAATGAAAAGATTTTTATATTTATAATAGGATTAAAAGAAGTGTTATCAAGATTCACTTAAATTATGTTATGGATATGCAATGCTAAAAATTATAAGAATTGAATACTACCTGCATTTATTAAGTTTAAATATATGAATAAATAGAGAATTATTCATATATTTATATGAATTTATTTTAAGAGTTTGAAAAAATTAGAGCAGAAATTAAATATTTGACTTGTCATGTCTGTCAATTAAATAGATACCATTATTACGTTATTTGAAGAGACTCTGGCGAAAATGAAATGTGGTGCTGTAAAATATTTAAAAGAGGGTTGTTTTTGATCGAAATGATCTATTTCTATTCTTGAGAAATAGGATGATTGATCATATGAGTAAGATTGAATTATAACCTTTTATAAAGTGTATGTATCAGGGTAGTTTAATTGAGACAGCTAAGGGATAACTTAAGGGAACTTTTGAGTTAAAAACTCCCACTATTGTTCATATTTATAGATCTAATGTACTGAAATTGGTCATCAAACCTAAAGTTTAGGAATTTTTAAATAATTTGTTATCTATGCTTTGAGTTAACTAGAAATTTATAGACCATGAGCATTTTGCTAAGACAGAATTTTTAGGTCATATATCTAAATTTTTTCATTGTCCAGATG
>NZ_VTDQ01000080.1 GCF_015627175.1 Acinetobacter pollinis | reverse complement strand
CCATCATCACGACCCTAGCGATCGCATGGGGCATTTTGGTGTATCAGAGCCACAGAATCATCAGCAACTTGGACGAGATCGCATCACAGGAAGCGAGAATAGAGCTATTGACCGAGAAAGGGGGCAAGATCGAGCTACAGAACTGTATCGACAGGAAGAACCGCAAACGCCTATGTATTCCAATGAACAAGGACGCAGGGACATGGGGCAACGGTCTAATGGTTCCAATGGGCTATTAGAGCAAATTAAGCAGAACCTTGACCAAGCAGACCAACATTTAAGCCGAATCCCAACCATTGACCACCAACAGGCACAAAACATAAGAGAGAACCTAGCGAATGACCGATTTAGAAAGGGAATTAATCAAGGCATTGGAGCAGATGAGAGCGGAACACAGAGAGGAACAAACCGCCTTGCGTCAGATGTTCGAGAGTACCAAAGAAGAGAATCAGAAACTCAAACAGGGTTTAACCAACTTTGCACAACAGCAGAGCGAAATCGAGCAGACGAGAAAAAATCACTTGAACAAATTAACCGAGCAAGTCATCAACTTGACCAAGCAATTACAACAGCTAGAAACACAACTCTTGAAGCTCAAAAAATAGCTAAAGAGAGCCGAAGCTATGCACGAGTACGCTAAAAGTACCGAACTTTAGGCACAAGTTCCTAAAATCCAAAAAAAATTTAAGAAAAAGCCCGATTAGGTCTTGCAACCTATCGGGCTTTTGCTTAAATTCGGGGGTACAGTTATTTGATGCTAGAACATCATCTAACGAATGATCGGAGGTTTGACGACCGTCACGATATTCACCTTACGGCTTATGTACCGCTTTCTATTTTAAAGAAGTGATACTGTTATTCAAGCCCCTAATTTGAAACTTTCGTTAAATTGATCTAAATAACCATCAAATAAGCACCGAAAAGGTCGAGCTTTGTCTACTTCTGTACGCCTTTGATTAGGAAAGACACATATAACGTGTGGTAGGAATAAGTGTCACTGGCGTTATATGGCGATAGTGAGAGCCGAGAGGCAGGAGCTAAACCGCTTACAGGGGAACTTCACATAGGCGGAGCGTTGGGAGTAGTTACAAAAGGTCTGTTAAGTTGCATGTTGGGGAAACCCTCGCAGAGATACAGCCATGTAGCGACAAGGAGCGTGTGGAGCAAGGTGCAAGACTTTGAGTCCTTGTCTGCATAGTTTGCAAGACTATGTGCGGATACGACCGATATACGTGGCTCCGAAGCCAAATATATTAAGCAGTTGATCGGCAATACTTAAGGGATAAGATTTTTTTTAAAAAGTCTGCCCTTAGGGTGAGTATTGCCGAAACTCTCTCAACCGTTCACCAAAGCCAAAGACGAAGTCGACGCTTTGGGGAATGTGTTGAGAAGTTGAGAGCATTGCTTTTGCTTTTATATACAAAAATAATTATTAAGTTTTTAAAGAATTATTACTGTGGGGAGTTAACAACGGTTGTGGGCAAAGACTTTGCCTGTGCATCAAACCTGTGTGTAAGTCAGTGCGTCAAATCTTTGATTTGTCCACGATCTTATACATAGTGTTTATGCATAGAAAAGCAAAGGCGGTCGCTTGCGATTGTCCATAATCTTGTAACGACCATTATCACCAACTAATCACAGATAGCCTTTGATCAGATGGCCACAACATTCTTGTAGCCACTTAATCAACATGCTATTGTGATTATAAGCCAGCATACACAAAGGGGACTCCGTCCCTTTTGTGCTACTGGGATCAGGGGCTTCACCCCCGACACCCCCGAAAACCGTCCAAAGAGAAAAATCAAAGATTTTTTCTTTATACGGTTACCACCATCGAGAAGCAAAATTTAGTCATGACTAAGAAAGAAACTTTAAAAAGACAAAAGGAAATAAAAATACGTTTAACTGATGAAGAACATCAGAAACTTTTAGACCGCTGTACGGCAGAGAGTTTAGCAAGTTGGATACGTGAAACTTGTCTAGGTAAAAAGCCAACTAAGCAAAGCAAAATTTTAGAAGTTGACCCGAAATTGTTAAGACAGCTTTCGGGTATTGGTAATAACTTAAATCAGATTGCTAGATTGATTAATCAGCAAAGCAAATCTAATTCAGTGATTGACCGTATAGCCGTTATTACTGCTTTATCAGGCATCGAAAAAGAATTAAAGAGATTGCACATTGATCATAAAAATACATAGTCGTGGCTCAGGTGCAGGCAAAGGACCCGTTGATTATCTCTTAGGTAAAGACAGAGATAGAGAGGACGCAAGGCTAGATCGTGGCGACCCTGAACAAATGATTCAGCTGATTGATAGCACCAATTTTTCTCAAAAATATACATCGGGTGTCTTGTCCTTTGCGGAACGTGATTTAGAAGAACGCCAAAAAGAACAAATCATGGATAGCTTCGAGCGAACACTCATGCCCGGACTAGACAAAGACCAGTATTCAGTTTTGTGGGTGCAGCATCAGGATAAAGACCGTTTAGAGCTTAATTTTGTTGTGGCAAACGTAGAGCTTCAAAGCGGTAAACGCTTACAGCCTTACTATGACAAGGCAGACCGCCCACGTTTAAACGCATGGAAAGACCTTGTAAATGACCATTACAAGCTACATGACCCCAATGACCCACTTAATAAGCGTGAATTATGCACCCCTAACAGCTTACCCAAGCATAAACAAAAAGCATCACAGGTGATTACAGACAGCCTATTAAGCGTTGCTGAAAGTGGACGTATTCAAAATCGTGATGATGTGCTTAAAACCCTTGAGAACGCAGGTTTTGAAGTCGCTAGGACTACACCGAAAACAGTCAGTATAAAAGACCCTGATGGGGGCAAAAATATTCGCTTAAAAGGAATGATCTATGAGCAAGATTTTAGATTTGGCAAAGAGCTTCGAGCAGACATCGAACGAGCAAGCGAAAGATACAGAGCAAGCCGTAGCGAGAGAGTTCAAGAATCACGAAAAACGCTTAACAGACTTACTGAACGAAAACGAGAGAGCAATCAGCTCCGCTATCCGAGAGCAGAACAAACGCCTATTGCCGATTATGTTAAAGACTTGGAGCATAGTCGCTATA
>NZ_VTDQ01000079.1 GCF_015627175.1 Acinetobacter pollinis | reverse complement strand
AGGTGGTGTATCAAAAAGTATGCTGCTTAAAAAGACAGTTAGAACTTTGATAACATAGGCAAATGCAAATCACTCTACACATCAAATGTCCTACCTGCCTGAGCGACAGTATAAAGAAAAATGGCTCAAAAGTGGATGGTAAACAAAATTACCAATGCAAAATATGCAGACGCCAGTTCATCGGTGATCATGCACTTAGCTACCAAGGTTGCCATTCAGGCATAAAAACCAAAATATTACACCTGATGGCACGAGGCAGTGGCATTAGAGATATCGCGGAAGTTGAAAGAGTTAGCATTGGTAAGGTGTTACGCACACTCAGTCAATCAAAATATCAGCTCCAAGCACAGCAAAGTCATTATGAAACCCTTGAGATAGACGAGTTTTGGACTTTTGTCGGTAATAAGCAGAACAAACAATGGTTGATTTATGCCTATCATAGAGAAACAGGTGAAATTGTTGCTTATGTTTGGGGTAAACGAGATTTAGCGACAGCAAAATGGCTCAAAGCTAGACTAAAACAGCTCGGGATAAGCTATACGTGTATATCGAGTGATTGTTGGGATAGTTTTGTCACGACCTTTAAAAAGTGCAAATAACGGGTTGGTAAGTTTTTCACTGTCGGTATTGAAGGCAATAATTGTCGGTTACGGCATTGGATCAGGCGAGGCTTTAGGAGAAGCTGTAACTTCTCCAAAAAGCTTGAGAATCATTTCAAAGCCTTTGATTTAGTACTCTTTTATATCAACAATGGATTTATCTAATGCCAGCATACTTTTTGAAACACTATCAAAAAATTAAAGTTAAATATTTGACTATTTTTGATACAGGTTTCTTTATTTGAGAATGATAATGCCAAGTAAATCTTTAAGAATAGCTGTTTGCAGCAAAGTTACTAAAAATTGAATGCACTTAAATCTAAGTGCATAATTTGAGATATTAATCAGACTGTGTTTCTTTAGGTGAAATCATTAGTTTTCGCATTTTTCTTTCTTTACGACGTCTTTTTACAATCGTATATGAGTTAAAAACGGCAATACATAACAGTAATGCAGAAATTAAACCAAAGACAAATGTGAGTCCTGTTTTCTGACCAATTAACCCCACTAATGCTGATCCACTCAATGCACCTGAATACGCAAGAATAGATACATAAGAAAGTGCTTGGGACTTTGGTACAAAATTTTGCCTTCCAACCCGTGAAAATAATACAGGAACAATATTTGAAAGGCCTAATCCCACTAGAGCATATCCTAGAAGCACTAAATACCACATGGGCGCAAGTACAACAACGGCCATTCCGGCACTTGCACACAATGAACTTGCCCAAATTAAGCGCTTCTCTCCAATTTTTCTAAGAAATATATGCCCAAAGAAACGAGAGAAAGTCATCGTAATTGCGAAAAAACTATATGCTAATCCAGCATTAGACAATGATGTATGATAAATATCTGTAAGATACACACCGCTCCAGTCTAATGCTGTACTTTCCGTCAAAAAAGCAATAAAACACATCATACCAAGCATTAGAATTACAGGGTGTGGCATTGCACTATTTCGTATAGAGGGTGCTTCCTCCTCAGTAGTCACCTTTGGTTGTGTCACATCATTAACAGCAGACTTCGAAAGTGCACCTAGAACAGCAAAGATTGCTATAAGCGTAATAATAGAACTAACCAAAAGCGTTGCGGATGAAGGTGAAAAACCACTATGTAATAGTCCTGTCATGTTTAATGCAGCAATTAAGCCGCCCAAACTACACATTCCATGAAAATTAGACATAAGCGGACTATTATTTTTTTCTTCAATAATGACACCCTGAAAATTTGCCGCAACCCCTGTTGCACCAGATGCAATACCTAGAAAAGTTAAGAAAAATGCAAGAATAGGTATATTATCTAAATGCGTTACTAATGGTAAAGTAAATATAAAAACAATAGAGGAAAATGCAATAATAAATCGACAACCTAATGTCTTAATAACACGACCCGTTAAAAGCATTGCAGCAATTGATCCTAGCCCCATGCATAAAATCAACAATCCTAATTCGGTATGATCCAAAGAAAGTTTTTGTTTTAAATATGGAATAAGAGATGCCCAAGATGCCATAGAGAAGCCTAAGTTGAAAAAACTTAGTCTTGTGGTCAGCTTTTGAGTAGAAAGCCGATTAAGAAATTCTGGATCAAGTAGTTTTCGAATAAACATGGCTGTCTGACTTAAATGTATTTTTATTAGATTAACCTAAGGATTTTATAGGAAATTTAGCAAAAAAAGCATAGTATTTATGTAAAACATCACACTTTCGTGATGCTATATCATAAGATAACAATTCATTTCGAATAAAAATTTTATAAAAAATATTTAAGCTAAGTGATAAATTCAAATTAAACCTAAAGAAATTTTTACGATTAAATAAACATATTATAAAGATCTAAATTTTTTCTAATGATTTGAATTTCCTCCTTAAAACTACTCTACTTATATAAATTTATATTAGTTAAAATTCTGGATAGTGTTTCAAAAAGTATGCTGGCATTAGATAAATCCATTGTTGATATAAAAGAGTACTAAATCAAAGGCTTTGAAATGATTCTCAAGCTTTTTGGAGAAGTTACAGCTTCTCCTAAAGCCTCGCCTGATCCAATGCCGTAACCGACAATTATTGCCTTCAATACCGACAGTGAAAAACTTACCAACCCGTTATTTGCACTTTTTAAAGGTCGTGACAAAACTATCCCAACAATCACTCGATATACACGTATAGCTTATCCCGAGCTGTTTTAGTCTAGCTTTGAGCCATTTTGCTGTCGCTAAATCTCGTTTACCCCAAACATAAGCAACAATTTCACCTGTTTCTCTATGATAGGCATAAATCAACCATTGTTTGTTCTGCTTATTACCGACAAAAGTCCAAAACTCGTCTATCTCAAGGGTTTCATAATGACTTTGCTGTGCTTGGAGCTGATATTTTGATTGACTGAGTGTGCGTAACACCTTACCAATGCTAACTCTTTCAACTTCCGCGATATCTCTAATGCCACTGCCTCGTGCCATCAGGTGTAATATTTTGGTTTTTATGCCTGAATGGCAACCTTGGTAGCTAAGTGCATGATCACCGATGAACTGGCGTCTGCATATTTTGCATTGGTAATTTTGTTTACCATCCACTTTTGAGCCATTTTTCTTTATACTGTCGCTCAGGCAGGTAGGACATTTGATGTGTAGAGTGATTTGCATTTGCCTATGTTATCAAAGTTCTAACTGTCTTTTTAAGCAGCATACTTTTTGATACACCACCT
>NZ_VTDQ01000078.1 GCF_015627175.1 Acinetobacter pollinis | reverse complement strand
CTATAAAGTTTATAGAGTTGGGATTTTAAGCGTTAAACCCAACTTTTTCGAGCATCGGATATAGTTCTCTGAATTTTTCAGGTATCAGAAGCATATCTGCAATGCGTTTTGCAAAGCAATCGTATGATTCTGTGCCTTGTGAATATTTGCTCATTTCGGGCATTTCAGACAATTTACTAGCAAAAAAATGACGCTGTTTATCAGTCATGTTCGTAAAAAAGTCGGGGGTGTTCTGATCTTTCTTGTGTTCAATCGGTTTTTTAACCTGTTTTTGTTTGAATTTAAAAGAAAATCCAACAATAGAACGACCTTCCCTGTGTTGTTCGTACGTGGCTTTGATGTCCGTATGCTTGTTAATTTGCTCTAAGGCAATATGTAGTACCTTTTCTTTAAATTGCCCCATTCTTTGATATTCGTGTTTGAGAACCCCCATTTTAGCTCTAAAGTCCTCAAGTTTAATTTGTGGGGTTTTACCCGAACTACGCCAAGCGATCAGTAATTCATACAATCGGACAGCATAGCCGCTGCTTAAATATGCAGTCTGTTTGATTTCATAGCTAGTAAAGTGCTTTTGTAACTCAGTAATAAGCGGAAGAACATCATCAGCAAAAGTAAATACAACAGTGGCGGAGTTATCAATATAGCCAATTTTCTGAACCCACCGACTTGTCATGTTTGCTATACGCCCCCCTACGTTCTCTTGATAGCTAAATTGACGAGCAAACAGCGTCTTACAGGCTTCTTTTAAGCTCTTGTAGGCGACACTAGGGTCAACGTGAAATGTATTAATATAATCGCTTGCTGAAATCATAATGGGCTTGCTATCCAAGCAATCTAAATTCATTTTGTGAACATTTTCTCTAACAGAAACAGTAGCCAATAAAATTAAGCGTTGTTCAACAAGACTGAGGCTGTAACTCGCATTGATTAGAGCATTGTCTTTTACAACTAATTCACTTTCCATATTAAAACTCTTTTATTATTTAGTGTATTAATACACGTTTTTAAATAAGTGTCAATAAACGGCAAATTGGTGTACTTATAACGGCAAATTGGTGTACTTATTTCAGTTACAAACGGCAAATTGGTGTACTTATAACGGCAAATTGGTGTACTTATTAAAGGTGAAACCCACGTGGCACA
Organism: Acinetobacter pollinis; assembly: GCF_015627175.1. GTDB lineage: Bacteria > Pseudomonadota > Gammaproteobacteria > Pseudomonadales > Moraxellaceae > Acinetobacter > Acinetobacter pollinis. Next base: position 2,471 of record NZ_VTDQ01000078.1, on the reverse strand, counting down.
AGGGCTGTGGCGGACGTAAAAATATTAAAAATATATTTAAAAATAAAAAATGATTTTTTTTTTATTTAAAAACTTTATTTTTTTTATTTTTTTAGATAGTAAAAACTGTTTTGAAGTTAAGTTTTTTAAAAGCAAAAGCGTAGTCGGGGAGATGATAAGCAAATAATTTCTAGTCACTTCGTTCTGTTAATTTTGATATGAAGCAAAGAAAAGCCACCCACTTTAGAAAGTGGGGGCTTAGGTTAATTTAAATTAAATGATTAGATTTAATTTTGATTACTCAGTATTTGAGTATTTAAGCCTTATTTTTGTCTAAATCAAATATTGAGTTACAGTTACCAGCCGCAACTCAAGTGCATACTGATTTATCACGTCAGTGTATAGCACTTGTTGAGCAATCACGCTCATTCAACAACATTTCCAAATTTTCACAGCATCGGCTCGGTCTTTCGTTCATCTAAAGTGCTCACGTTTTTATTCGCTCGAACCCGACTATCATGATAAATCATGAACCTAATCATCCGATCTCCCACCCTTACCGCCAAAACCTAATTAAATAGCCACCATAGCTAAAAAAATACGAGTTTCTTTAGTACGAGCTTCCCACATTATTTTTTAAGTTCATTTTAATGCCCTATTTCTTGCTTTCGCTCAAACTTCATTCGTTACGCTCGCCAATTTTCCTGACCTTTTTTGCGGAGTTGTTCCAAGATCGCAATTAGGGTTTGGCTAGAAGTTCTTTAGATTCACAGTGCAATTAAAATTTTCTGATCAGCATGCTCACTGTTGTAAGTTGCATGCCGTTACAGGCTTAAGCTATCCGAATTATCTTGCTTATATATTCACAAGTACAAACAGTTCGTGAGTTGTTCTAACTCCAACCGCACATAGTTTTTCTCTATGTTTATCGCCCACCTGATCAGCTTGCATGTCAAAATCACTCATGACAAACAAGGGTTATTAACGCTCAACTAAAATCCTTTTAGTTTATTGCTCGCCTTACTTAAAAACAGGATTAGTTATGTCACCATAACGTCCGTTTCTGTGTCGCCCAACAACATATTAAATTTTTAAATGCTTATTTTGAATTGAGTAGAATGAGAGAGTTTCACTCTCAAGCCCTCGTTGTAGCCGCACCAGCTAGGTTTCCCTCGCATGCAGCTTCACCGACAAGAATTGGTTAGATCCTAGTTCGGAAAATTTGGAATTAGTTACATCGAAAATCGGGGTGATAAATCCCGATTTTTTAATTTTTTTCAAATTTTAAAAACGGGAAAACCTCCGCAAATCTCTTTGATGCAGATAATTTTTTTGACATGAATATTTTTGTGAAATCTTAAAAATCTCAGAAGATAATAATATTCAAATAAGCTGTATCTAATTACTCCATTTGACGCATGGATGACGAGGATGTGCATGTGTACTCATCAAGTGTAATGTCACTTTGAGATAAGACTTTCACATATCCTGACTTCATCATAGCCAAATTGCATCATGAAATCAAATGCACGGAACAACCATATACACGAATACAAATTGCGGCTTTTAATCCAATTTTGACAAGGCTAAAAGCCTTGTATAGCATTGCTTCCAATGAAAATACGTTAATTTTTTTGTAATTTTTTAAAATCGGGGGAGTAGATGCTGTATTTTTGCGTAAAAACGAGTGAGTATTTGCAGTCAATAATTGACATCGTGAGCCGAGGTTCGGGCTACTACAAGCAGATTGATGTTGATGTAAACAAAGCTGAAAGTGTGATTAACAAGTTCACTGATCGTTACAATGCAAATATCAGTAGCAGACAACGTAGCTATCTCAGAGAAACAAAAAAATGCGTTTTTGATATTGTGATTTTATACAATCAGTCACTCGCCAAGTATCAAAAAATACGCTTTTGTGTTCTTGCGACTTTTCCCGATGATGCAGATATTTCAAAAGGTCATGACGAATACATTTTAAAAAGCATTGGGGGTGAGTTTCGTTACGACTTTGAGCGTTTTTATGATGTAGCTAATCGCAAGACACGTTTTTGTTATCACTTCGCTGCTGATCATAAAGTGCCTGTGTATGAGCTTGTGAAATTGCCTTATTCAAGCGAGGAAAAAAAACAAAAAAGCATCAAAGCAACAGACTCTTGGACATTCCGACTTCATAAAGATTTTTTGAAAATAAAAAGTAAATCAATCGAGCAAGCATTCAAAAAAGCACAGCACAGTAAAACGCTTTCAACATTTCAACTTGATATTTTGCCGAGTCTTGCAGGATTTAGAGGGGTGCGTGATGATGTTTTTAGATTAAATAAAGACGTTTTTAGGCTTTCACACAAATATTTGAACTGTTCAGCGAGTAATTTAGACATTGAGTTAAAAAAACCGCAGTATGTGCGGAAAATAGCTCGTCTAACGCATTCTTTTGATGGGATGGTGCAATTCACCAAGGAATACGTTAAACACGCTTAAATCGCATGATT
>NZ_VTDQ01000077.1 GCF_015627175.1 Acinetobacter pollinis | reverse complement strand
TTTTACTTGAACCCCATCGGTTGTGGCTGCAGTTGTAATATTGCTATCACCAGTAATTGCTAATGTTTCTCCAAGCTTTTTAACACCTGTCGTACTTGAGTTATCTCCAGTGAAAGTCAAACCTTTATTTGCTATATCTGTACTGGCTTGCTTACCTGCAGAAATATCATCTTTTGTTGTTTGTGCAAGATCAACCGCATAGTCCGTTACGTTGTTGCTGTCTGTCGTACCTTTGGTCACAGTCAATGCACTTGATCCTGCTGATGTAGTTGTCCCATTGGCATTCACTGTATAAATAGCCTGACCATTACTTCCAGTCGTTTGGCTCACACTCGCAACATTCGTCCCTGCAGCAACTTGTGTTTTTGAGGCTGCTGCTGCTGAAGTCAATTGACTCATATTAACCGCATCTGTATCTGCTGTACCTGCTGCAACGCTGGTAATTTGTTTACTTCCCGCATTAATTCCTGAAGCTAAAACACTTGGCCCATTACTAATTGTCAAACCATCAGTCGTTAAAACACTATTACCTGCTGTTAAGCTGGTTACACTAACGTTTGGATTTAATTTTACTTGAACCCCATCGGTTGTGGCTGCAGTTGTAATATTGCTATCACCAGTAATTGCTAATGTTTCTCCAAGCTTTTTAACACCTGTCGTACTGGAGTTATCTCCAGTGAAAGTCAAACCTTTATTTGCTATATCTGTACTGGCTTGCTTACCTGCAGAAATATCATCTTTCGTTGTTTGTGCAAGATCAACCGCATAGTCCGTTACGTTGTTGCTGTCTGTCGTACCTTTGGTCACAGTCAATGCACTTGATCCTGCTGATGCAGTTGTCCCATTGGCATTCACTGTATAAATAGCCTGACCATTACTTCCGGTCGTTTGGCTCACACTCGCAACATTCGTCCCTGCAGCAACTTGTGTTTTTGAGGCTGCTGCTGCTGAAGTCAATTGACTCACATTGACCGCATCTGTATTTGCTGTACCTGCTGCAACATTCGTAACCTTAGTACCTGCTGCATTAATTCCTGATGCTAAAACACTTGGTCCATTTGTAATGGTTAATCCATTTGTGTTTAACAAACTATTACCTGCTGTTAAGCTGGTTACACTAACGTTTGGATTTAAAGTAACTTGAATCCCATTTGTCGTAGTTGCTGTAGTAATATTTTTATCGCCTGTAATCGCGACGGTATCACCCAGTTTTTTATTCACTACTGATCCAGAGTCAGAAGAAAAGCTTAGCCCTTTATTCGTAGTTGTATTTAATGTTTCTACCGCTTGATTTGTTGCATAAAGTTGGCTTCCATTAATAGCATCTGTACTAGTAGAGCTTATTCGTCCTGCCGCTACATTTGTAACAGTACGTTCACTTCCTGAAGTTCCTACTGATACAGTACTACTTGGACTGGTACCTGCAAACGTATATGTGGTGCCTGCAATAGTTACACTTGAAGTTCCAACTGCGCTAGCAGTTGTTGAGTTAGAGCCCAATGCAACATCGTTGGCATTTGTTGCTGTAGAATTAGATCCTAATGCAACACCATTTGCAGCAGAACTATGTGCAGTATTTCCCAGTGCAATTCCCCCAGCAGCATCGGCTTTTGAGGTATAACCTATAGCTAAGGAACCTTGTCCAGTTGCTGTATTTGTATTACCTAAAGCAACAGCACCATCACCATTTGCTGTGTTGTCTTTACCTGTAGCAACAGCACCTGCACCTGTTGCTGTGTTAGGATCCCCAATTGCAACAGCACCATCACCGTTTGCTGTATTTCCTGAGCCAATCGAAACAGCCTTTCCACCTTTGGCGATTGCTGCTGAGCCTATTGCTACAGATTCTGCAGATGTAGCCTGAGAACTGTCTCCTATAGCAATTGCTTTACTCGCCGAGGCAACTGTGGAATTACCTAAAGCGATAGTACTAACTGCACTTGCAGCCGCACTGGTTCCTTGTGCAATTGCATTCGTTGCCCCTGCTGCAACCGTTGCACTATTACCAATTGCCATAGAACCAGTAGCTAGATTACCTGATGCACCATTTACTTTTGCACCATTACCTAATGCCAATGCATTGGCTGCATAGGTCACAGCACTTCCATTACCTTGTGCTATTGCCTGTGCTGAATTTGCATCAACTGAGGTCGTATTGCCTATCGCAATTGAACTAATTGCATTTGCAGCTGCACTGGTTCCTTGTGCAATTGCATTCGTTGCCCCTGCTGCAACCGTTGCACCCGTACCTAATGCCATAGAACCTGTAGAAAGGCTACCTGATGCACCGTTCACTTTTGCACCATTACCTAATGCCAATGCATTGGCTGCATAGGTCACAGCACTACTATTACCTTGTGCTATTGCTTGTGCTGAATTAGCATCTATAGTTGCAGATGTACCTAATGCAACACTATCAGATGAAGCTGTATTTGCATTATTACCAATCGCATTTGATCTAAGAGCACTAGCTTTTGAATTATAGCCAGATGCAATTGAAGCATTTCCAGATGCATTTGCATTTACCCCTTGAGCAATTGCACCCGATGCACTTGCTGATGCACTTGTCCCTTGAGCAATCGTATTATCTGCACTTGCAGTTGCACTATTACCAACAGCTGTTGCATTTACACCACTTGCACTAGAGCTTGACCCTAGAGCAATAGCATTAGTTGCACCAGCTGCTACTTTTGCGCTATTACCAATTGCCATAGAACTTGTAGACAAACTATCAGATGTTCCTTTGACTGTAGCTCCATTACCCAAGGCTAGAGCATTTTGTGCATAGGTCACAGCACTACCATTACCTTGTGCTATTGCTTGTGCTGAGTTTGTATCTACATTTGCTGTATTCCCGACAGCGATTGAATTTGTTGCACTAGCAGTAGTATTTTTTCCTAATGCCATAGATGTTGTACCACTTGCTGTAGATGTATTTCCTAAGACAACACTATCATCACCAGTTGCTTTACTATTACCACCTACCACAGTACTGCGAGCACCACTTGCTGCTGCAGCTACGCCTACTGCGACAGTATTATTCGAAGTTGCATTTGCAGAATTTCCTATTGCAACTCCATTTACTCCTGTTGCATTTGCACTACTTCCTTGTGCAATTGCATCAGTTGCACCAGCTCCAACAGTTGCACTATTACCAATTGCCATAGACCCTGTAGAAAGACTGCCTGATGCACCGTTTACTTTTGCACCATTACCTAAAGCCAGTGCATTGGCAGCATAAGTAGCAGCACTATTACTACCTTGAGCAATTGAATTTGCAGAATTAGCATCTATATTCGCAAGATAACCTAAAGCAAGTGTTCTAGTACTGTTAGCTTTGGCCTGATCACCCAAGGCTACTGCACTGGCTGCAGTAGCTTGAGAACCAACACCTAAGGCTGATGCACTGTCTGCAGAAGCAACAGTAGCACCGCCTAAAGCGATTGCACGAGCAACAGTTGCTTGAGCCGTATTACCTAGTGCGACAGTAGCATCAGATGTTGCATGTGCGTCACTTCCCATTGCTATAGATTTGGTACCACTAGCTTGGGAATTAACACCCAATGCCACTGCACTGGTGTTAATAGCTTGAGCAGTATTACCTATAGCTATGGTCGAATTACTTGATGCTGTTGAAGAT
>NZ_VTDQ01000076.1 GCF_015627175.1 Acinetobacter pollinis | reverse complement strand
CTAAGTGCATGATCACCGATGAACTGGCGTCTGCATATTTTGCATTGGTAATTTTGTTTACCATCCACTTTTGAGCCATTTTTCTTTATACTGTCGCTCAGGCAGGTAGGACATTTGATGTGTAGAGTGATTTGCATTTGCCTATGTTATCAAAGTTCTAACTGTCTTTTTAAGCAGCATACTTTTTGATACACCACCTGTTTTTTTTTCCATGTCCTTGGTAAGCATCCCTACAGCTGCTAACTTTCTTCGGTTATCTGAAAAGTAGTGGATTGTTCCAGATATATGTACGACCTGATAATTCCATGTAGGTACTTGCTGATGATGTTCAAACTTGCTTGGGTAGTAATTTGCAGAAATATAAGCATCATCCCCTTTAAATATGCACAATACTTCAGTACCTTCAGCAACTCGGTTTTTCATATCATTTACAATAGCAATATGACCAATCAGAATATCTTCAGCCTTCAGAATTAATGGAACATGCGTTGCACAAAGCCCATGCTGTGTATGAGCAACAATACAAGCAAGTGGATAACCTTCAATGAGATCTTTTATCTTTTCTGATCTCACTTCTTTAAACTCGTTTGGAATGTACATGGCTTACTCTAGTTTTTGAAGTTTAACATCTGTATTCAATGCTGAAGTTTGAGAGGCATTCATAACCATTGCTAAAAAGGAATAATATCCTTGAATTCCGATTAAATCGATTACTCCTTTTTCTCCAAATAATGTTATCGCATCACTCCAACATTGATCACTAATTTTTTTTGTTTTTTGAAGTTCCATACAAAAATCATAAACAACTTGTTCATCATATTTGAGGGAATTTGGTTATTGATTAAAATTGATTGCTTCTACATCTTTCGATGAAATTCCCTTTTCAATAGCAATAGGCGCATGTATTTGCCACTCAACTGTTTGGTGCCAATATCTTGCTGTAATTAAAATAGTAAGCTCTGTCAATCTATGACCAATAATGCTTGAGTACCTTAAATACTCTCCTAACTGCTGTGTGCAGTTCATTAACTGGGGGTTTCTTAATAGTACCTGAAAAGGAGCTATTAACTCCCCTCTTGGACCTGAAATAATTTTCTCTGCCTCTTTCCTCTGTTCCAGTGTCCAAGTACTTTCATTTAATGGAGGAAGTCTATCTTTTAAAGTCATTTTATTTCTCTAACAACACAGTACTTGTCACTTTTTGAATGACAATATCTAGTGTATCTACAATAAAATCGATCTCATTTTTTTTAATAATAAAAGGTGGAGCTAAAAGAATATGATCACCTGTTTGACCATCAATTGTTCCTCCCATTGGGTATACCATTAAGCCCTTTTCAAAACATTCTTTTTTAATTAGTTTATGAATTTCTTTTGAAGGATCGAATGCCTGTTTAGATTCTTTATTTTGAACGAGCTCAATACCTAAAAATAATCCTCTTCCACGTATGTTTCCAACTGTCTCTATAGACGAAAGCTTGTGTTGAAGTTGATTAAATAGGTAATCACCTTGGTGTTTTACATGATCTACTAAATTATCTCTAAAAATTATTTTTTGTACAGCTAAAGCTGCCGCTGCTGCTGTTGGGTGACAAATATAGGTATGGCCATGTTGAAAGAAGCCAGTTCCTTTTTTTATAGCATCTATAATAAAGTCTTTTGTAAATACTGCACCAATAGGTTGATAACCGCCACCTAACCCCTTTGCTACGGCAACAATATCAGGAATAAAGTCATCTTGTTCAAACGCATGTAACGTTCCTGTTCTTCCCATACCACACATGACTTCATCGGCAATATACAAAATCCCATACTTACGGCATATATCATAAATACCTCGTAAGTAGCCTGGAGTTGGAGGAATAGCGCCAGAAGTTGCACCTACTACTGTTTCTGCGCAAAAAGCAATAATTCGATGCGGTCCAATATCATATACTTTCTTTTCAAATTCTTTTAGAAGTCGATCGGTATATTGATCGACTGTTTCATTTTCTTTTTTTCCACGATATTCATTACATTCTGCAACTCTTTCAACATTCATTAATAAAGGTGAAAATATTCTTTTACGCCACTCATTACCACCCACTGCAAGTGCACCTAAAGTATTGCCATGATAACTTTGAGAACGGCCCAAGAAAACAGTACGTTCTTCTTCACCAATATCTACAAAATATTGTCTTGCAAGTTTAAGAGACGTTTCCATGGCTTCAGAGCCACCTGAAACAAAATATATTCTATTCAGAGATGATGGTGCAGTTTGGATAAGATGATCTGCTAATTCTTCTACTACATCTGTGGTAAAGAAACTTGTGTGTGCATAGGCTAAATGATCTATTTGCTTATGCATTGCAGAAATAATTTCTCTATGTCCATGTCCCAAGCAAGAAACTGCGGCTCCACCACATGCATCTAAATATAATTTTCCATGTATATCCTTTAAATAACACCCTTTTCCAGAAACTGCTGTAATTGGAGATTTTTCTAAGTTTCTATGAATAATATGGCTCATTTTATATACTCACTTTGACATAAGAATATCTTATTTAATTCATATGAATCATGTCAATAATTAAATGAATCAGATGAATCAGATGCAAGGATACTTTTTAAAGTTAATTTTAAATAAGTTCAAAAAATAATCATTAAAAGATTTAAATTTTAGTATTTTTATAATTAGTAAGGCTTTTAATATTCTTTTAATATTCTTTTAATGCTTTTAGACATCTTATAAGCCTTGCTATTAAAGGATTACAGAGATAATAAAGATACGTTTAGTCACCAATAAAGATACGTTTAGTCACCAATAAAGATACGTTTAGTCACCAATAAAGATGCGTTTAGTCACCAATAAGATACATTGACTTATAATGTACTATTAGATACATTTATGATGTGTTGTATCTTTATTAAAAATTAATATGAAAAATGAACTGGTTGTTAAAGATAATATTTTAATTAATGCATCATATAATTTAGAGCTGACAGAGCAGCGTCTAATTTTATTGTCTATTGTAAAAGCAAGGGAAACAGGACAAGGTATCACGGCTGATAGTAAATTACAGATATATGCTGGTGACTATATGTATCATTATAAAGTCGATCGGCATGCCGCATATAAAGCTTTAAAAGAAGCTGCTCTCAACTTATTTGAAAGGCAGTTTTCCTTCAAAGAAGAACATGAGAATACTGGAAAAATGGGTGTTGTTAAATCCAGATGGGTGAGTCGAATAAAGTATATCGATGAGTTAGCTATCCTAGAAGTGACTTTCTCGCCAGATGTGGTTCCTTTAATTACTCGTCTAGAAAAACACTTCACCTCATATAAATTGAAACAAGTATCTCAGTTAACCAGTAAGTATGCCATACGTCTTTATGAAATTCTTATTGCATGGCGTGATATTGGGAAAACACCAGTTATTCGTCTTATTGATTTTAGAACACAGTTAGGTTTAGGAGATACTGAATATACAGCAATGAATAATTTTAAAAAGAGAGTTCTTGAGCCCGCTATTGATCAAATTAATAAACTTACAGATATTACTGTCGAATACGAACAATTTAAAGAGGGTCGAGTTATTAGTGGAATTCAATTTAAACTGAAATTAAAACTATTAAAAATTGATGAAGAAAATATAGCACATGAATTTATACCAACTACATTTATTGGATTAACAGAAGGTCAAATTAAACTTTTTGCAAAGAAACTTGCTTATGATGATATCTTCGCAAGTAGTTACGCTGAAATTGGAGAATCATATAAAGATTTAGAAGAAAGATTGATAAATAATATAAATAATCCTGAGTTCTTTGAAAAGAATTTGCACCATCTAGAAC
>NZ_VTDQ01000075.1 GCF_015627175.1 Acinetobacter pollinis | reverse complement strand
CATGATCTGCACCATCACTTCACATATTGCCAAACATCAGGGTTTTGATATTCCGTATCTATTCGATAACCTTTGGCTTTAAACTTCTCTTCCTCGCCTGCTCTGAGTTTTTTGTCCTCATCACGATTTTTCTTAAATGCCTGTTCCAACTCAGCAGGAGTCATTTTATCTGAGTTAGAAATAGTATTTCTTTCATCATAACGAATGGTTTGGAATGAACAGCGTAACATATATTGCTCTTGAATCTGATGGTCCGCAGTTTCTCGACTAGGTTTTTTACTAATGGTCAAATCAGTTAAAATACCATTGCGATATAAACGATAAAATAGGCTATATTTTTTCTTAAAACACCATTGCCATTCTTCAAAGCTTAAAATATGGGTTGGATCAATAATATTCGAACTGTTTGCAAAGTATTTTAGGTTGTCCTCTTTGGCAATACGAGGCTCAAATGGATACACATAGTTTTTCCATCCCTTTTCATTCAGTTGATGCATGATATTTACATAAGCTTGGTAGGCTTGTTCAGGGGTAACAAACTCCTCTTTATTCAAACCTGCATCAATATCTAAAATTTGAATGCCATATTTGAGATCATCAAACATTTGTGTTCCCATCACCGCAAAGACATTATCCAATACCATGGTATCTTCACCATTCACTACAGTGACTTTGCCTAAAGTTTTAACAGGAAAGTCGAGTGAATAAAAACTCATAATCCCTGCTTGCTGGTCGACAGGGGTTTTACTGTATTTGGCAAAATCTTGGATGCCTTGCATCCCAAAATGAAGGGTATAGTCATGGTTCATATTTGTTTTCTCATTCAAGTGACAAGCACATAAGCTCAGTAATAAGGTTAAAATAAGCCATAAGCGATTAAATTTTCCCATCATTACTGTCCTCTTTAACGGTAAATGAGGCAGTACTGTTTCCCCAAGTGGCAATTATTGCCAATTCTTTTTCTAAAAACTGACGCCCTTTTTCTTTCAGCATTAAACGATGGTACTTATTAGCTGCTTTATCAATCCATGCCATACGACTGTCGTAATTTTCCACAATAGTATCGCTAAAGGGTTCTTGGTAGACGGTCTCTGGCAGTTCAGCCAATTCTTTGGCATGTTCTCCGCTATACTCCCCAAAAACGTTCTTTTTCACTGCACAGGCATCATAGTCATGTGCCAATACTAAAGTACTGTCTGGAATATGGCTTATACGCTGTACAGATGCTTGGAACTGGACATTTTTATCCTCCCAAACAATCTTTTGTAAAATATTACGTTGCTCTTGAACGGCAATATCCATCAGGTGAGCTAGTAAGTTCTTTCCAGCAACTTTGAAATTTCGATCTCTCGTATAATTCTTACGGCTTAAAACAGACTCAATGTCAGGTAACAAAGAAAAAGCACTTTCAATCTCTTTGGTCGATTTCAGTTGGTTCAGTGTGCTTAAACATTGAGACCATGGTAAATTTAAGACGGATTGTTTGATATGCTGAAAAGTGGCAACATTTCTTTGCTGTAAACACTGTTGAAATGATGCAGAAGATGCACTCCACGCATAATGCCACGGTGCAATATCCATATAAAGCCATAAGTTCCCTTTCGCAAAAACATGTACCGGTGTACGTACCATATCCACTGGTGCGAGTGCATACCCTGCTCTGGTTAATCCATGTTTAAATACAGAAGCCACGGTTTTAGAGGCAAATGCACCCAAACCCATCCAGTAATAACGCCCCATCAATTGTGGGTTGCCATTAATTTCCTGCTCTAAATAAATTTTGGCATAGACCGATGCAATGCGTCTTGCACGTGCCTCATAACCAATTTCTAATCGGTAACTATTGGTTTTAACATTCACCATATGAGACAGTCGCTTAATAGCTTCTTGTTGGTAAAGTTCCCAAAAAGTACCACAACTACATTGTAATGTTTTACAACTGTTCTCTGTGGTATTGGTTTGTGCTTCCCATTTTAAACTTCCTGTCATGTTGGTTCTCCAGAATCATCATAATTAGAGGTTATTCCCATCCAATGTAGATCGAGTTTCACATGCTGTTCTTGCGCTGAATGAATTCGTTCTGACTCACCTTTTCGATTGGTGGTTGAAACAAAGTGATGTTCTTTGTCATTTGAGGAGGCTTTATAATCTACTTTTTTCATGGTTTCTCCCGATGGGAAAACCATCTTAAACCGTTCGTTATAGGCCTCATTTGCAGGTAATCCTTTTAGATCGACCCCTGTTTTTTGCGCTTTTTCAAACTTATGTTGTGCTGCTTTAAAGTTAATCAGTCCGCCTGTTAAAGCGGCAATCTCATTCGAAGTCATCATTATTTTTGAGCCATCGACTTCAAGATAAATACCCTTTTTAGCCCGCAAATAAATATTGCCATCGACTGAACTGATCTCTATATCATTTTTGGCCGAGGCATTCAGCTTGCCTCCCTGTGAATGAAAATTCATATCGCCCTGGGCCGCATAAGCGTCCATACCATGTTGTTTCGCAAACAGCATTATTTTTTGGTCTGCATGGGCAATCAAATTCTTCTGACTACTTAAATTTAAGCTATCACCTGCACTTTGGCAGATTTGCCCATCTGCACTAAAATAAATATCTTCTTGGCTTGAAGTCGCAATGCTTTTCGGTGATGCAAGTAAGATCACTGCCTGTTTAAATGCTTCTGCTTTACTGGCATCTTGTTGTTCAATGTCATTTAAAAACTTTTTAAGGTTTTCAAGAACATCTAAAGGATCGGCCTGTTGGCTCTTCGCAGTACGACTGAGTTGTTCTGCCTGTCTTAATGACCCTTCTATTTGACGATAAGCAGGGGTTGCCTCTAATTGAGTCTGCTGTGCACTGTTTTGTGGATGAGTAGAGATCATTAAACCCTCACCCGCACGAACAGCGCCAAAGGCATCAGTTCTTAACTCAAAGCCCTCTCCTCGACTGTCACTGGTCGCTTGTGCTTTGGGATGGCTGAGTTGCCCTAAATTGAGTTGACTTGATGCATGACTACTTTGTAACTGAGCACTAATTTGTCCGTGAGTATCATCAAAACGCAGTTGGTTATAACCCGACCCTTTGATCTCTTGTGAACGTATACCACTTAAACTTTTAGTTTCGGGAAGCGGACCAGTCTGATCAAACTGTGTTGGGTGACGCTCTGCTTCATGCAAGCGACCTGTCACAAAGGGGCGGTCGATGTTGCCATCAAAGAAGTCGATGGCAACTATCTCACCAACACGCGGAAGGAATCTGGCACCGTAGCCTTCACCTGCCCAAGGGGTAAGTACATCTACCCATGCAGAGTCAGTATCGCTTTGGTTACTTCCTGCACCTCCATCATGGCTGTTGTCTTCTGCACGACTAAATAAGAAACGAACTTTAATTCGACCCCATGAATCAACATGAATCTCTTCACCTTCAACACCCACTACCTGCGCACGTTGAACATGCACTGTCGGTTTATGTTGTTCAGGATGATACTCAGGCACCACCTTAATCTCACGTCTGATGAGTGTTAAGGTGTTACCTTGGCGTTGTTCATCTTCTTGAATGTTTTTATGATGCCAACGACTCGACGTGAGTAGTTCTTCTGCCTGTTTTTGAATATCTTTGGGTAAGTTGTTTTGGTTATAGAAGTGTTTGCTTAAAATAAGAAAATCTTGGTCTGAACCTGTGTGTAAATCTATTTCAGGGTGGCCATTCAATTTAAACCAATAACCCACTTGCGCATCACGTACGGTACTGTGTGCAGTAAAGTATTTTGACTTTAAGCGGTTCTGATCGGATAAATGGCTATTCAATGCCTCAACTTGTTGATGGCTTGATGGTGTGACACCATCTTCACCGTTCAGATCTCCCACCCATGCTGGGCTCACATGCCAAGCATCTTCTAAGCTGAGTGTGGCATTGTCATATTGACCACTTTGCTCACCTAAAGATAAGACTGAACCTGCACCATCTTCTTGTTCTAAATATTGCGGTTGCCATCTTTGTACATGCACCGTACTTGGCTGAAGCTGACGAGAAGCCGTCAGGCTGGTAATGGTATCGAATGTTTCTGTCGCATCACTACGATGAAAGCGAATCAGTTGACGATCTAATGCTTTAAACTGGGCATTGGCATCAATTAAACGCAGTTTCTGTGCTTGGATTTGATCTTTGTTATGTAATACAAATGCTTGGCTTTCATCAATTAACCAATTGATCCCTTCACTTCGCCATAAACGGGTTAGAA
>NZ_VTDQ01000074.1 GCF_015627175.1 Acinetobacter pollinis | reverse complement strand
TTTTAAAAGCCAGTCGCCAAAAATAAAAAGTAATCTAATCATCATTACCACCCATAATGACACCTGACGCAATCAAGAAAGACATTAATGCACCGATCGCAAGTACAAACGGGCGTATATCTGATGCAAGTTTGCACCACGATGTTAAATCGTAATCAATTGAAGCCGTTGTATTTTCTAATGATATGTTTTGAGTGCCGGGGGAGAACGGACAATACTCACCCCATTGCAAATAAGGCGTGTTTTTTACTTCAGGAACTTTTTCTTCAATATCGACCTGTGTTTGTCTATCTTGCGTATCTTCTTTTGTCAGCCAGTCTTTCATGTCTTTAACTGTTTGCTCGATAGAATCAATCTTTTCTTGCAATGCCTTTAAACCGTTATTCATTGCATCTTTAAGCGAATTAATTGCAGAAGTCACTGGAGAGAGATCAACGTTAGTATTACCACCTGTAACCGTTGTATTTGTTGTTGTACTTGATGAATTACTCGTACTTGTATTTGTTGTATTAGTCGTATTATTTGTATTGTTAGTCGTGTTTGATGCGTTACTATCACCAGTACCAGTACCAGTACCAGTACCAGTACCAGTACCAGTACCAGTACCAGTACCAGTATTTGTATTACTAGACGCGCCATTACTTGACGTGCTATTACTTCCTGTACTTCCTGTACTTCCTGTACTTCCTGTACTTCCTGTACTTCCTGTACTTCCTGTACTTCCTGTATTAGTCGTATTTGTATTTGTTGAAGTGGTGGGTTCGCTCGCTACTGGAGAAGTTGACGGCTTGCCTGTACCAGTCAAATTGTAGTTTCCAGCAGAGGTTTCAGAAGAACAAGTTTCACCGTTAGAAGCATAAGAACCAGTATAAGAAGTATCAGAGTTACCGCTCAAAAATTGATAATCATATTTACAAGAATTTTGGCAAATCGTAGGACTAGAAGCTTTTAACTTGTTATTTGCTTGTTCAGCTAAAGAAACATGCTCATTTTCATCTTTCCATCTTGAAATTGTAATAGATCCTGAATAAGCGATTTTGCCCTTTTCACAATCATTAACTTCAAATTTTTGTACTGAGCCGTTAAACCAATCGTATTTAGTTCTTTCACCGTCGTAATAACTAAACCTACAAGTAGTAGCACCAGTCATTTCAAAAGCTACTGGCTCTTTATTGTAAAGCCACCGAGCATATTTACGACAAGCACCTTCAGGAGTTGGGTCATTTTGACCATAAGTACCCGCATAATAAACACGCGCAAATACAGAATGTGAAGAAAAGATAAGTAAAAGCAGAAGTAAATAGCGGTAAAACATATTAAGCCCCTAGCACTAGCTAAGTAATATGAAGAACCCGACAAGTGCAACGATAATATATAAAGTAGTCATAAAGTTACTTCACAGAAGTAAGAATAGACCCAGTGCCGAAACACTGGGCGAAAAATTAACGACCAACAAAGCCGAGAACTTTACGATAGCCCCACATCAAGAGCGATGGACCCGCTTTAATTACAAAGACAGATGCGGCCGCAGCACCCAAGCCAGTTAATGCAAGACTTGAAACATCTACACTATTACCGTCTGCCGCATGTGCTCCAGTTGCCATAATTACAGGCGTTGCAACAACAGCAAATTTAGTCGTTGCATTGTTTAACTTGTTGCGTAAAGTATCTTTACGTTTGATTGTTTGAACTTGTGTCATAATCATTTACCTTTCTATAAATTTGAGTAGCATTCGCAACCCTGAACATAAGAGCCAAAAGCTAATAATCTCGACCAAAAGCGTATTAGCATCGGCTCTGCTTAAATTGTTCAACTCATCAAGCCATGACGGCTTAAATTGAACGTATGAAACACACGTTTGCATCGTTCCGATTGTTCGCAGAGTTTCACAAACGTATGCCATTCTTCTAAACCTTTAAATTCTTTAAATCTGAAATTGCTAGATCAATTCTTTTAACAATCATTGACATAGTCGATCTATCAACAAGATCGTTAAAACATTCATTGCGAAGATAAGCAATATCTTTACTTTTGATATCTTCTAAATGTTCGATAACCTTAATTATTTGATCTTTATTTGACATGATTAAGGTGCTTTCTTAGGTAAAGGCTTTACTGAAAAAATAGTCATTTGAGGACCGAATTTAGTTTGAGATTCTGTGAACTCAACTTCGACCTCTTGAGCATTTTCGGCACATTGATCAAGAACAGCTTTCATCTGTTCGACTGGCATCATGCCCTCGCCAAAATTCAAGTTGTAACGTACTGGAGCGAAAAGCGTAGTGCTGTAATAAGCCTTATCTTCTTTTTTATAAACAGATGGTAAAAGCGAACGTTTGTTAAATGAAATGTGCATAGTAATAACCCCTTAGGCAACTAAACCGAATTTATCGGCATATTTTGAAACTGGAATTTGATAATCAGGTGGAAGCTGTTCGTCGAACTTGATTTCGACTAAACGAACAAAAGGAATGACTGTCCCATTCGGGTTATCAGAGAGATTCTGAAGCTCAGACTTATTAAAAAGGCCAGAATTTAAAAGAGCATTTACATTGTCGTAAAAAGTACTTTCACGATATAAAAGCTTGATCTGTTGCCAACCAACTTGACGCAATAAACAATAAAACTTAAAAGCATTATCAGCTTTGGTATAACTAGTCTTACCAGACTTAGTTATTGTAAAAAGTTTAGAACGTAAAGATTCAAGAACTTGTCCATCGTCAGAAAAACTCATAGATCCACCCTTTAATGTGTCTAAAATCGGGTCAAATGAAACATGCCATAGTTTGGCAAGTAGATCGGGTTGTTCCCGTTGTAAGTCGATTAATTTCCAAATATTCGTTGGATAACCATTTTTGGCTAAATATGTTTTGCAAATACGTGATTCAAATCGAACATGAGCATTAGCAAACTTAAGAACATCATGCATAGCAACAACAAGAGATTTAGAGCGCATACAGCCTTTATCTGCCTGTTTCTGTAACGTATTTAATTGACCAAGCACTTCTTTATATTTACCGTAAGCTTTAGGACGAATATAACGGCCGTTTTCACTACCCCAAGTAACATAGTTGTCATACTTAACTAACTTCGCTTTGCGATGCCCTACAGACACTTTGGAAAGATAATCAAGCACAGGCTGAACCATGTTCTGATGCGGTAAACGAACAAAATAAGTCGTATCTAAATGCAGTAGCTCAATATTAGAAAAATCAAGAATTGCACAGAGTTCAGGATAAGAATCAGTAAGCATTCCTAACATTTCGGTAAGACCTAAATGTATAGACTCAAATCCATAAACATTGTGACCCTGTAAAAGCTTTAAAGGCGAAGCCTTTAATTCAACATACGGCAAAGCATTCATAGTGTTAGCGTAGAATTTCATCGCCATATCTGTATAAGAACTAGGAATAGATTCATACGGGTGATAAAGATCACCTGTAGTTGTTTGACCATCTTCTGTTTTACCAACAAAACGAGTCGCCGCAGGCAAACCATAGTCACGAATATCACCATTAAAATAATGATGATTAGCCAAACTTTTAACAAAAGTCGGCAAGACATGAATTGCAATACGAATATGATCAAGCATATGTATAACCCAAAAAACCTAACAGTAATGCTTATATAAAACGATATTTCGTTCCATATAAACGTTAATACGTTTTATAAAACAATATTTCGTTTAAATCAACAAAAAAAATGCAGTATTTCGTTTTAAAAAAGAATAAAGTGATTGTTTTAAGGATGTTAAAACGGAATATCGTTCATTATGAGCATTGCAAAGAATATTAAACAGCTTATGAGGGAGCTGAATATCAATCAAAAAGAGTTAGCTAAACTTGCATCATTGCCAGCAAGTACAATAAGCAGTGCATTAAAAGAAGGAAGTGACCCAAGAGCATCTACAATTAAAAATGTAACAATAGCACTAGGAGTTAGTGCAGATATGCTTCTATTTAATGATGAAGAACTAGGAAAAAATGGAGATTTAAAAGTATTATTTAGAGAAGTAGAAAGATTTAAAAATGAAGAAAGAGAACAATTAAAAAGTATGTTACGAATGATGATAGTACACAATAAAAGCAAAGAACTAATGCGCGAGAATTAAATTATTTCCGAAATTTCGGAGTCAGGCACACTATTAGATAGTAGTGTGCCAATCAAACTACGCACGGGTGTCGGGTCGGTCGGTCGGCAAGCTCCTCCTCCCTCACCCGTGCGTATATGCGTACAGAATGTCGTATAACTTAATTTTATGTTAAAT
>NZ_VTDQ01000073.1 GCF_015627175.1 Acinetobacter pollinis | reverse complement strand
GGTAACTCAGCTTCAGCTATTAACTATAGCACCATTGCTATTGGTGAAAGTTCTAGTTCAAGTGGAAATAGAGCAGTGGCTATTGGTTACCAAACCAGTGCTGGTGGTGAGTTCTCTACAGCATTAGGAAATCAGGCAAATGCTTCGGGTAGAGTATCTGTTGCAGCTGGTTCTGGAGCTACCAGTAGTGGAGAGGCCGCTATCTCTATGGGAAATAATGCTATAGGAAGTGGTAGTGCAGCCGTTGCTTTAGGTGTATATTCACAGGCAACAGGAAGTAACTCGGTTGCCTTAGGTGGAAAAACTGGTGGCGGTGGTGCTCAAGCAACTGGTACGAGTGCAACAGCGATTGGTAATGGTGCTGTAGCAAGTGGAACAAATTCATTTGCACAAGGAACTAGCTCTAAAGCAACCAATTCTAGCGCTGTTGCCATTGGTAATACGGCAAATGCAAGTAATACAAATGCTATCGCTTTAGGGAACGGTACAGAAGCATCAGGGAATGCCGCAAGCGCATTAGGTAACTCTGCGAGTGCTGGTGGACAAAATGCCGTTGCTTTAGGGAGTGACTCTAATGCATCTGCTACGAATTCTATCGCTCAAGGAACCAGCTCTAAAGCAACAGGTTCCGCTTCAACCGCCATTGGTAATAACTCGAATGCATCAAATACAAATGCTACTGCTTTAGGAAATGGTACAGTAGCGTCTGGGAATGCCGCAAGTGCATTAGGTAACTCTGCAAATGCTGGTGGACAGAGTGCCGTTGCTTTAGGTAATACTGCAAATGCAAGTGGTGCTGACTCAATTGCACAAGGAACAAATTCAGTTGCAAGTAATACAAGTGCAACAGCGTTAGGCAATTCAGCAAAAGCTACTGGAGCATATTCATTTGCACAAGGTAACAATGCAAACGCATCGAATATGAACTCTATTGCTCAAGGTACTAGTACGGTTGCATCTGGAAATGCTTCAACAGCTATTGGGTATGTTGCAAGTGCAACAGGTGATCGTGGAATTGCTTTAGGAAGTGATTCAAAAGCATCTGGTACATTCTCAATGTCATTAGGGTATAAATCTACTGCAAATGGTATTAGAGCAAATGCAATTGGTAATAACACTACGGCAGCAGCACAAGATACTATTGCCCTAGGTACATCAGCAAATGTAGATGAAAATTCAGCTCAAGCTATTTCGCAAGGTGCTAATAGTGCTGTTACCTATGCAGCAAATGCTTTAGCGCTAGGAAATAGTGCAGCAGTAAAAGGAAGTGAGAATAGTCTTTCTACAAATTCAATGGCAATTGGTAATAGCGCAACAGTAGCAGCTGGTGCAACCAACGCCATTGCACAAGGATCAAGCTCTAGTGCAAGTGGTGTAAATGCAACTGCCGTTGGTAATAGTGCAAGTGCAAGTGCCGCAAATACGATTGCACAAGGTACAAAAGCAGCAGCAAGTAGTTCAGGGGCAACTGCTATCGGTAATACTGCAAATGCGAGTGGTTCTGACTCAATTGCCCAAGGTACAAACTCTATAGCAAATGCAACAAATACAACAGCCATTGGTAATACTGCAAATGCGAGTGGTACAAGTGCTATTGCTATGGGCACATCTACAACCGCATCAGGAAGTAAATCGATTGCTATCGGTGATAGCTCTGAAGCAACATCTGCAGAATCTGTTGCAATTGGTTCAGCAGCAGTAGCAAAAGATGGTAAGGCAGTTTCAATCGGTGCTGGAAATACAGCAAGTGGTGATGGTGCTGTAGCAATTGGTGACCCAAATAGTGCAACAGGTGCAGGCGCAGTTGCAACCGGTAAAGATAATACCTCAAATGGTGATGGTGCAATTGCCATAGGTAATACTAATACCTCAACTGGAGAAGGTTCTGTTGCATTAGGCTATAAATCAAATGTAGATGTCGCGGGTGGTATTGCTATTGGTGATACAGCTCATGCTGCTGCTGCTAATGCGATTGCTCAGGGGACTAACTCTACCGCAAGTGGTTCAAGTTCGACTGCGATTGGTAATGCAGCAAATGCAACTGCTGCAAATACAACAGCAATTGGTACAAGTGCTGGAGCAAACTCTGCATCGTCACTTGCTTTAGGTAATACAGCAAATGTAGATGCAAACTCTGCACAATCTATTGCTCAAGGTAATGGCAGTAGTGTTACTTACGCACAGAATGCTTTAGCATTGGGTAGTGGAGCCGCAGTAAAAGGGACATCAAGTAGTCTTTCTACAGGTTCAATGGCAATTGGTAATAGCGCAACAGTAGCAGCTGGTGCAACCAACGCGATTGCTCAAGGTACAAATGCAACTGCAAGTGCTTTAAGTGCGACTGCGATTGGTAATACTGCAACAGCAAGTGGTACAAACTCATTTGCACAAGGTATAAATTCAGTCGCAAGTGGCTTGAACTCAATTGCGGTTGGGAATGCAGCAAATGCAACTGCAGCAAATACGATTGCTCAAGGTACAAATTCAGTTGCAGGTGCATCAGGTGCAACAGGTGCAACAGCAATTGGTAACACAGCAAATGCGACAGGTACAAACTCTCTAGCACAAGGTACAGGTGCCATGGCAACTGGTACTAACTCTATCTCTGTAGGTAATACAGCAAATGCAAGTGCAGCAAGTACAATTGCGCAAGGTACAAGTGCAAATGCAAATGCAGCAAATGCAATTGCACAAGGTAATACATCAAATGCAACAGCAGCAAACGCAGTTGCACAAGGTAATGGTGCAAATGCAACAGCAGCAAATGCAATTGCACAAGGTAATACATCAAATGCAACAGCAGCAAACGCAGTTGCACAAGGTAATGGTGCAAATGCAACAGCAGTAAATACAGTTGCACAAGGCAATGGCGCAAATGCAACAGGCGCAAATGCAACAGCAATTGGTTATACATCAAATGCAAATGCAGCAAATACCATTGCTTTAGGTAATACATCAAATGCAAGTGCAGCAAACGCGACAGCAATTGGTAATACATCGAATGCAACTGGCTCTGCTGCGATTGCTTTCGGTTATGGAGCTAATGCAAGTCAAATAAATACGATTGCACAAGGTACAAACTCTGCGGCAACTGCGACAAGTGCAATTGCTTTAGGAACGACAACAACTGCATCAGGAAATAAATCCATTGCTATCGGCGATAGCTCTGAAGCGACATCTGCAGAATCTGTTGCAATTGGTTCTGCAGCAGTGGCAAAAAATGGTAAGGCAGTTTCAATAGGTGCTGGAAACACAGCAAGTGGTGATGGTGCTGTTGCTATGGGTAATACTAATACAGCAACTGGACAAGGTTCTGTTGCCTTAGGATATGAGTCAAATGTAGATGCTGCTGGCGGTGTAGCATTAGGTAATAGCGCACATAGTGCTGCAACAAATGGCTTAGCTTTAGGTTCTAGTAGTGTTGCAAATAATGCGAACGATGTTGCTTTAGGTTCTAATTCAAGTACAGCTGCAACGGTAGCGACCTCAAGTGGTACAGTAGCAGGAACGACATATACATATGCAGGAACGAGTCCTACAAGTACCGTATCTATAGGTAGTGCAGGTAATGAACGTACATTAACTAATCTTGCTGCTGGACGTGTTAGCTCAACCAGTACAGATGCAATTAATGGAAGTCAGCTTTATGCAACAAATCAAGCTGTAGATACCTTAAATACAACTGTAAATAAAGGTTTAAATTTCGCAGCAAATTCAGGGGATACCATTAATAAGCAAATGGGTGAAACCCTGACTATTAAAGGAACAGGAACTAAGGATGATAGTGAATACGATAGTTCGAACATTAAAACCACAACTGATAGTGATGGCAACCTAATTGTTGGTCTTGCTAAAGATGCAACCTTTACTAGCGTAACTACTGGCAACACGACGATTAATAATGATGGTTTAACTATCTTAAACGGTCCAAGTGTTACATCTTCAGGAATTGACGCTGGTAGTAAAACTATTACCAATGTCGCAGATGGCGTAAACTCTACGGATGCTGTAAATAAAGGACAGTTAGATACAGCAACTACCAACTTAACTAATGCAGGGTTAAACTTTGCAGCGAACTCTGGTAGTACAATTCATAAAAACTTAGGTGAAACCTTGACCATTAAAGGAACAGGAACTAAGGATGATAGTGAATACGATAGTTCGAACATTAAAACCACAACTGACAGTGATGGCAACCTAATTGTTGGTCTTGCTAAAGATGCAACCTTTACTAGTGTAACTACTGGCAACACGACGATTAATAATGATGGTTTGACCATCTTAAACGGTCCAAGTG
>NZ_VTDQ01000072.1 GCF_015627175.1 Acinetobacter pollinis | reverse complement strand
AGTAATCTAATCATCATTACCACCCATAATGACACCTGACGCAATCAAGAAAGACATTAATGCACCGATCGCAAGTACAAACGGGCGTATATCTGATGCAAGTTTGCACCACGATGTTAAATCGTAATCAATTGAAGCCGTTGTATTTTCTAATGATATGTTTTGAGTGCCAGGTGAGAACGGACAATACTCACCCCATTGCAAATAAGGCGTGTTTTTTACTTCAGGAACTTTTTCTTCAATATCGACCTGTGTTTGTCTATCTTGCGTATCTTCTTTTGTCAGCCAGTCTTTCATGTCTTTAACTGTTTGCTCGATAGAATCAATCTTTTCTTGCAATGCCTTTAAACCGTTATTCATTGCATCTTTAAGCGAATTAATTGCAGAAGTCACTGGAGAGAGATCAACGTTAGTATTACCACCTGTAACCGTTGTATTTGTTGTTGTACTTGATGAATTACTCGTACTTGTATTTGTTGTATTAGTCGTATTATTTGTATTGTTAGTCGTGTTTGATGCGTTACTATCACCAGTACCAGTACCAGTACCAGTACCAGTACCAGTACCAGTATTTGTATTACTAGACGCGCCATTACTTGACGTACTATTACTTCCTGTACTTCCTGTACTTCCTGTACTTCCTGTACTTCCTGTACTTCCTGTATTATTAGTGGTGGTCGGTTCGCTCGTTGCTGGAGTTGACGGCTTGCCTGTACCAGTCAAATTGTAATTTCCAGCAGAGGTTTCAGAAGAACAAGTTTCACCACTGGAAGAATAAGAACCAGTATAAGAAGTATCAGAGTTACCGCTCAAAAATTGATAATCATATTTACAAGAATTTTGGCAAATCGTAGGACTAGAAGTTTTTAACTTGTTATTTGCTTGTTCGGCTAAAGAAACATGCTCATTTTCATCTTTCCATCTTGAAATTGTAATAGATCCCGAATGAGCAATTTTGCCCTTTTCACATCCGACTCGAGTAACAGCACCGTTGAACCAATCATATTTAGTTCTTTCACCGTCGTAATAACTAAACCTACAAGTAAGTTCTCCTGTCATTTCAAAAGCTACTGGCTCTTTATTGTAAAGCCACTTAGCATATTTACGACAAGCACCCTCAGCAGTTGAATCCTTACCCGCAGAAGAAGTGTAATAAACATCAGCAAATACAGAATGTGAAGAAAAGATAAGTAAAAGCAGAAGTAAATAGCGGTAAAACATATTAAGCCCCTAGCACTAGCTAAGTAATATGAAGAACCCGACAAGTGCAACGATAATATATAAAGTAGTCATAAAGTTACTTCACAGAAGTAAGAATAGACCCAGTGCCGAAACACTGGGCGAAAAATTAACGACCAACGAAGCCGAGAACTTTACGATAGCCCCACATCAAGAGCGATGGACCTGCTTTAATTACAAAGACAGATGCGGCCGCAGCACCCAAGCCAGTTAATGCAAGACTTGAAACATCTACACTATTACCATCTGCCGCATGTGCTCCAGTTGCCATAATTACAGGCGTTGCAACAACAGCAAATTTAGTCGTTGCATTGTTTAACTTGTTGCGTAAAGTATCTTTACGTTTGATTGTTTGAACTTGTGTCATAATCATCTACCTTTCTATAAATTTGAGTAGCATTCGCAACCCTGAACATAAGAGCCAAAAGCCAATAATCTCGACCAAA
This sequence comes from Acinetobacter pollinis, assembly GCF_015627175.1. Classification (GTDB taxonomy): domain Bacteria; phylum Pseudomonadota; class Gammaproteobacteria; order Pseudomonadales; family Moraxellaceae; genus Acinetobacter; species Acinetobacter pollinis. Next base: position 2,615 of record NZ_VTDQ01000072.1, on the reverse strand, counting down.
AGCGTATTGGCATCGGCTCTGCTTAAATTGTTCAATTCATCAAGCCATGAGGGCTTAAATTGAACGTATGAAACACACGTTTGCATCGTTCCGATTGTTCGCAGAGTTTCACAAACGTATGCCATTCTTCTAAACCTTTAAATTCTTTAAATCTGAAATTGCTAGATCAATTCTTTTAACAATCATTGACATAGTCGATCTATCAACAAGATCGTTAAAACATTCATTGCGAAGATAAGCAATATCTTTACTTTTGATATCTTCTAAATGTTCGATAACCTTAATTATTTGATCTTTATGTGGCATTTCTCATTAACCTTTACTTCGATTCTGCTGTAGTAACTTCTTTTAAGATCATCGGTATGCCTTGACCAGACGTACGGAAATAAACATTTCTATCGACTGGAGTAACATCAACCTCTACAGCTATTTCTTGACCTTGCAAACGTTGATAATTCAAAAGCAAGTCATGATGTTCAGGTGATAACTTCACTGGCAAAGAAGAAGGAACCCATTCTTCAAGCCCACGATCAAAATGTTTATCTTTAAAAATAAGACGGTGAACCATCAAACCTGTTTTAGCATCAGGCTTAGATTCAACTTTTATCAATTTTGCTTTTACTAATTTCATTTGCTTTACTCGCTTAAGATGCTAATCGGGCGAAACTACCCTCGTTAAATTGTGAAACAGGCTCTACAAAGTCAGGGGGTAACTGCTCATCAAACTTGATTTCAACAAACTTTAAAAACGGAACAACATTGTTTTTAGATTCAATATGAAGATTTTGAAGAAAGGCTTTTGAATATCCTGCATTTACTAAATCAGCCATATTCTGATAAAACTGTCTTTGCCCAAATTTGCTCTTCATTCCATTTACACCATGCGTTTCTAATGCACAGTAAAAATTAAAAAGATTTCTTGCTTTAGTTATGCTTCTTCGACCTGATTTAGTCACTGTTTCATAAACAGAACATAGATGGTCAAAAACAGAATCGTGATCAGTTGCTTTCATTGCTGTGCCTTTTAATGCTTCAAATATCTGCTCGAATGACTTTGCCCAAATTTCTTGCGTAAATTTCGGGTTTTCCCGTTGATATCTAATTAATTCAAAAACGTTAGTAGGTATGCCTTTTTCTTTCATAACGTAAGCTTTTACGCCACTTTCAAAACGTAATAAGCCAGTCGCCCATTTTTGTAATTTAGGGCATGACATTGCGTTAAATACACGCTTTGCATTTTGATCGTTTAATTTTGCTAAGTATTCGTATTCTTTTAATTGCGTATCAAACTCTTTTTTCTTGCCATAAACTTTTCTAGCAAAACGTTTGCATCTCGAAGAACCGAAATAAATCGTATTTTGATAAGAACATTCTTTTGTTGATTTTCTAATATGTTGCGTTGTAACGTTGCGTAAAAACTCTTTTACTTGCTCTACTTGTTTATCATCTTTTAAACGAGCCGAGTAAGTAATATCAATTTGTTGAACCTCTGTTTCAGAAACAGCTAACATACCGTACAAGGTAGGCTGTGATGTTGCCAAATAACCCAACATTTCAAGAACACCCTGTTCGATAACATCAGAACCATAAACGTTATGACCTTGCAAAATCTTTGCGGGACTCGCTTTTAATTCAACATAAGGAAAATATGAACCTTCGTGATAAAACTTAAACGCCATCTTTGTATATGAAGTCGGTAACTTTTCATAAGAATGCTTTAAAACCTTATGCTTAACTTCTCCATCTTCATTTTTATAAACATCATAAGAACCAACCTTTAAATCGAGATCAAGAAGATCAAAACCTAAAATGGCATGCTTACCATCGTCAGTTACATCAACTAACGAATAATCTACAGGTATTTTTAAAACAAGCATGTCAATCATTGTTGTATCCAAGAAGCGAATAACTTATTTAATCTTTCTGAATTTCAGAATTAAACGTAATAATGTTGTGCTATCGACAATAGAATGACACATAGACACAACGAAACATCAATATGCAAAAGTTACCATGAAACAATGTGTCATTTCAATAAGAAATATAATAATGTGTCAATGAAACTTTAGGACGGTAATATGAGCTCAACACAGAAACGAATCAGAGATGATCTACTTGAGAAAGTAGAAGATATGAAATGGGAAATAAAATATGAACTAAGAATGGAAATAACAGAAACAGATATAATAAATTCTCTGATATACCACCATTTAAAAAACTTAAGATCAGAAGAAGTATTAGAATGGAGAAAAAAATATCTAGGGAAAGATGAATAGTGCGAAATTCCGCAGTTAAGTCCACTCTAAAGAACGTGGACTTCTAGCACGTTGACGCACGGGTGTCGGGTCGGTCGGTCGGCAAGCTCCTCCTCCCTCACCCGTGCGTATATGCGTACAGAATGTCGTATAACTTAATTTTATGTTAAATGACAGCAAGTCATCACAATACACCGCTAACGCTCTTATAATCGTTCTGATGAACATTGACAGCAAAGCTATCAATGCCTTAATCAAGTAACATAATATAGAGTTATGCGGAAATCCTAACGCCTAAAAGCTCGATTGCTTAGACTTAAACTATTTATAAATCTTTTTGTCCTTAAGTCGTCCCTGATC
>NZ_VTDQ01000071.1 GCF_015627175.1 Acinetobacter pollinis | reverse complement strand
GTATGTAACAGTGACATTTCTTGAAGAAATAGGATCAATACCATCTGTATTTCTGGCATTTGCAGGTGTATTAATTGTCGTATCCCAAACAGTTAGGCCGTTACTTTTGTAGAACACAACATGAAAGTTTGGTGAGTTATTTAAGGTGATTTTATAGAGTGTAATATTCTGACTATTATTAATCTGAATCAAACGAGGCGCATTTTGCTTGCCACTACGTTTTGCTTTCTGAGCTAAATCCCACCAACTGGTCATTTTATCATTAAGTACTTCACCGCCTTGCCCATCAATAATACCTTCACCATAAATTCCAGCATTATTAGAATTTTTGAATGTAATTAATGCATTACATCCTTTACCATCATTATTGATTGTTCCACATGTTTTTTTACCATTATCAAATGCAGATGCGTTATTAATCGCCTTTAAAGTAACACCTTTATCTATTAATAAACTTACCCCAGATGGCATATTTAATGCCCCCGAAAGGAAGATATTCATAGATCCATTACTTGAAAGCCTTACAGCTTTACCCGGACTACACTTATCTAAAGCGCGTTGAATATCAGCTGTAATTAGATTATTTCTTGCGTATACAACTGAACAAGTTTCTGGATATTCAGGCTCTACTACATTGCGCATATCTGCAGCGGAAGTGAGAGTTGGTAAAAAAGACGATAAAATTGAAATAGGCAAGAGAAAAGAAAACTGAGAGAAAGAAAAAGTCATAACAACCTTAATATTAGTGTAAAATGTGAAATAAGTCGCATTTTATGTTAATATATTTTATATTTTATTTATGTATATTTTTGTACTTTGTTTTATAGGAGCAAATACCGTCTATTTGCTCCTTTTTTTATTTATAACTATTGAACAAAATTTCTAATAATTATTAGAAAATCTACTTCTTAATATTTGCATTAATTACTTTCCAAGTAATGTTCGTAGGAAGATGCATATCTATCATGGTCGCCTGCAGTGGTTTAGCGGCATTTGTGCCATTGAAAATAATAGTAGAGTTTCCTTTTACCGTAATATCGTTATAAGTAATATCATGCCAATTTGCTTTTGTAGAACCTGATTTATTTTCATAAATCGTATCCATCATAATCGCATTTTTAACATTAGACATAGTGACATGATTATAGTTTACAGCTGCTACTTCTCCCGAAGCAGACTTATCACTTTTAATTCTTAACCCATTGTCTGTTCCACTCATTATCAAACCATTAACGTCTATATTATAAATGCCATCAGTTGTTTCACTACCTATTGATAAACCGTGACCTGAGCCAAAGTTATTTTGTATGAAGCTCATATCTCTAGAGAGACCGCTATTAGGATTGGCTTTAATCGCAATATTGTCATCGCCAGTACTAATATTGCTGTATGCAACAGTGACATTTCTTGAAGAAATAGGATCAATACCATCTGTATTTCTTGCATTTGCAGGTGTGTCAATTGTCGTATACCAAGCAGTTAGGCCATTACTTTTGTAGAACACAACATGAAAGTTTGGTGAGTTTTTTAATGTGATTTTATAGAGTGTAATATTCTGGCTATTATTAATTTGAATCAAACGAGGCGCATTCTGATTGCCACCAGCCTTTGCCTTTTGAGCTAAATCCCACCAACTGGTCATTTTATCATTAAGTACAGCACTACCCTGTCCATCAATGGTACCTTCACCATAAATACCAGCATTATTAGAGTTGTTGAATGTAATTAATGCATTACACCCTTTACCATCACCATTAATTGTTCCACATGTTTTTTTACCATTATCAAATGCTGATGCATTATTAATCGCCTTTAAAGTAACACCTTTATCTATTAATAAGCTTACCCCAGATGGCATATTTAATGCACCCGAAAGGAATGTATTCATAGACCCATTACTAGAAAGCTGTACAGCTTTACCTGAACCACATTTATTTAAAGCACTTTGAATATCGGCTGTAATTAGATTATTTCTTGCGTATACAACTGAACAAGTCGTAGGATAGTTTGGCTCGATTACATGTCGTGTATCTGCAGCCGAAGAAAGAGTGGGGAGAAGTAAAGAAAATATAGAAAGAGGTAAAAGGAAAGAAAGTTTCATAAGTATCCCATTTAAAAAATATTGTGAATCACGTCACATAAAAATATTAAATACTTAAATCATTAACCTTACATTAAAATAATATATGATTATTTGTTTTTTGATATATTTCACACTTTTATAAATTAGAGTGAATTATTTTGAATAAAGTCTTTGTTACGTTTGCATGTACTCTGATCACAACGATTTGTAGTGCAGCTAATTATCCTGTCACAAATTTGAATAAGTTAACTGGGTTTGCGCAACAAGCCCATGTCACTGGTGGCTCAGGTGGAAAAGTTGTCATTGTAAAAGACATCTCAACCTTAAAAAATGAATTACTTGGTAGTGAAGCAAAAACTATTGTAATTGAAGGCCAAATAGGTAGTAATTCTAAACAGATCTTGGTTTTTGGAAGTAATAAAACCATCGTTGGTTCATTTAATAACTTAAATGTTTTGAATAATATTTATTTAGTTTCTTCTGCAAATAGCTCGAATGTTATTTTTCAAAACTTAGTTTTTAAGCATGATCCTAAAATTCGTGGTAATGGAGATATACAGCTTTATATTGCTTCTGGAAATAAATATTGGATTGACCACTGCTCATTTGTTGGACATAAATGGAGTGTAAATGATGGTAGTTTAGATAAGCTTATTCATGTCGGTGAATCAGCAGATTACATCACTATTAGTCACTCTTTATTTGCAAATCACAAATATGGTTCGATCTTTGGCTATTCTATGAAAGGATATAATTCTAAGTATAATGGATACCCACGTATGACCTTATCGAATAATTATTATAATAATATTAATGTTAGATCGCCGGGTCTTATGAGATATGGTTACTACCATTCATATAATAATTATATTTCGAATTATCATCTTGGTTATACGTTAGCACAAAATGCAAGGCTTCTTTCTGAAGCAAACTATTTTGAATCTGGCTATGAAAAAGGGATTGTTGATGATAAAAAGGAAAATACCTCTTTTACAGATGTTAATAGCTATCCTAGCAGTATAAGTAGCTATTCTAGACCAGCATCATGGAAAGTCCCTTACTCTTATAGAACACAGACTGCTAGTTTCGCCAAGAACTGGGATATGAATTATTCAGGTGCTCAGGCTTCTTCAGGCAAATTTGTTTATCCGTATTAAAAAACTTATGGGCAGGGATTACTTGCCCATTAAATTGAATACCATAAATCTAATTTTTAGAATATGTATCATACATATAACAACCTAAGTTTCTTTGAAAAGATTTAAAAAACATTAAAGTCTTCTTTTCAACAAAGATTGTTACAGAATGCATTTCAAAACTTACTTTATTATATTTTTAACCCAAAATCAGATTGTATTAACTACTATCGCATCAATATATGCTTATTAAGAAGCCATCTTTCTATTTTTATATGTAGTATAAAAGAAGCTTCTGTCGCATTAAGATTTTAATGATGAAAAATATATACAGATATTCATGTTATCCAAATAATTGATGGAATAGTCCATAAATCGACTAAATTCATGGTTAAAATTAAACTGTCATTTTCTGACCATATGTATTTGCTCTATTCTTGATAAAATAACTTTTGCTGTACTCAGTTTTTTAAGTCCTAGCATGGCTCTGACTCGATTTTTAGTAAAACGATGATCTTGTTCAATTACACTTGTTTTGTCTAATCGTAATAGATTTGAATGGAATAAAACCAATATTGAAGCTGTCTACAGCTTTTTTAATTTTATCTGCTGATAACTGCTTTAATTATTTTATTTCTAAATAGACTGATCTGTCTATTTTTCATAAAAAAATGCTCAACCAAAAGACTGGTTGAGCATACAAAAACTAAAAATCGCTAGAGGGTGAGCCAAATCACTTGACTAAGTTCAGTATCATTGATAGGACTCATATTTAAAAAGACTTTATATATATAACTAAAAACGCTTAATAAAATTATATAAAAACATAGTTTATGTGATTAAAGTCATGTTTTTTGTGATTTTAAGATTATTTTTTACTCATATATTGAGTGTTTTTTCACCTCAAACTATACAGATCATTCTGGTTGTTTAATAAACATTTAACAGTTTTTTATTGCTAAAATAATTTATTTTAAATTTATTCATCGGATTTTTAACTTGTTTTTTCTACCCTATTTTAGTCAATTCCTAGTTCTTGATAGTCTTTATCATGAGATGTTTTCGGCTGAGGACGTTTTTTAAGTGTTGATACAACCTCTTCTACATAAGTTTCATCTCTCATTTGTCTTTCTTTGCATTCGACATCTTGAGCAAAGCTCTTTTCTCTGAGCATCTCTTCAGTTTGAATAACGCAGGTGCGTAAGGTCTCTATCTTTTTATTTAACTCTGTACGCTCAGGCGGTAACTCAAACTGCCTTTGATATAGATACTGTTCTGCAAGACGACACATCTGGATATTTTCAGCAACGTGATTACGGACTCGTGCAAATACCTGTTCAGGTTTAAAGGTTTGTAGTGCCTCGGTTTGTTCATCTAAGAAAGCTTCATGACAATTGTTGACAACCAATTGTTTAAGCAGCACGTAAAAAGGAGTACTTTTATACGTTTCAGAGATTTCTTTAAAC
>NZ_VTDQ01000008.1 GCF_015627175.1 Acinetobacter pollinis | reverse complement strand
ATTTAGGACTTTCCACCCCGAATCATCCAGATTGTTTTATTGAGGTTGATACCGAACGTCATAGCTGGAGAGATGGCGAAGCCACTTTATTTGATGAAACCTATGTACATTGGGCACAAAATAAAACGGAACAAACCCGTATCATTCTATTTTGTGATATCGAGCGTCCAATGAAATGGAATTGGGCACAGCGATTTAACCATTGGTTTGGTCGAAATGTTATGGCTGCAGCAAGCTCACCCAATGACGACCAAGACCAAACAGGTGGAATTAATAAGGCGTTTAAATATCTATATGCTATTCACACCAAAGGAAGAGAACTCAAGGCAAGAAATCGTTCGATGTACTATGTAACAAAATGGACGCTATTCTCTACCATTATTTTACTCATTCTATTACCAAGTTTTATTTAAAATATAACGAAAAGCGGATGCAATACTTTGTATCTGCTCTTTTTTAAGTAATAATATATATATAGATACACTGATCATTTTAAGTCAGCAATCGTCTTATCATTTTATTGATGTTATTTTTTACCATAAAATTTGGTGAATGAAATCTATAAAATAAAACGCTTTCGGTGATACTCTTTACGATATCGAGTTCATAATATTAGGATCCACAATGACTGATAATGCAACAATCTTGCAAAATATACCTGTAGGGCAAAAAGTTGGTATTGCCTTCTCTGGTGGTTTAGATACATCTGCAGCATTACTTTGGATGAAGCAAAAAGGTGCTCAACCTTACGCTTACACTGCGGACTTAGGTCAACCAGATGAAGATGACTACAATGCCATTCCAAAAAAAGCAGAACTATATGGTGCAGATAAAGCCCGATTGGTTGATTGCCGACTTCAACTTGCTTTAGAAGGTATTGCTGCAATTCAATGTGGCGCATTTCACATCAGTACAGGTGGTGTCCCTTATTTCAATACAACACCTTTAGGTCGTGCTGTAACAGGAACTATGCTTGTTACAGCCATGAAAGAAGATGATGTAAATATTTGGGGTGATGGCTCTACTTACAAAGGAAACGATATTGAACGTTTCTATCGTTATGGTCTGCTTACCAATCCAGCACTAAAAATCTATAAGCCATGGTTAGACCAACAATTCATTGATGAATTAGGTGGCCGTGCTGAAATGTCACAGTTCCTGATTGACAACGGCTTTGATTATAAAATGTCAAAAGAAAAAGCATATTCAACAGATTCAAATATGCTAGGTGCAACACACGAAGCAAAAGATCTCGAATATCTTGATGCTGGTGTAAAAATTGTTGAACCAATCATGGGCGTTGCCTTCTGGCGTGATGATGTTGAAATTAAACCTGAAGTAGTAACTGTGACTTTTGAAGAAGGCATGCCAGTTGCACTTAATGGTACTCGCTTTGACAACCCTGTAGACCTTATTTTAGAAGCCAATAAAATTGGTGGTCGTCATGGTTTAGGTATGTCTGACCAAATCGAAAACCGTATTATTGAAGCAAAATCTCGCGGTATTTATGAAGCTCCAGGTATGGCACTACTTCATGCTGCTTATGACCGCCTTGTTACAGGTATACACAATGAAGACACCATTGAACAATACCGTATTAATGGTTTACGCCTAGGTCGCTTGCTTTACCAAGGTCGTTGGTTTGATTCACAAGCACTCATGCTACGTGAAACAGCTCAGCGTTGGGTTGCAAAAGCAATCACTGGTCAAGTGACTTTAGAACTGCGTCGTGGGAATGACTATAGTATTTTAAATACAGAATCTCCAAACCTAACTTATGAAGCTGAACGCTTAACCATGGAAAAAGGTGATTCAACATTCACACCAATGGACCGTATTGGTCAATTGACTATGCGTAACTTAGATATTATCGACACACGCGCAAAACTTGGAATCTATAGCCAAACTGGTTTGCTTTCCATTGCTCAAGGTTCTGCTGTGCCTCAGCTTGAAACCAAAAAGAAATAAAACCTAAAAAACTGCTCTTCACGAGCAGTTTTTTTTAAGTATTATTTTTTGATCTCTAGCTTGCTCCCTTAAACATAAGCATTGCTGTAATCACACAGCATTATGATTTTTGAGCTTTATGCATTATCATTTACTTTATTTTTTAGCTTGAAATGACCTTGAATACAATAACATTGACTCAGCCAGACGATTGGCACGCGCATCTTAGAGATGGTCTTGCACTTGAACGTACAGTACCTGATCTTGCTCAACAATTTGCTCGTGCGATTTGCATGCCAAACCTTGTTCCACCTGTAAAAACAGTAGATGAGGCCATCGCATACCGCAATCGCATTATGCAACATGTTCCAGAAGGTAATCCTTTTGATCCACGTATGGTTTTATACTTTACAGATCAAACATTGCCCAGTGAAATTGCTAAAATTAAAGCATCTGATTGTGTAAACGCAATTAAGCTATATCCTGCAGGTGCAACAACCAATTCAGATAATGGTGTTAGCGATATTCGCAAAGTCTATGCGGTCATTGAAGAAATGGAAAAACATCAAATTCCATTATTACTTCATGGTGAAGTTACACATAAGCATGTCGACATCTTTGATCGGGAAAAACGATTTTTAGATGAAGTACTCTCTCCGCTTATTCAACAATTTCCTGATTTAAAAATTGTTCTAGAACATATTACGACCAGCGATGCCGCGAATTTTGTATTAGAGCAAAGTAAGAAAGTAGCAGCGACAATTACACCTCAGCATCTCTTATTTAATCGTAACGATATGCTTGTAGGTGGAATAAAACCACATTTCTATTGTCTACCTATTTTAAAGCGTCAAACACACCAATCGACCCTATTAGATGTCGCAACAAGTGGAAGTCCTAAATTTTTCTTAGGTACAGACAGTGCACCACACGCTCAAGATGCTAAAGAAAATGCATGTGGATGTGCAGGTTGTTATAGTGCCCCAACTGCAATTGAACTTTATGCTCAGGCCTTCGATCAGGTAGGTAAAATAGATCGCTTAGAAGGTTTTGCTAGCCATTTTGGCGCAGATTTCTATGGACTACCAAGAAATACATCGACCATTACACTTAAAAAAGAAGATCAAGTTATTCCAGCAAGTTTAAGCTATTTGGAAGACCAACAAATTATTCCACTGTATGCAGGACAAACAATTCAATGGAGAAAAATGTGACAGAAGCAGTCAATACACCGTTGATTGGCCAACGTTTCCGTGGCTTTTTGCCTGTTGTTGTGGATGTGGAAACAGCAGGCTTCAACCCTCAAACAGATGCTCTACTAGAAATTGCATGTATACCAATTGTCTATAATGATGAGGGTATCTTTGTACCAGGGCCATCTATACATGCTCATATTAATCCCTTTGAAGGTGCGAATTTAGATCGTCGTTCATTAGAGTTTATTGGCATAGACCCTTACAGCCCTCTAAGAATTGCAATGGCTGAAGATGAAAAGAGTGCTTTAAAACGTATTTTTAAATCACTGAATGAAACTAGACGTCAACAAAGATGCTCACATGCCGTTTTAGTTGGGCACAATGCTCATTTTGACTTAAGTTTTTTACGTGCAGCAGTAGACCGTACTGGTACAAAAAACCAAAGCCCTTTTCATAGCTTCTCAGTATTCGATACAGTTACACTAAGTGCAGTGATGTTTGGACAAACGGTGTTGGCTAAATCGTGCATCCAAGCGGGTATCGAATTTGATGGTAAAGAAGCACATTCAGCACTGTATGATACAGAGAAAACTGCCGAACTATTTTGCTATATTTTAAACAAACTTGCTCCACATACACTTGACACACTGATTCCTGCAGAATAGAATAAGCCCACTTCTATACGTCCCTATCGTCTAGAGGCCTAGGACATCGCCCTTTCACGGCGGTAACCGGGGTTCGAATCCCCGTAGGGACGCCATATATTTAAAAGCTCACATTTATGTTGGGCTTTTTTATTGTCTAACATTTAATAAAAAAGGAGGAATTTTAAAATCCCTCCTTTAAGTGATCTACTTGTTTGGAACCTGAATAACCGTACCTAGACGTAACTGTGCATTCGGTTTCAAATCATTCATTTCTGCCAATACTTTAGGTTCAATCCCATATTTGTTGGCTAAACGAATCAAATTATCGCCAGATTTCACCTTATAATCGACTGTTTTCTTTGGTACCTGAATAACCTGACCTTTACGTAAATTCGCCTTCATTTTAAGATCATTCATTTCAGCAAGATCTTTCACACTGAGATCATAACGTGCTGCAATCGCATGTAATGATTCACCTGCCTGAACTGTATAACTTTCAGTTTCCTTACCACTTTGCACATTTGATACAGATTTCTCTTTCACCTTTTCAGTTTGCACTGTCGGCTTCACCACAGATGTAGCTGTATCCGTATTGTCATCATCATCCAATTTCAGCTTTTGGCCTACACGTACACCAGAATTTCTCGACAGACCATTCAGCTGTGCTAAATACTCTATTTGTAAATTATAGTGTGATGCGATACTTGATAGCGTATCACCGCTTTTAACGGTATATTCTGTCGGTGTTTGAGTACCCTCTGGTACTTTAATTGTTTGACCAACACGAACTTGGTAATTGCTCTTCACATGATTGAGTTTTGCCAATTCATTTAAAGACAAATAAGACTTAGCTGCAATAGAATTAAGTGTTTCACCACGTTTCACTTTATAAGCTTCCGTGACAACTTCACTACTACGAGTTGCTTTATCTTTTTCTTTATCGTCCACCTGCGTTACAGGAACATTAATTTTTTGTCCTACTTGCAAGCTATCGTTTGCAGACAAATCAGGTGTTAAATCTGCAAGCTCTTGATTAGATAAACCATATCGATCTGCAATTAACTTCAGGTATTCACCACGCTTTACGCTATAAACCTGTGTTTTCACCTTAGGTGATTTTCTTACTTCAGGTACATCTTTCGGTGCTTTAAGTACTAACTTTTGACCGATTAGCAAATTACTGGTTGGTGATAAACCATTCCAATCTGCCAAATCTTTCACGGAGATATTAAATTGACTTGCCAGAGTTGTTAAATTGTCATTCGCTTTAACGATATAACTCTCAGGGCGCTCTGGTGCAGACTTTTGTATTTTTGCATCATATAAATATAAAGTATTCCCTACATATAACGGTGCATTTGGATCAATCTGATTCCACTTTGCAATATCCCTCCAATTCACACCATTTTTCATCGCAATTGTAGCTAAGGTATCTCCAGCAACAACAGTATAAGTACTACGCTCACCTTTTGGTGTCACTGCAACAATATCTGTATCTGTCTTTATATAGTCTCTATCTTTATTTCGTTTTGCTTCATCTGAGTCTTTTGCAACCGTATCCACAACATTTTTTGGATAAGAGAAGCTTTTAGTAACCTCTTTACCTTCACTATCAGCAACAGACTGACTGGTTTGAATAGCAGTTAACTTAATTTTACCATCTAAAGGATCGACAACCTGTGTACCAGAAGGCGCAATAGCTTTAATTTCATTAATCACTTGTTGCTGTTCAGATGTGTCCGCTATAGGCTGTACAACATTTTTAACTGTTTCTTTGGCATCATCTGCTTTAATTTCAGATAAAATACGATCTCTTTCACGAATTGAAATTGGTGGCTCGGTATTGACCGGTTTTTTTAAATTACTTGCATTGGTTACCGCAACAGGAATACGAGGTGCGCTCGGTACATCTGCATTATTTGCAAAGGCTGCCAGAGCATCTGGATTGACTGGGGTATTTGCACGACTACGATCAGGAATAGGTTTAGCACTACCCACAATAACAGGTTGTGTTGTCACTGTACTTTTCACAGATGAAGATGCAGTATTTACCCAAGTGTTATTGCCTGTATATCCTGTACCTTTTAAAGCAAGTAATTTACGATCTATTGCTGGACTAACATCTGAAGGAATTAAAATCCTTCCTGGACTATCCGTATCAATATAGTCACCACGATAACCTGGATTCAGTGCATATAACTCTGTACGAGAAAGCCCAGATAAATCAGCAATCTGTGCCATAGACACACCAGGCTGTATTTTTATTTCTCTAAAGTGAGGTCTATTTGCAATAGGTGGCAATGTTACGCCATAGGCACGAGGGTTCTTAATAATCTGTGCAACTGCCAAAAACCGTGGAACATAGTTCATGGTTTCCGCAGGCAATTTTAAAGACCAATAATCTGTTGGTAATCCTAAAGACGCATTACGATTAATTGCTTGCTGAACACGCCCTGGCCCTGCATTATAAGCTGCAAGTGCCAATTCCCAAGATCCGAACTGATTATATAAACTACCTAAGAACTCATAAGCAGCACGCGTAGATTCCACGACATCACGGCGTCCATCATATGAACTGGTTTGTTGCAAACCATAAATTTTCCCCGTACTTGGAATAAATTGCCATAACCCTGTTGCAGAAGCCGAGCTTGTTGCTGCTGGGTCATAAGAACTTTCAATCACTGGTAATAATGCCAATTCAGTTGGCATACCACGACGTTCAGCTTCTTTCACCGTATGATATAAATAACGACTGGCACGTGCACTTAAACGATCTAAATACGGCTGGCGCGAAATAAACCAACTCCGTTGAGCCTCAATACGCGGGTCCCAATGTGTCTCATCCATTTTAAAACCAACAGTCATGCGTTTCCAAACATCACCATGTTTTAAAATCAGAAGTCGATCTCCCTCTACTGCACGCATATCTGTTGCGGACAATAAATCTTCTAAAGAATCTAAAGAACTCACATCTAAATAATCAGATGAACCGACTTGCTTCGACTTAATTGCTGTTGTTTGTGTTCTTGTTGGTGTAGAGCTACACCCCGTACTTAAGATTAACGCTGCAACGGTTGAACCTAATAATGATACTTTAAAAATTTGCGGTGCAGAAATTTGCCACAATACCGTGGTAGGTCTAAACATATACAATCCCAAACAAGCCGTGAGGTACTAATTCTTTGTTCCATTTTATTAAAGCTGACCTAAGGTACAACACTCTAATTTATGCTAGTCTACATTAAGTGTTACAAGAAATTAAAAAATCTTGTAAAACTACTGAAAACAAGCATTTTGCACGGTAGAATAAAACGTTTCACCACAACTTTTAGTTTGGATTTTGTATCATGTCACAAACAATTACACTTTATGTTGACGGCGCTTGTCGTGGGAATCCTGGATTAGGTGGTTGGGGTGCTTATATCATTATGCCAGAAGGGGAACACAAACTGTCTGGTGGTGCAAAACTAACAACAAATAATCGTATGGAGCTAACTGCAGCAATCGAGGGAGTTCAGTTTTGCCCAGTCGATGCAAAACTCATTATTTGGACAGATTCCAATTATGTTAAACAAGGTATTACCGAGTGGATTCATGGTTGGAAGAAAAAAAACTGGAAAGATGTTAAAAACCCAGATTTATGGCAAAAACTTGATGAAGTTTGCCAACAGAGAAATATAGAGTGGAATTGGATTAAAGGCCATGCAGGTCATGAAGGAAACGAAATGGCTGATCAACTTGCAAACAAAGGTGCAGATGACTTCTTAAAAGATCCAAATGCGGGGCCAGCACACGAGTTTAAGAAAAAAAAAATTGAAGATGATTGGATTTTAGATGACCCTTTTGGATTTGATTTACATGAAAAAGAAGAGGATACAGATCATATTGAACATCAGGTAGTCAATTCAATACAGCACCCCCATATTAAAATTACGCCTCAAGAAAAAAATATCCATGGTCCAAGACAGCTTATTTTAGATACAGAAACGACAGGCTTTTATTTTCAAGATGGTGACCGCATTATTGAGGTTGGTGCCGTGGAAATGATTAACCGAAAGCTGACTGGTAGCTCCATTCATATTTATATTAATCCTGAAAAACCTGTTGGTGACTCTGTTGAAGTCCATGGTATTACAGATGAATTTTTAGCAGACAAACCGAAATATCAAGAAATCTCTCAGACTTTATTTGAGTACCTAAAAGGTGCCGAAATTATTGCCCACAATGCATCTTTCGATATGAACTTCCTTAATATGGAATTTGAAAGAGCTGGGTTTCAAAAGCTCTCAGATGTGTGTCAAGTCACTGATACACTTGCAATGGCGAAAAATAAACATCCTGGCCAAAAGAACTCGCTTGATGCCTTGGTAAGAAGATACGAAATTCCTGCAAGAGACAGGACATACCACGGTGCCCTACTCGATGCCGAGATTTTAGCAGACGTCTATTTAGCAATGACAGGTGGCCAAGTTGCATTTGATATGGATACTTTGTCACAAGATTCACAAAATTCAGATCAAATACAGCATAAAGCACATATAAATGTTGCTTTACCTGTGATTTATGCCCTAGACTCAGAGTTAGAAGCACACGAAGCATGGCTAGAAGAAATTGCTCAAAAAAATGGTGAACCAAGCATTTTTGCAAAACTGGGGTAAATACACACATTCGTTTCATTGAAACAAAGGTGGCGTATGATATAGAAATTGGTTCTCTTTTTATTTTACTATTCATGCTTTCACTGTATTATCTTAATAAGTAAAGGCACGCTCACTGCTGCGGATTAATAGATAGGTATATTTCATGTCGGATCAAATCTCTACATCTTTCAACCCAACAGCACTACTGATGGTCAAATCCGAAATAGATAATTCGATCCAACAAATAGAAACGCTCATCTCTAGTTTGGTCGAAGATCAAAAACTACCTTTTGGACTCGATGATGCTGTGGTACAGCTTAGTCAGTGTGCAAAGGTACTTTATCTGATTGATCAGCCTACACTCGGTAAAATTATTGATTACAGCGCTGAAATTACTCAGCAAGTGATGCAAACGCCTGAAAAAGTTGATGTCAAAGATATACACATCATCAGTAAGTCATTGCTTGGTGTAAAGCGCTATATCGAATTTAGCTGTTTAGAAGAAAAGAATGTACCTGCTTTTTTACTTGAACATCTCAATGAGTTAGAAGCAAGACTAAACCACCCAGTTACTCAAGAAGGTGCTGGACTCGAACACCACTTTTCTGAACAACCTACACTAAACATTCAGATAGAAAAAGCTGAGAAATCTCTATATACGCACCAGCTCTATAAAATATGTTTAAAGCAACTTTTAACACAGCATCTGACAGGTTTAGATAAAGCAGCACTTATTGCTGTAGGTCAACAACTTGTACACCAATCTGAAAACACACCAAGTTCGAATTATTGGAAGTTTGTATATCAAACATTTAATAACATTGATCAAACATTCTTTAGCACACCTCGCCTAAGAACATTCATTCAGATTGAAAAAAATATCGAACACTTTTTTGTTTCGACAGCAACATTTGAACCTACAAAATCAGAATTTGCCAATGTCCTTCGAATTTGCTTAGGTCAAGATTCTAAAATCGTAGAAGACTTAAAAACGCAACTCTCCTTAAAACAGGATATTATTTCCGATCAAGCACTTGTGGAGCTACAACAAAAACTACGTGCACCAGATTATGAAACGATTAATGCCGTTGTAGAGCTTCTTAGTCAAGAAATTACGTCTGTTCACCAAGAAGTTGAGTTTAACTATAAAACAATGAATGCGGAGCGCTTCCAAAGCCTTCATAAACAACTTTTGGAAATTCGTAATACACTCACAATACTGAACCTCAATCATATTTCAGCAAACTTGACTCACCATTTAGATACACTCACTAGCGTAGAGCAACTACAGCAAGACCAAACAACACAAGAGCTCATGCAAAATTTACTGCAAGCGCTAAATGAGTTGGGTTTGTTTATCCGTAAAAATACGCCTGATCTATTACAAAGACCAGTGAATAACCCTAATATTGCACTTGACCGCTTAGATAATGCCTATACTGCGCTTGCACAAGAGTTACATGAGTTGGTTGAAGAAAATGCAAACTTATTGACTGGTTATCATGAGTTGGAAGATAAATCTTCATTTGAAGAACTTCCACACGCACTTGAAGAAATGGCTGGTGCTTCTCTATTCTTATTTAATAGTGAAGTGATTTACCATGCATTTTTAAACTGTGCTAAGTTTGTAAAATCTAAAGAAGTTCTTGAAGAAAATGACATCAAAATTATTTTAAGCGTATGCGCAAGTATTGCAGTAAGTTTAGAAGAAATTGCAAATAAACAGCCTGTCATGTTTGGAATGTTTGATGTTGCTCTAGAGAATAGCCAAAAACTCCAACATGCCGCATAATTATGTCACAAGAAAAAATAGCATATATTTATGAAAATCAGCAGTTGCTTGTTGACCATAACTGGCAACTGCCCAAAGTTAGTTCTTGTTTAGCCGATATTAGACTAGATGAACCTTGTACTGCCATTGCAAGACAATGGAATGAAAACGATGAAATTCCAAATGGATTTCAATTTGTATCTTTACGCCAACTAATTCCTGTATGGGATCATCAAACTTTTGAACAAGCCAGTCGTGCTGTTCAATTGTTAGAGTGGAAAAAGAAACATCATTTTTGTAGCCAATGCGGAACAAAAACCAGAATGCACCATACAGAACATTGTATGGTCTGTCCAAATTGTCATTATCGTCAGTATCCTAGAATTAGCCCATGTATCATCACCATTATTACACGTGGTGATAACGAAGTACTTTTAGCAAAATCCATTCATCGTAAAGATAATGTATACGGTTTAATTGCAGGATTTGTTGAAGTTGGCGAAACATTAGAACAGGCGGTTGCGCGTGAGACACTGGAAGAAGTCGGCGTTCATATAAAAAATATTCGCTACTTAGCAAGTCAACCTTGGCCGTTCCCAAGTAATTTAATGCTCGCATTTCATGCAGAATATGCAGACGGCGACATTAAAATTCAAGAAGATGAAATTGCTGATGCGCAATTTTTTAAACAAACTGCATTACCCGAAGTCCCTCATGCTGGTAGCATCGCGCATCGATTAATCATGCACATTACCCAAGGTATACCGCTTTAAAACCTCTAATCATCATCCTAGTCTATTAGGATGATGATTGATTTAAACAACGCTCAATTTCACGAAGAATCACAGTTTTTGTTTTAAAGAACTGACTTAAGTGGCTTGATAAACTACCAATTAAGCTAATATGCCCCGTTCTAGGAATCACTTCTACTTTACTTTTATTCTTTTGAGCCTTCAATGCAGCATGCATGTCCATTGTATTGCTACGCGCAACTAAAAAATCTTTAGAAGCAAGCAATAGGATGTGTTCAATACTGTTATTCTGCACAAAATAATAAGGCATTGTTTCTTCTTTAGTCCGCTTCACATCAAAAGCTTGCTCTAAATTTGAATCTCCCATGTAATTAAAATGATATGGACCTGCTAATCCAATGATCATTTTAATTTTACTATAAGCATGAAATGCATACTTTTGAGGATGATAGACTGCAGACATAATATTGAATGCACCCGCTGAATGTCCCATCAATACCATTTGGTGCGAAGGCAATTGTTTTTCTAAATGATTTAAAGCAAGTACAAAATCATCCACATAGGCAGGAAATTTAAACTCAGGTGCTAATCGATAGTTGATAATCGCAACATCAAAACCCTCTCTAGCGAAACTTTCACCAACAAATAAGTAGTCTTCCTTCTTACCATGAGACCAAGTACCACCATGCACAAAAATAATAAGTACAGGTTCTTGCCTTGGTTTTTTTGTACGATATAAGTCAAACGTTTGACGAGCATGTTCACCATACGAAACATTAGAAACAAGGTCAAAGTGTTCACGCGGAGTCCAACGATTTAGACGTGTACTCACAACGTCGTACAATCTAAACTCTTCAACTCTATTTTTAATTTGAACCCAATGTGGATAAAACATTGAGTTCAAATTTTCTTTAATTTTTATTTTTCGCATAGAATTAATAATTATATGGTGTTGTTGAAGCGGTACCAGTTGTATCAGGTGATCCTGCAACAGCTACAGGCGTTTGAACTGTAGGCTGAGGTGTTTGCGCTCCTGTACTTTGAATGTTATCAATTAAGGTTACAATTCTTGTAATATCACCGACTTGTCCAAGCACATTATTTAAATCTGCAATTTCAGCATTATTTAAGCGTCCCATCACATATAAAACACCATCTTCTGTATGTACAAGTACTTTACTGTCTGAAATAACAGGAGCTCTTGCAATAAGACCACGTGTATTTGCAGTCACTGTAGCATCTTGCATGATCGTGCCATAACTAATTTGACTTCCCACAGTCATATAGTCATGTACAGATTTCACATCACTCATTGCTTTTAAATTATCTTCGGCCAATTTTTTAAGGCTTTCATCAGGAACTTGTCCTGTAATCAGCACACTTCCAAAAAAACTCTTGATATTTACACGTGACTGCTTAAAACGAGAATCTAATTTATAAAGATTAATATAAGCCGTGCGCTCAATAGACTTATCAATTAGTACTTGCCCCAATGAACGCACACCACTTTCCGTACCAACTGGTGTAGAACCTGTACCACCAGAAATAAAACTCGCACAACCCGACAAACTTGCTGCACATATAAGAGCAAGAAAAATACGCTTAGACACCCAAATAAACTCCTTTATCACCGTTTAACTTTAGATAAGTTACAATTCAGTATACGCTTATACCTCACCCAAATTAAACGCATCTTGAATCCACTCTAAATCATAATTGAGTAACGAAAAATCTTGCAGTATAGGTTTTGCAACTTGTTGTTTAATTTGAATACAAATAGCATCGAATCTTAGATCATAACTTTCATAAGCAGGATATTCTTGTAAAAAAACATATGCCGTTTTAATAATCTTTCTTTGCTTGGTGATCGTAATAGATTCACTTGCATTTCCATAACGTAGCGATCTTCTTACCTTTACCTCGACAAATAAAATCGTACCATTTCCTTCAACAATTAAGTCAATTTCTCCATAACGAGAACAATAACGTGTTTGAAGTCGTTTAAATCCATTTTGCTCTAGGTAAGATAAAGCCGTTGCTTCACCCCAAAGCCCAATTTTTTTCGTATCCCACATCATAATTTATAAAAAACAATAATATTAACATGACTATCAGTTCCCACGTCTTTTTTTAAATCGGGTACACTATTGAGTTATTGATTGATTAGGAAAGAAGTACATGAGTATGAATGCACAATTATTTGTCGTTGCAACCCCAATTGGGCATTTAGATGATATGACTTTCCGCGCGATCGAAGTCCTCAAACAGGTTAAATTAATCGCAGCCGAAGATACGCGCCAATCTATTCAACTTCTTAAACATTTTAATATTAATACCCCATTAACAGCATGTCATGATCATAATGAGTCTCATAAGATTGACCAACTACTTGAAACCTTAAAATCTGGTGAGAGTATTGCATTGATTAGTGATGCAGGCACACCACTGATTAGTGATCCCGGTTTTAAACTTGTACGTGCTGCACAAGAGCATCATATACGAGTGACTCCAGTTCCTGGTGCATGTGCTGCCATCGCTGCGTTAAGTGCTGTTGGTTTACCGAGTGATCGCTTTAGTTTTGAAGGGTTCTTACCTTCTCGCTCTTCACAACGTATTTCTCAACTCGAACAATTAAAAAATGAAACACAAACCATGATTTTCTACGAAGCACCTCATCGTATTTTAGAGTGTGTGAAAGATATGACTGAAGTATTTGGCTCTGAACGAAAAGTGGGTTTTGCACGAGAAATTACAAAGACATTTGAAACCATTAAGCAGTTTACTTTTGCAGAGTTGGTTTCTTTTATTGAGCATGATAAAAATCAGCAAAAGGGTGAAATCGTTTTAGTAGTCGCAGGGTCTACACAACAAAAAGATTTACAGCAAGAAAAACTAGATGAAATCCTTACACGCATGTTAAAAGACTTGTCCGTAAAAGCAGCTTCTCAGCTTGCTGCAGACCTCTTTGGTATTAAAAAGAAAGTTGCTTATCAACGTGCTTTAGAACTTACACAATAAATTTTAAAGGAAGGGGTTAAGATGACGAAGCCCCTTCTTAAAAAATGGAACATTTTATCTGGCTTAAAATATACTTTTTTATATAATAAAGCTTTTGAAATCGCTTCTCGTGTACCACTCGCATTCTGGCCTTACGGTTCTTGAACTTTTAATTTCAATATCTATATTAGCCACTATCTTATGTATTGCCCTACCCAATTTTTCTGGCTTATACGCATCTCAAGAAAGTCAAAGTACAATTCATCACCTTAAAACACTAGTTCAAAATGCAAAAGTAGAAGCGAGACTTCGCCAGCAAGATGTAACGATTTGTCCAAGTATCAACGGCGTAACTTGTACAAACCATAATGATTGGAGCAAAGGGGCCTTGCTATATATTGATAAAAATAGAGATAAACAATTTAATCAGAATGATCAAAAAATAGAGTTTACGCCTTTCGTACTTAAGCACGGAAAACTCACATGGCATGGAAGTCTAAGGAAAAATTTTATTATTTTTAAATCTAGTACAGGCCTACCTCAAGGTTATATTGGGCACTTTGCCTATTGTAGTTCAAATAAAGAAGTTTTCTATCGAGTTACGCTGAATATGATGGGACATACTCAGCATAAACCCATTAACTCTTGTTAGTTAAAAAATACGGTTTGTATCTCTCGATCTTTGAGGAGCTTTGGCTAAAGCAGACAATGTGTTTTTAGCAATTGTTAGGTAGTGAGGTGCGACTGCATCTTTTGCAAGCACACTTGGAAAACCACGATCTGTATTTTCACGAATTGTTTTTTCAAGTGGTAGCCGACCCAATAGCGGAATATTATATTGTTTTACCAATTCTTCTCCGCCGCCTACTCCAAAAATTTCTTCTTCATGACCACACTGAGAGCAAATATGTGTGGACATATTTTCAATTACACCTAATACAGGGATAGATACACGGTTGAATAGCTCGATTCCTTTAACAGCATCAAGTAGTGCTATATTTTGTGGTGTCGTTACAATAACAGCGCCAGTCACAGGTATGCGCTGTGCAAGTGTCAATTGAATATCCCCTGTACCCGGTGGCATATCTATCACCAAAACATCTAACTCTGGCCATAATGTTTGGTTAAACAACTGCATGAGTGCACCTGTTGCTTTTGGACCACGCCAAACGACAGGGGTATTATTATCCCCAGTTAGATGACCAATAGATAGTACAGCCATTCCATGAGCCTCTAATGGAATAAACTTTTCATCTTCTATTAATGGTGTTTTACCTGCATTTCCTAACATCGTTGGAATACTTGGGCCATAAATATCAGCATCCAAAATACCAACTTTTTTTCCTTGCTGTTGTAACGCCAATGCTAGATTTACAGTCGTTGTCGATTTACCTACACCACCTTTACCAGACGAGACTAAAATGACATCTTTAATTCGAGGGTGAGCAGGAATTTCAGTTTGTTTAGGCACGCTTTTTTTCGTGCTCTGTGCAGCATCGACAGTGGGAGGAACTTTAGCTTTTTGCTCTTTTTGTTGAACAATATGGAGGTTCAACGTTTGAATGCCACACTGTTGTAAGGCGGCAGAGAGATCATCATGAATTTTTTGCAAATCGTTTGCTTCAGATGGAAAGCAATTCATAGTCAACTGCAAAGTATAATCTTGAAGTTGTAAGGCAGTAATACGGCTTTTTAAGCTATCATCATTAGGAAGTTTATAGTTTTGTAAGATAGTTTGGATGTCATCTTCACTGACTCCTTTAGCAGGTGAAAAAACCGACTTTAGTGAAGAAAACCATGACATATTCATGCTCCAGAACAGCAAATAAGATCACCTAGTTTAACAGTATTTTTCTCTTATCGGCTATGACTGAATACGGCCACCTCATCACAAAATGAGGTGGCTTAGTTATATTATTTAGTTAAGTCATCAAACTTTTTTTGCGCTGCTTCTTTCAGTTCGTCAAACTTATTACCTACAGTTTCCTTAATGTCATGCGCTTTTTGCTTTGCTTCATCAACTTTTTCGTCTAATGATTCTTTCAAAGAATCATGCTTGTCATGTGCTTCTTGTTTCCAATCATCAATTTTTTCTTGGCCTTCTTCTTTTTTCTCAGAAGCTTGTTGCTTTAGCTCGTCTAATTTGTCTTCACCTTTTGACTGAGCTTCTTGCGCTTTTTGCTTTGCTTCTTCTGAAAGTTCGTTTGCTTTATCTTTTAGGTTGTCGAAAGTATTATTGTCAGTCATTACATTATCCTTATATAAATTACATCGTTGTTTAACTGTATAAATTAATCTTATATTTGCTTTTTATTAAGCATATTTTACCAATATAAGCACTTTGAAACAAAACAATTACATATGTCACAATCTGCGTCAATATTTTGAAATACGTTTTTTCTTTTTATTTTTTATATCCAATTACATACAAATCATTCGATCTGGAATGAAATGCCTAGCTGTATCAAAAACTTAAATATATTTAAAGTCGCTCATTCATTATGAGCATAGGTTTTATAAAAGTTATAAGAGATACGAAAACTTTATTTTATCGACCATCTATTCAGCTTTTAGAAAGATTTCAGGGATTCCATTATACAAGAGCGGTATAAGTCAGGTAAAATCATTCGCTTGTGAATACGAATGAGAGAATAACATCCGTGCGTAAAATACTCGTCACCAACGCTTTACCTTATGCTAATGGCCCAATCCATATGGGACACCTACTCGGCTACATTCAAGCAGATATTTGGGTTCGTGCCATGCGAGCGATGGGACATGATGTAACTTATGTTTGTGCGGATGATGCGCATGGTACAGCGATTATGCTACGCGCAGAGGCAAATGGCATTTCTCCAGAAGAACAAATTGCAGGCGTACAAAAAGAACATGAGCGTGACTTTGCAGGTTTTGGTATTAGCTTCGATCATTATGACTCTACCCATAGCAAAACAAACCAAGCTCGTGCTTCTGAAATTTATTTAAAAAATAGAGAAGCTGGAAACATTGCTATTCGTCCTGTGAGTCAATTATTTGACCCAGAAAAACAAATGTTTTTGTCTGACAGATTTATTAAAGGCACATGCCCAAAATGTAAGTCTGAAGACCAATATGGCGACTCATGTGAAGTATGTGGCACCACATACAATGCGACTGAGCTATTAGATCCCCGCTCAACTTTAAGTGGCGCAACGCCTATTGAAAAGTCATCAGACCATTACTTTTTCAAATTACCGAATTATGAAAAATACTTACAGCAGTGGACTCGTGACGAAGGCCGACTCCCCGTTTCTATTGCCAACAAATTAGATGAATGGTTTGAGGCAGGATTAGCTGATTGGGATATTTCACGCGATGCGCCTTATTTTGGCTTTGAAATTCCAGATGCAAAAGATAAATACTTTTATGTATGGGTAGATGCACCAATTGGCTACATGGCAAGTTTTGAAAACTATATTCAAACAAAACGTCCTGATCTCAATTTTAATGACTACTGGCAAAAAGATAGCCAAAATGAGGTTTATCACTTCATTGGTAAAGACATTGTCTATTTCCACGCGCTCTTTTGGCCAGCAATGCTTGAAGGTGCAGGTTACCGTACTCCAACAGGATTATTTGTTAATGGTTTCTTGACTGTAAACGGACAGAAAATGTCTAAGTCACGTGGCACATTCATTAAAGCTGAAACCTATTTATCGCATTTAAATCCTGAATATTTACGCTATTACTTTGCCTCTAAACTGTCTGATAAGGTTGAAGATTCTGACTTAAACTTAGATGACTTCATTCAGAAGGTAAACTCTGATTTAGTCGGTAAAGTCGTCAATATCGCGAGTCGTTGTGCCAAGTTTATTAACAAAAAATTTAATGACACTCTCTCTAGTACCTGCTCAGAACCTGAATTGGTTCAAAGCTTTATAGATGCAGGCGATAAAATTGCGAAGTCTTATGAAGCGCGTGAGTTCAGTACAGCGATTCGTCAAATTATGGCACTTGCAGATAAAGCAAACCAATATATTGATGAGAAAAAACCATGGGCTCTTGCAAAAGTAGAAGGAAATGAACAGCAAGTTCATGACATTTGCTCAGTAGGAATAAACCTTTTCCGTCAGTTGGCTATTTATCTTGCTCCTGTACTGCCAAGCCTCGCTGAAGAAGTTCAAAGCTTCTTAAAACTCGATCGTTTTGATTTCGCATCTCGCACTCAAGTACTCACTGAGTATGAAATTGCGACATTTAAACCGCTCATGCAACGTGTAGATAAAAAAGCAGTTGATGCAATGGTAGATGAATCTAAAGACTCTTTAGCAACTCCTGCCCCTGCACCGCAAAAAACGGCAAAAAAAGTGAAACCAACACCACCGCCTGCAACCGCAGATGAAACCATTCATATTGATGATTTCACCAAGGTAGACTTACGTGTTGCGAAGGTACTTGCTGTAAATACAGTCGATGGTTCAGATAAACTTCTTCAGTTCACAGTAGATGTTGGAGAATCCGAACCTCGCAATATCTTTAGTGGTATTCGTAGCTATTACGCACCTGAGGATTTACAAGATAAGCTAGTTATCGTCGTTGCAAATCTTGCACCACGTAAAATGCGCTTTGGTATTTCAAACGGTATGATCCTTTCTGCTGGTAGTGAAAAAGGTGTCTTTATTCTTTCTCCAGATTCAGGCGCACAGCCAGGCGATAAAGTTTCTTAAACTTCTCTTTAAAAGCCTTACTTAAAGTAAGGCTTTTATTTTCTAAAAGTGTATTCACTGAATTTATACATAAATATTTATTGCAGGATTCTGGCAGAAATTCTTCATGAAAATTTAGCTCGATTTGCTCTTTTTATTTTCACTTGAACTTTTTTTTCAAATATTTCTTAGTTATCCACATACTTATCCCACACTCATTTTTTTGAAATTTGTTATGCTCTTCCTCTTGCTTTTTTTATGAAACTTTTAACTAAAAACACACCTACAAAAGCAAAACCAAAGAAAATCTAAATATAAAAAAGTCAATATTGATATTCAATTTTTTTTACCGTATCTTGTGGCTTACTTTAATTTAAACCACTAAGTCTTGTGTTTATTCCTCAAACATCGTGGTTAGAACACCCGATTCAAATGGTCCATAAACATAACAATGAAGACAATGGAGCTAAGCTAACATGAGCGTAATCTCATCAACCCCAGGTCAACTGCAAGTGATCAAACGCACTGGTGATGTTGCCCCTTTTGACGCTGAAAAAATTTCTGTTGCAATTGGGAAAGCTTTTTTAGCCGTTGAAGGTCAGCAAAGTTCTGACTCTAGCCGTATCCATGACCGTATTACAGAACTTACAGAGATGGTAACGAATACGTTTACACGTCGTTTACCGTCAGGCGGCACAATTCACATCGAAGAGATTCAAGACCAAGTTGAGCTTGCGCTTATGCGTACAGGCGAGCAAAAAGTTGCACGTGCTTATGTAATTTACCGTGAACAACGTACAAGTGCTCGTCAACAAGTCAGCGAAAACCATCACCCAACATTACAAATTACAGATAAAAATGGACAACTCCAACCCTTAAACCTTGCAGAACTTCATGCAGAAATTAGTAAAGCTGCTGAAGATTTAGAGGGTGTAGATGTTGAAGCCATTGTAGAAGAAACAGTTAAGAATCTTTATAACGGCGTAAAAGAAAGCGATATTGCCACAACGATGATTATGGCAACGCGTACACGCATCGAACAAGAACCAAATTATACTTACGTGACTGCTCGCTTACTACGTAACGAATTAGTAAAAACAGGCTTAGCATTTTTAGACTTAGATGTAACAACATCTGAAGCAGATGCACTTGAAGCATTCTTGAAAAAAGGGATCGAGTTAGATTTACTTTCTCCTGAACTTCTGAAATTTGATCTTGCAAAACTTTCAGCAGCAATTCAGCCTGAACGCTCAAACCAGTTTACGTACCTCGGTTTACAAACTCTATTTGACCGTTACTTCATTCACTCTAAAGGTGTACGTTTCGAGCTTCCGCAATTATTCTTCATGCGTGTTGCTATGGGTCTATCACTCAATGAAGATGACCGTGAAGCGCGTGCTATCGAGTTCTATAACCTATTATCTAGCTTTGACTACATGGCTTCTACGCCAACGTTATTCAACTCTGGAACACTACGCCCACAGCTATCTAGTTGCTACTTAACCACAATTGATGACGATCTATATGACATCTATGGTGCAATGCGTGACAATGCGATGCTTTCAAAGTGGGCTGGCGGTTTAGGCAATGACTGGACACCTGTTCGTGCATTAAACTCATACATCAAAGGCACAAATGGTAAATCACAAGGTGTTGTACCATTCCTTAAAGTTGCCAACGATACAGCTGTTGCGGTAAACCAAGGTGGTAAGCGTAAAGGTGCAGTATGTGCATACTTAGAAACTTGGCACTTAGACATCGAAGAATTCCTAGAGCTACGTAAGAATACAGGTGATGACCGTCGTCGTACACATGACATGAACACTGCAAACTGGGTACCTGACCTATTTATGCAACGTGTGATTGAAGATGGTGAATGGACGCTATTTACTCCATCAGAAACGCCAGACCTACACGACCTTACAGGCCTTGAATTTGCTGAGCGCTACGCACACTACGAAAGTATTGCAAAATCTGCAGATATGCTTCACAAGAAAGTGCGTGCAAAAGACTTATGGCGCAAAATGTTATCTATGCTGTTTGAAACAGGTCACCCATGGATTACATTCAAAGATGTGTGTAACTTACGTTCACCTCAACAGCATGTTGGCGTGGTTCATTCATCTAACTTATGTACAGAAATTACATTAAACACCAGCAAAGATGAAATTGCGGTATGTAACTTAGGTTCAATCAACCTTGTTCGTCACATTGAAAATGGTCAACTCAATCAAGCAAAACTTGAACGTACCATTAAGACCGCTGTACGTATGCTTGATAACGTTATTGACATCAACTACTACGCTGTACCTCAAGCAAAAAATTCAAATATGAAGCACCGCCCTGTGGGTATGGGTATCATGGGCTTCCAAGATGCACTTTATGAAATGGGCATGGCATACGGTTCAGACCAAGCGGTTTCATTTGCAGATGAATCTATGGAAGTAATTAGCTACCATGCAATTCAAGCATCTAGCGACCTTGCTGTAGAACGCGGTACGTATTCAACATTTAAAGGGTCTCTGTGGGATCAAGGTATTTTACCAATTGATTCTCTTGAGCTTGTGGCAAAATCACGTCCTGAAAAAATGTTTGAAGTAGATCGTTCACAGCGTTTAGATTGGGATACGTTACGTCAGAAAGTTCAAAAAGATGGTATGCGCAACTCAAATGTGATGGCGATTGCACCAACTGCGACTATTTCGAATATCTGTGGTGTTTCTCAATCAATTGAGCCAACGTTCCAAAACCTATATGTAAAATCTAACCTTTCAGGTGAGTTTACAATCATCAACCCATACCTTGTTCGTGCACTAAAAGAACGTGGATTATGGGATGTGGTTATGGTTAACGATCTTAAGCATTATGAAGGTTCTGTAGAAAAGATTGCTCGTATTCCTGAGGACTTAAAGGCAATGTTTGCAACCGCTTTTGAAGTTGAACCTCGTTGGATTGTAGATGCTGCATCACGTCGCCAAAAATGGATTGACCAAGCACAATCATTGAACCTCTATATTGGTGGTGCAAATGGTAAGAAACTTGATATTACCTATAAGATGGCTTGGTTACGTGGTTTAAAAACAACATATTACCTTCGAGCATTAGGTGCGACATCTACTGAAAAATCAACGATTAATACAGGTGCATTAAATGCAGTGAAAACAACAACTGTTTCTTCACCTGCACCTCAAGCAGCAGCACCTGCTTCTGAAGAAGGTTTTTCACAAGCAGCGCCAGTGCCACAAGCATGTTCAATTGACAATCCTGATTGCGAAGCTTGCCAATAAATAAAACTTAGAAGCACATTCTATATGTGCTTCTAGACATACCTTATATTTTACGGATCAAAAATGTTTGCACACTTATCGAGTAATTATGAAATTGGTTTAATCCTTTATGTATTAACCTACATCATATTCTGCATTCCAATTGTTTACGTGATCTATAAGGTTTATCAAGAAAAGCGTAAGCAAAAATAAATTACTTAAATTTATTTTCGCTTATTCAGAAGAAACGTATAGTAGAGACATCTTCGTCGTAAGATGTCTAATATAAGATACACAACGAAGAGAGAACTATTATGTCTATCCTAAGTTGGGACGATTTTGAAGATGATTCGAAAAAACAGACTACAGAGTCCAAATCTACGCCCGTCGAACAGAAAAAAGCGCCTGAGTCACAAGTGGTATCTGATCCGCAACCATCGGAGACGAACACTCACGATTCTAACGCCGATGCAACAAGAGGAAGAACCTCAGAACATACAACCGATTCAATGGTTCGAGCAACTGAATCCTTAAAGAATCTAGATATTGCACCGGGCTTAGAAGAGCTTGAAATGGGTGCAGGTCGTGTACAAGTTGACGATAAGGCCATGATTAACTGTCGTGCCGACTTAAATCAGCTTGTTCCATTCAAGTACGAATGGGCATGGCAAAAATATCTTGATGGCTGTGCAAACCACTGGATGCCTCAAGAAGTTAACATGAACCATGACATTGCGCTTTGGAAATCTGAAAATGGATTAACTGAAGATGAACGTACAATTATTATGCGCTCTCTTGGTTTTTTCTCTACAGCAGACTCTTTAGTTGCAAATAACCTTGTATTGGCAATTTATCGTTTAATTACGAACCCTGAATGCCGCCAGTATATTTTGCGTCAAGGTTTTGAAGAAGCAATTCACACGCATGCCTACCAATACTGTATCGAATCTTTAGGTATGGATGAAGGTGAAGTCTTTAACATGTATCGTGAAGTTCCATCTGTGGCACGTAAAGCAGCATGGGGACTGAAATATACGCAAGCGCTTGGTGATCCAACATTTAAAACAGGTACACCAGAAACTGACCAACAGCTTCTTCGTAACCTTATTGCATTCTACTGCGTGTTAGAAGGTATATTCTTCTACTGTGGCTTTACTCAAATTTTGAGTATGGGTCGTCGTAACAAAATGAATGGTGTTGCAGAACAGTTCCAATATATCTTGCGTGATGAATCGATGCATGTGAACTTCGGTATCGACATGATTAACCAAATCAAGATCGAAAACCCACATCTATGGACAGCTGAGTTCCAGCAAGAAGTTATTCAAATGATTCTTGAAGGTACAATGTTAGAAATCGAATATGCACGCGATACTATGCCACGTGGTGTATTAGGCATGAACGCTGCGATGATGGAAGAATACTTAAAATTCATTTGTAACCGTCGCCTTGTACAGTTAGGTTTACCTGAACAATATAAAGGCGTGAACAATCCATTCCAATGGATGTCAGAAATGATGGATTTACGTAAAGAGAAAAACTTCTTTGAAACACGCGTAACTGATTACCAAACAGGTGGTGCGCTTAGTTGGTAGAAGCTTGATTATTACCGTCACGCGACACATATGTTGTCATTTGCGACACATAAGTTGGCAAAGAACGATACATAAGTTGTCATAGACACCATAGTAAAACAGGCTGCAATTCGCAGCCTGTTTTACTATCAATAATAAATTATATGATTCAGAACCTGATAAAGACCTTTAATCAGAGAAAAGGTCAAAAGGTGGGAATTTTTCAGAACATCCTGTTAACAGTTGCTCCTGTCCCCATTGTTTTAGTCGTTGCTCGCTAAGTAGTCGCCCATCTTTAGAAGTGATCGGAGCGGAAAAGGCAAATTGTAAATGAAATCCTAACTTACCATTCAACCAATCAGCGGTAGCTTGAACCCCATCGTTTTCACTCATCCCTACCTGACCTCGATCTTCCATAGCAAGCCGAAAATTACACAGTTGTCTCACCTCATGAAAAAATTGATTTTCACACTGAATATGAATTCCTTTTTCCCCATCATGTGCAAGTGGAAAGACATAGTCTTGCATCAATTTTATCAACTCAGCACAGAAACGAGATGAACAGAATGGTAGATATGTACACATAATTAAAAGCGTTTGATAAATCGATCGCCCTATTTTTAGTGCTAGCGTCCGTTCATTTCTATTATCAGCGACTCGAAGAAAAATTATTTGTGCTGCCAAAGAATCTAAGTTTGCTAAGCGTATCAATCGAGAAAGATTTTTTCTGGTTAAAGTTGGCAATAACTCACTAGAATTCTTAGATTTATTTGTTTTATATAGAACATTCTGAACATCCCATGATAATTGCCTAATACCCTCTTTAAGCATCCAATCTAACTTTTTCTTCCCCTTTATGACCTCCCATAAAACACTATTAATGATAGTAGAGCTACCAGAAACATGAAACTCAGCAGCAGCAACTAAATTTGGCTTTGGTGTATGTATGCCTGAACGATAAACCACCCATTTATTGTGGTGATAAGGAACACCATAAACACTTTGGCCAAAAGCCTCTGGTTCAATAATTCTTTCAAGTTGACAAGAATTAGAGGCCGACAAATTAAGCTTCAGATTCTCATACCACAGTGACACTCTTATGCTATCTATATGATCTCTTCTTGGTCGACCAGGCATTTTGTTGATTTTCGTCATCATCTACGAAAAATCCAAAAATAAAAACATTATCATTAAAAATCAGTTATATGAACAAAAAAATAAGATTAAAGTTTTACTATTTCATAACTCATGGACTCTCTAATGAACAAAATATATGATGTTGTTTAGACTAGACAGGACATGGCATGACAGGAATGCAACACATTACCCCAGTTAGTGTAGAAACCATTGAACGTGAGCTTTTTGAACGCCATGGCCCGATGATTGCAGATGATGCATTACGAGTGGCTCTAGGCTATCGATCCACTGATGCCTTCAGAAAAGCACTTACAAGGAAAACAGTACCGATCCCAGTCTTTTCAGTTGAAAACCGTCGCGGGAAATATGCACTAGTCAAGGATGTCGCAGAGTGGTTAGTCAAACAGCGTAATGCTGCTATCACGCAACAAGAGCTTTAAGAAAATAGAAGAATGTATCAAAACTACTGATTAACTCAGATAACAGCCAACAACATAAGGAGAAGTAAGCCATGACATAGAACTCTATCCAAATAAAAAACGGACCCTTACGGATCCGTTGGTTCTATATGGTTAGATATAGAGACTTGAGAATCCTAGTATCTTCCGTATAGAGCCATCAGTCAAGTTTTGCGTTTTTTACGCAAGAATGAACTCATCCCTAAAAATGGGATGAATGGCTATACATACTGGAAATACAACATGTACGCTTTTTCTTTTGATGATAAACACAATCCTCATCAATCTATTCTAGATCAAATTAATAACGCTTTTAAAGCAGAGCCGAATCTTGCCTCTACAATCCATGGTCAAAGGAAAATCTACCAAGGCTGCTATGGACGAAGAACTGCACTTTTCCCCAGCACAAAATCTGGAGGCTCCATTCCTACCGAAAGTCGTCTTGAATTGGCCATGCTATTTGTCTTGAGAAAAACCCACAGGTTAAATGTTTTAGATCCCAAGCTCTCAAAATCGCTCTTGGAAAAAAGGAATTCTGTTACCCAGATTTCTTAGTCCAAACAATCAATAACAAATATGAAGTTCATGAAATTAAACCTAATATCTCCAGTCTATCTGTAAATGATCTAGACAGATTTCTTAGGTTAGCAAACTTACTACATCCTCTAAACATTGCATTTCGACTGATTGACCAGAAAAGCTTGCCATCAAATAAAGACCTACAACAATTACAACATTGGTATCAACGAGGTCATACATGCTCTTGGACAAAATACGAACTCGAACTCGCAACAGAAGCGTTGAAGCCTCATAAATTCAGCCATTCCGAGCAAATATATCAAGCCCTACAACAAGCAGACCTCGATCCCCGATTATGTGACTACTTACTTTTTCATGAATTAATCACATTAATCAGCCACAAAACTTATTATTCAGGTGAGGAGGTTTAAAATGGAAAAGCCATTACTCATCCCTCAACCTGGATTTCGATTCACTTTTGCTGATCATGAACATGTATTTGAAATCACCTCATCTAATTATGGTGTAATCCGCTATGCATCAATTGCAGGAGGAAAACCATTTTCCATTTCTGCTAGTACCTTTGAAACTCGCTATAAAGCTGGAGATATTCAATGTGTCTTCGCTCCAGAAAAGCTATTCATTAATCCAGACAGTTGTTCAACCATTCGTCGTAAGGAACGCTATGTACTCACTGCTCTAGCAAAACTGACAGCCCCCACTTCTATTGAACCACTTCGAGAACTCATTCAAGAAATTGCATTAGAAATTGAAGATGCCTCTCCACCATCAGCAAGAACTGTTGCGCGCTGGATTTTTCAATATCGAATGAGTAGCAATAACGCTCTCAGCCTAAGCGAACATGGTAAAGGTAATAAGACGCTAAGATACCCACCGGAAGTCTATCAAATCATCAAACAGGTTATTTCCGAGATATATCTACAACCAGAGCATCGAACAAGCAAAGATGTGAGGGCTTTCGTATTATGTAAGCTTAATGAACAAAATATTCCAACTACATATTTACCTAGCCTTAGAGCCATACAGCGATCTATTGCAAAATTAGATCCTTATATTGAAATGCGTGTTAAGAAAGGAAGTCGTATCGCTCGCAAATATTTTCAAGCTGCTGGTATAAGTGCTCCAACCTCATTTGCTTTACATACTGTAGAAATCGACACCCATTATCTAGATATCATCGTCATCGATCCTGAAACTGGACAAATACTCGGACGACCTTTTCTGGCCTGTGCCATCGATACATATACACGTGCAATTGTTGGAACTTACATCAGTATGTTTCCACCTAGTGCATTGACAACTTTAGCTTTAATCAAAGACATGATTACACGCCCTGATCGAGATCTACCTGGTTGAATTCCGTCTATTATCATTCCAGATAATGGTGTTGAGTTTAAAAACAATGCTCTAACACGTGTATGTAAACAACTCTCAATTACTATCACACCATCGCAAATCGGTACGCCAAACAACAAACCTCATATTGAACGCTTCTTCAGCACATTAACAGAAGGTATTCTGCAAAAACTTCCAGGTACAACATTCTCCAATCCTACAGCACGAGGACAATATGATTCATCCAGCAAAGCTAGTCTTACATTAGACAAGGTTAAAGAATACGTCGACTCTTGGATAAAAATGGTTTATCAGCAAACAATACATAGTACTACTAAACGAGCCCCTCTTATTGTATGGCAAGATGCTATTGAGCATACAAAGCCCGCATCTTTAACTAAGACCGATGCTGATATTATTTGTCGAAGACCTACTGACCGAAATATCAATCATGGGCAAGTGATTATTGATGGACTTAGCTACTTTTCACATGCACTCACCACATTGAAAGCTGACGGCATCAAAAAAGTTACTGTACTTGTTGATGATTTAGACCTAAGTAAAGTTTATATCATACACCCAGATAAAAAGGATCTTGTCATTCAAGCAGACTCTACTCAGCCTGAATACACGTATAACCTATCTCGCAGTGTTCACCTAGAAGTTCAGAAGCGTAAAAAACTGATGTCTGAATCCGATAGACAAAGACTGGGGAAACACGCAGATCTTTATAATCTGTATCAGCTTATGGAAGATATACAAAAGGATCTTGTCCGTAAAAAACCAAAACTGAAACAATTCAAAATTGAGTTACCTAAACAGCTTACACGACTGGAGTCCGAGTTAACTTCTCCCCCTAGTAATGAAGAACTCACAACAACTCCCCACCAACATAGTGCTCAACAATCAGCTGTAAGTTTTGGTTCACTTAAGGTGAAAAGAAATGATAAGTAATCAATCTATCTATGAACACGTAAGTCAGCTTAACGAAATCGTAATCACTTCTGATGAATTCATGCAGGCGTTTAATGGAATCCAACAATGTGCGGAGCGCAGTGTCGCCTACAAAGAACCTATTGGAAGTATGCTTCTGGCAAAAGGTGGTCTTGGGAAAACAACGTTATGTAATACGATTGTGAGTCAAATGCCACGATCCATCAAAGTAGAAAAAGATCGTAAAAAAACGATTATTCCAGCATTCTATGTTGAAGTTCCTTCACCAGCTACCGTGAAGTCTTTAGCAATAACAATGCTACATAAGCTAGGGGATCCATCTCATTACACAGGTAACCTCCTACCTAACAGATCGGTTAGGCTATTTACTACAACAGTGTGAAACCAAGCTTGTTTTTCTAGATGAGTTTCATCATTTATTTGAACGCAAAGCAACATCGACACGTTTAAACATTACTGTGGGCAATTGGCTTAAGACCTTAGTCAATGAAACAGGTATAAGCTTTTGTCTCGTTGGTTTACCTGAATTTGCTGAACTCATTCAAGTTGATAGTCAAATCGCAAGGCGATTTCCTTTTCACTATCAATTAAATCCTTTGACTTTAGGAACTCAAACCTCGCCAGGAACACTTTACCCTTTTCTCAAAGAAGTTAGTCATAGGGCATCAGAAATTCAAATTTCATTTGCGCCAGATTTTGATAACTTTCTATTGAGAGTACAAATATATACGGCAACGAAAGGCTATCATGCTTATGTCATGAGCATGATACGTGAAAGCATGGCAATTGCTTTGGCAGAAAATAGAAATACCATAACTATTAATGACTTTGGTCAGGCTTGGAACCTAGGGATTACGTCATTTATCAGTAAACAAATAACCAATCCTTTTGAAATGTCTTTATCAAGCCTAGCTAGTACTCTAAAAAAGGAGTACTCATGACATCAGTTAGCAACCTTCTTATTCATCCCATTCCTTATGATGGCGAATCGGCAGTGAGCTTCTTAGCTAGAGTGGCTGAGCTTAATAGACATTCATCTATCGAGAGATTAATTAATAAAGAGCAGCGCCATTTCTTGGCAAAAAGCGCACCGAATTGTAGATTAGCAGATCTTCCGCGTTTTAAATATGTCTTACAACTACTTAATATTGACCCAAATCATCAAAGTCTTGCCTTTGTAAAAGCTGGCCCCACGAGCCGATCAGCGAGAAAATGGAGCAATATAGAACTACATGAAGATTTATTAAAATACTATCCTTGTTCCTATTGCCCACAATGCTTAGAAGAACAGACATTTTTTAAAAAAATTTGGCTTTTACAACCCTTATATGCATGTCCAATACACTCTATTTTCCTTGTGGATAAATGTTATCAATGTAGATCCTCAATATCGCTTAGCTCAGGAGTGACAAAGTGCCGTCATTGCCATGCGCTATTGCAAGATGCACCTAAGATTGAATGTAGTTCAATACGAGTCATCAGTTGGTTTGTTGAAATGCTTAATCATGATTCGAACGATTTCTTTCAATATTTCACTGCCTTTTGGCTAGCAATACGAGGTTTTTTTGAGCTTGATAACGTTATAGATAATGAAACTACATTAGAACTGGTATACGAATATTTTAATAATCATAATCAATCCATCATTAGCTTAAGTACTTTGATTAATCAAAGAATTAACCTAGCTCATCCAAGAATCCAATTGCTCCCATTTTTGAAACATTCTAGATTTTTTAAAAATTATGCAGCTTTAGTTGAGGCAAAATGCCATACATATACCCCAAGTGATAAAAGTCATATCTTTGGGGTAAAAAAACGTGAATTACAACTTGTTTTAGGAGTTACTCATAACACACTCGAAGATTGGATTGAGCAAGATTTTCTAAAACTAGGTGATATTAATCATTACTATGATGTTATTCCTAGCCAATCGATTGAAAAATTTTTAATATTAAACAGACATAAAAATTTATTACGGAAACCACGTACCAAGGAAATCCATCTTCATCCCAAGCAATTAGATTTAAAGGAAATTTTAAATATTCTCGACATAAATTATGAAACTGCACGTAAATTAGCAAATACGGGATGGTTTGATTTGGACAGATTATCTAATGATGCTAAAGCAGCAGAAGGATATTCTTTTACAAAACTCGAAATTTTTAAGAGTGAATATATTCTAGCCTCAACAATTGCAAAGAAACTAGACATTAATCCAACAAATCTTGTTGAAAAACTAGCAAGCATAGGGATTGTTCCTATTCGAGGCCCACATATCGATGCTTCCCCAGTAAATATATATCTTATGAGCTCTGTTAATCACCTAAGAAAATCTGATCTTGAAAAAATAATACAGTATCCTACTCGTACAGGTAGGCCTAAAAAAAGCTTTACTCCACTAAAAACAAAGCAAGATTTTTTCTCATTAAACGAAGCAGCAGAACACTTAAACATTAGTCCCAATAAAGTTTCTGTTTTGATTAAAAAAGGAATTCTCGTTAAAGATGCCAATTATCCTTTGTCCATTAAAATTCCCAAAGTATCCGTCCTTCGACTAAAGCATAAATTGCTGAGTGAAAACTCAATATCCACTAAGCAAGCAGCAAAGCTACTCAATTGCTCAGTGAATTGGTTAGGAGAATATTGGTGCAAATCTGGTTTTTTGACGGTAGAAAATCTGGTGTATTGGAAACTCGTTCAGCAAAAAGATGTCGATGAAGTACTTAAGTTGAAAGAAACCTATATGACGGGAGCTGAAGCCAGTAAATTACTAGGTATGCCTCACTCACATATTACCAATTTACAAACTCAGGGACTGATCCAACCTATTTATCTTGGAACAGGAACTCCAATACGTCTTTTTAAGAGATCAGATGTTCAACGAATAAAGCCCAGAAACTTATAGAAAGCTCTGTTGAATTACACCTTAAGTGTGAATTGGATATGTATGCCAATGCACACTTATTTTAAAACTTACTGAAGATACTTTAATGCATAATCTTGGCTTAAAGCTCTAGCGTCCGCTAACGCATTATGAGGAATTGTGGAATTTTTTGTACTCAGTGATAAATCAAGCATAAAGTTCAATACAGGTACATTAATACATTGCCCCTGCCCCAATAGCAAAATACGGTTAAATAACTCTATATCTGAAGGGTAATCAGCCACGATCGTGATGCAGCCCTCCTCTTGATTATTCACTTCCCATAAGAAACTACACAGCTTATCAACCAACTCCCACATGGGAATGGTAGATTGCCCTAAAATTGGTATGACATGTTGCAAAACAAAGGGA
Organism: Acinetobacter pollinis; assembly: GCF_015627175.1. Taxonomy (GTDB): domain Bacteria; phylum Pseudomonadota; class Gammaproteobacteria; order Pseudomonadales; family Moraxellaceae; genus Acinetobacter; species Acinetobacter pollinis. Next base: position 57,869 of record NZ_VTDQ01000008.1, on the reverse strand, counting down.
CTTGGATTTTTGCATCCAACCGCCTCATAAAATTCATATTTATCATCAGCAGATACCAAGCCTAATGAAATCAGTTCACCAGTACCTTGATCATGCCAACCATTAAATTCACAATCTAAAAAAAGATACACCCTTCACCTCATGGTATGTAAACACAATATGTAGAATACTTTTAGACATGCCCAAGCCGATTCCATTTGATTTTATAGGCCTAGATCGCTCATAGTTAAATAGAATCATGATGTTAGGAAAAATGCTAGAATTCACAATTAATAAATTATATTTATCCTAATAAAATATAATCCCCACCATCCATTGCCATACTTTGAACAAATTTACTTCTTTCCCAAAAAGCATCTTTATCAATTGAATCTAATACACAAAAAAATTTATGATACCAATATGCCCAAGTTTTGCTCTTAAGAATTGAATCCGATATAGCCCTAGCTTTTCTGCTTATTTCATGCTCAAACTCAGTATAGTTCTCAGGCTGAATTTCATTTTCTATAATCTGATCTAAATTACGGAACTCACCTTCAACTCTATTTTTAATTTCATAGATATTGTCCCATGTATCTAATTTACTAATACAAATACTATCACTCGTATTCCAACTCACTTTAACGCTAGGATTAGGATCTTTTAAGTTGTCAATTTCTAATAAGACGTAACTATGAGCTTCTTCGCTAAATGGGTAGAAGCTATATCTAAGACTTGTATCTTCCGCTACAAATAAATCTTTTGCTTTTTTTGCATCTTGATTACATACATCACATAGTGGGATCAAATTATCAGGATGAACTGCAAATAATGGATATTTAGATTTGCATAATTGATGATCGTAATCTGCTCGCCATTGATTCTCTATACCAATATTTGCTCTAAATGGTGCAAGCTTTTCCATACCACAGGCCTTACAAATATTTCCATTTAAAGTATCTATACGAAAAGCTTCAAAATGACTATGAATATTTGCTCCACCAGCTGCATCAATGATTGGCTGTAGATCTTTAGTTGCTCCATACAAATGAGCAGCCAACACTTTAAATGCTTTAAAAGTTTCCGGTCGAAGAAAGCTCAACAAAGCAGGATCTGGTGTTGAAAAAAATGAAGACAAATCTTGATTGTCAATCACCACTCGATGTAACTGTTGACGATTAGTCTCTATCTCTCTCTTTAAATTTTCAAATAACTTTTGAAATTTATCTCGAGTTAAATCATTCTTTACTGAGAGATCATTTGCCTTAGAATTTTCCCAACATGCTTTACCAACACGAGTATAGCTAAATAGACGTCTTCCAAATCTTTGCTGATTTATAGATTTGTTTAAGAAATAAATTAATTCCTGATTTAGAAGTACAAAAACCTGAAATTTAGGGGTATCTGGATGTAATTTAAAAAGCATTAATCACTCAACTTTTTAATCAAATATGCACGTTCAGCTGAAAGACCCAAATTATCTTCAATCCATTGCTTCGCTTGAGCATCACCAAACTTTAATTGCTCGCGTATCTCATCAATGACACTATGAGAGATTAAAGACTTCAGCCCAAAATATCTCTTAATAATCACATCAAAAGAGGCACCATAGGTTTCTTCATTAACTGGTTTTAAATCAATCAAACCATTATGATTTCTTTCAAAAAAGAAAACATTTTCTTTTTTAAGTGATGAAATCATAAAAGGTGAATGTGTTGATAAAAATATTTGTGAATCTTCTACTCCCTCATCATTTAGATTCAATGCTTTTTCAAGGTAAGTATGGAAGTAAGTTCGCCATGAAGGATTAAGATGTGTTTCCGGTTCATCAAATAAAAAGAGAGACTGCCCAAGACCAAAAATAGTTGAAGCTGCTAACACCTGCATAAGTTGAGCTTCACCATCAGAAAGATCATCAAAACATACTTCCTGATTCTTATTGTTCAGAAATCTCAGCTCAACCATACTTAAAGGTAACTGAGTTTTCAAAGGTGTTTTAACTGTTTCAATAAAGTCATCTTTAGCTAACTTTCTTCTATTAGTAATAGGCCATTTTTTATTCCCTAATTGTTGTAATTTCAACAATCTTAGGAAAAACGATCTAGGATCATGATAATTAGCTTCTCGTAAATTATTCAAAATACTCGAATTACTAAAATCAAGCTCAATTATACCAGCTAGAAAATTTAACTCATATTGATCAAATTGATCATTAGTCGTTCTATTTCCAATAGGAGTTATATTATTTTCCTCAACAGACCGTACGAGCATTTTTACATCACGGATCGCATCTGTATCGATAACCCCCGATCTCAAATCATAATAAATCTTAGCCTTTATAGGATATTTAAAGCCTAACTCCCCTAATATCTGTTCAACTTTTTCTAAAGGTAATAAAACGAGACTCAACAACAAAAGGCTTGTGCTATCGTAATCCAAATATATAAGATTACTTGGCTGTGGGTTAACTTCCCTAAGACTTAAATAGTTCTCTTGATCATAATCTTCAGAGTAGAGATTATCGAATATATGAGGGTATTTCTTAAGAAATTTTTTATTAATTTCAGAAACTTGCTCTTCATCAATATTCTCAGTTAATAGTTTTTGACGCTGTGCACTTATTCTTTTAATTTCAAAATATTGTAAAGAATTTTTCATAAAAGCACGTTGAAGATTTTCATTCAACCCAGAAGCATATCCCACAATAAAATCAGGTAATGGAGCTACTAAAAGCAATAGATGTCGTGCACCATCATTAGTAAGCTTATAAGACTTGACCTCATCCTTATTAATATTCACCAAAATCACGTCTTCAGTTTGATTCTGATGTTTTATTGCATACTCCATTCTTACTTCAAATGGTAATGGAGTTCGTACAACAAAATCCTCACGCTGCCATCGCTCTAAATAAGCAAAGGCTTCTGCTATTAACTCAAGAAGCTGCGACTTACCAGATCCATTTAAACCGATTAATGCAAGTATATTTCCTTCAGTATTTCGAAAATCGCAATACTGATCTTTTAAACCCTTATATTCCCCAATAAGCTCTAAAGAAAGTAAGCGCATTATGCTTTACCTCGACCACGCTTTGTAGCAGGTTTAACTAATTCACGTTCTGCTTTAATTCTTTCCAACAATGCTTCAGCACTATTTTCACCACTGATTAACTCTGGATTAGCCTCACGCCATTCAGCAGTCAGTTCTCCTCGAAATGCTTTGGCAAGGATGGATTGAGTAAGGTTATTTACACGATCTAAAGCAGACAGCACTTGCTGCTCTATGCTCTCACTAGTGCTAAATAACTGATCCACTCGATTTATAATTTCCAATTGCTCCTCCAAAGGAGGAATTGGAACTGTAATTTTAATCAACCTAGTTAAACCTAGATCCTGATTACCCACCCCATGAGTATATCTCTGAGACAATTGGTAGCAATGACTCGAATTCATAGCCTTCGCTAGATAATTCCCGTCAATCACGTTTGTTATTTTTAAGACAGCAACATGAACCCATACATTAAAATCCCTACTTTCCTGATTAAAGTAGGCAATTCCTGTAGTGCCCCCTTTCGTGTAAAGAATATCACCTATTTCAGGCTTGCATCTTTTAGATAATTCTTCATGGAGCTCATTACTAATAAACTTACATTGAGTAAAATTAATTCCTTTTTCAGTAATATTCCCACCAGATATAAATGGGACACCTTCCTGTGTATATTTCGGGCTGAAGTGTGGTCCATCTTTAACACTCCAAGCTAACTCCCCGAGATTAGTCCACAACCAGCCTGCAGGTAGTGCAAAGCAATCTTCATCCAGAACAGATTCTGGATCTTTATATTTTGCCTTCCATTTTTCATTAGTTGGAACCTTATCTTGTCTACAAAGTCTCTGATACTCCGCATGCTCCCAATGTGATTTCCTAGCCTCTAAAATATCCTTTCGAGTTATAGGTGAACTGCCTAATTGTTTCCCTCTCCACTCCTCCGTCAACTTCCCACTCACAGCAGCAGCAAGCACAGACTGACGGAATTGTTTAAGAATCTCAGGGATCCGCTCTAAACGAGCTTTAATGCTCTCTACTTGAGCCAGTAGGGTATCAAGCTTATCTGCAATGACTTTTTGTTCGGCTAGTGGTGGGAGTTGAATCTCCATATTCTCAATAGCTTTTCCCGAAATATTAGGCTGTGCCCCACCATAAGCCTCTTTAAGAATATTCTCGCTTAATGAAGCAATAAGATAGTTCCTAAATCTCGTACTGCCTAACTTATCTGAGCGTAATTTTAAATTACCAACTCGCTGATTCTGGAACGCTGGCTCTTTGCCTTTATATACTCCAATTTTTCCGGTTGTTGCCCCAGACATTGCTATCAGCAAATCGCCTTTACAGACTTCGAACCCAACCACAGGGTCCGAAACGTGTATCGCATCCGCATCTGATGCATACATGCCATCAATATCAGAAATGCGAATAACAGGATATGTCACATCATTAGGTTGAACATAACTATTACTTTTAAAAGCAAACCCATTCTTCAAAAATAAATAATCACCGACCTTCGCTATCACCCATCCATTAGGCAACCATTCTTTCTGACTCATCAATTAACCCCTAAAGCAGCTAATAACGAATCTAGCTCAGCCAATGCAGCTACCAGTTCCTCTTTAGCCTCACTCGCTAAAACTTCAGGCTCAGGTAAATTTGCAGCATCTACACTATCTTTATCTTTTAGCCAGCTAATATCTAATGAATCATCCTTGTTCTTAGCAATCCACTCACGGCTAAAACAGCGCCAACGGCTATGAGCTAACTCTTTATCTACATTTCGGTTTGCATCGTCATTTGCTAACTCTATTGATAAAGCATCAAAACTATATTCACCTTCTTGTCTTGGGCTAGTACCTTTAGGGTCATCACCATATACCGCTTCAAATGGCTTTAAATGTTGCTCTGTAAACGGTGTTCGTTTACCAAAACTTGGCATATTTGTGCGCAAATCATAGACCCAAACCTGCTTGGTACAATTTTCTTCTTGGTATTTGTCTTCAACACTGCCTTTCGTAAAAAACAAGACATTCGTTTTCACACCTTGTGCATAAAAAATCCCTGTCGGTAGACGCAAAATCGTATGCAGATTACACTTATTCATCAAATCCCGACGAATTTCTGTACCTGTACCTGATTCAAACAAAACGTTATCAGGTAATACAACAGCTGCTCGCCCACCCGGTTTTAAACCACGATAAATATGTTGTAAGAATGCTAATTGTTTATTACTGGTTGGATAAGTTAAATCATCACGAGTAATACTAGCTTCTCCACCTTTTGATGTACCAAATGGAGGGTTTGCTAAAATTACATCCACTTTCGGCAAGTTTGCTCCGATTTGCCCTAAAGAGTTCCCCAGGTGAATCACACCTTCATCATCACCTTCCATGCCATGCAATAGACAGTTCATGAGTGCTAAGCGGCGAGTACTTGGAACAAGCTCAACACCAATAAAAGCTTTATTCTTTTGGAATGTTTGTTGCTGTGCATTTAGATCATATAGATCATCTGTTTGTTCTTTAATATATTGGTCAGCAGCAATTAAAAATCCAGCAGTACCCGCGGCAGGGTCTTGAATTGTTTCTCCAGCCTGTGGCTTTAAACAACGTACCATGCTGTTAATTAATGGACGTGGTGTAAAGTATTGCCCTGCGCCAGATTTTGTTTCAGATGCATTCTTTTCTAATAAACCCTCGTATAAATCACCTAAACCATCTTTCGTAGCACTAAACCAATCAATCTGATCTAGTGTCTTAATCATTTGTTCTAAATGGCGTGGCTCTCGCAAACGTGTCTGCGCATCTGCATAGATAGCAGAAATTAGAGGGTCTTCATGAATCTGCTTTCCATCATGGTCTTTACCAGTTGATAGACTCAATAAAATGCGCTTGTAATCATTAAGTAGATTTAGACCAGATTTACCTTTTAAATCTTCCCAACGGCATCCTTCAGGTAAAGGGTGACTCTTTAAAGTGCCAGCTTCAGTATTTTCATGAACCATTTTAATAAATAATAATAAAACCAGTTCAGTCACATAATCTGAGTAATTAATGCCGTCGTCGCGCAATACATCACACAGATTCCAAAGTTTTTGAACAATATCATTATTTGTCATGGTCAATCCAAATTAAAAATTACGCACTTTGCGAAAGCCAAATAGCTTCGCTCAATTGATCTAAAACAGTATCTAGCTGATTACCTAGTACTTTGTCCATCTGTTTAGCACCACCCTGATCACTAAAGCGGTTATTAACAAACTCACGGTCAATAATGACTTCATGTACAAGCTGCTTTGCTAAACGTTCCAACCATTTACGTTGGGCTAATGTCCATGGATGCATAGCATAAATTCGTTGCATCCCTTGCATGACACGTTGTTCAAATGGAATTAATGCTTCACCTAAAGCTGCCCGACGTATATGCCCAACAATACTAGCGGCAATGTCTTGATTGGTTTGCTGGAGAACTGCACTCCGCAAATTGGCTTCATTATACCCGTTGCCATCCAACAACAACTTAACTTCTTTTAACTGCTCTCGAGTTAAATTTTTAGGTCTATTCACTACTACACCCAAAGCAACAGACTGATTCAACTGCTCTTTAATAAAGTGATTAAATTGATCTAAATAATCTTCAGGTTTTTGATTTGCACCGTAAGTCTGTTCTCGATTGACCAACTCATCCTGATGCTCTGAAATAATAGGCTTCCTGTCAGAACCAAGAAGTTCATCAACTTTAGCTAACTGATTGACTAAACCTGAATGCTGTATCATAAATTCAGCAGCCTTTTTAGGGCCTAGATCATGTAAATACTTATGAAGTGTCTTAGGCTCAACACCCCACTGTTCGTGCAATTCATTTAACTTTTGCTTTAATAACGGCTTATTTTCTGCTTTTTTCTCAGCTTTACGCAAAACTCTCATTAGTTTTTGGCTTAGCTGACTCAGGACAACATGCGCATGAGTTTCCCCTAATTGCTCACCAGGGCAGTTTAATGCTCTGTCCAACATTTCAGGATCTGTTAACTCTTCAAAGAGTTGTTCTAGAGTTACATTCGGGTCTTTTACTAACGGCTTCATGGTATTTACATCTTGCAAAGCAGCATAAATATCCACAGGGTCATAGATACGAAAAACAGTTTTGCCAATCTCATCACAACGACGGGTCGCACGACCAATCATCTGTTCATATAAAATACGAGACTTCACTCGGCGCATGAACACAAGATTACAAATCTTAGGCACATCAATCCCTGTAGTAAGTAAGTCAACAGTAACCGCAATACTCGGGTATCTCTCATTTTTGTATTGACGAATTAGTTGATCAACCTTGTCACTTTTACCTGTAATCTTGGCGACCGCGGCCTGATTATACCCACCATTGTAAATATCTTTAAAAGCATCCCCTAAAAGACGTACCACCATATCAGCATGAGCATCGGTCGCACAGAAGATCATGGTCTTCTCATCACCAAATGGATCAATTTCTTGAGCTAATTGTTCACAGATCACTCTATTAAAGTCTTTAGTAATTACTTGACGGTTAAAAGCATCAACTTCGAAATTAAGCTCATCATCGAGTTCAGCACTTTCGATTGAGCCTGTTTGTGTATTGATCGAATTAACCTTTTCCCCTTTGGAAAATTTAATCCCATTTTGAGAAAGTAAAGTTTCATAACGAATCGGTGGCTCATGATCTATAAGCCAATCATCTGCGACTGCTTCTCGGTAAGAATAGGTATAGACGGGTTTACCAAATATGTCACTCGTATGTTTTGCGGGAGTTGCTGTTAAACCTACTTTGACTGCGTCAAAATAGTCCAACACTCTTCTATAGCTAGATAGATATTGAGCGGCATCACGAGTTGCAATTTCGCCTTCAGTCATTTCCTGATCTAGGGCATACCCCCGATGGGCTTCATCCACAATAATACAATCGAATTGGTCAACTGGAGGTGGGTTATCACTCTTAAATATGCGATTGACCATTGCCTGCACCGTTGCCACTTGCACACGTGTCTCTGCTTCAGCAGTCATATCACCCAGCTCAGCTACATTATAAATTTTAGATAACGTATAGTTTTGCTCTAATGGAGCTTCGTTGAACGCATCAAGCGCTTGCTGACCTAAAGCAGTACGATCTACTAAAAATAAGATACGTTTAAATCTTTCTGTTTTTAAAAAACGGTACATTAAACCAATAATTGTTCTTGTTTTACCAGTCCCTGTTGCCATTGCTAACAGCGCTGAACGAACACCTTGAGATAAAGCATTTTCAACTGCAATAATTGCTTTTTGTTGATAATCACGAACTTTTAAATATCCAAAAGGCTCATCTTTTAATTTTTGCTGCGCCTCTTCTTTACTTCGTTTAAGGATATCTAATAAACCTTCTGGACTATGAAAGGATTGTAATGGACGTCTAGTGTTACTCACACTGCGTACATCTCTAAACCAAGTTCCAGACTGTTCTGCCGATTGTTTGAAATACTCGCGACCATTACAAGAATAAGCGAAAGGAATCTGATAGAAGCTATCAACACCATCAGACCAAGGTTGTGATAATCCTTCTAGCAGCCAAGCACCTTGTAGTGGAGCTTCGATCGTTATTCCATGACTGTACCGTTCAGCTTGAGTGATAGCGCCAGCCACATTCAGATTTTCTTTTTTTGCCTCAACTACAGTAATTGGCGTTAATCCTACAAAGAGCACATAATCAGCACGTTGACCTTTAAAATTTCCCTTCATCGGCCATTCAGCAATTGCCATATTCCGCCCTTTTTCAGGACGAGTACCTTTACGATAATCTAGTTCTTGTGTATCGGCTTCCCAACCAGCCTCTTGTAATTGCTGATCAATTAAAATACGAGTTAGCTTTTCGTCTAATACAATAGATTGACTTGCAGCCCTTGCATTACGACCAATTTGTTGACGTTTAACAGAAACTTCTTTTTCATTCTGATTTGAAAGTTGTTGCTGTAACTCCTTAACCTTCTCTTCGTATTCTCGTTGTTGCTTTGCAAGCGCCTCTTCATGTGCTTTAGCTTGAGCCGAAAATTTCTGAGCAGCTTCATCCATTGCTAAAGCTAATGCTTCATATTCCGACTTTTCCTTAGCAATTAAATCATTTAACTGCTGGCTAGAATCTATTTGAACATTGGCTTTTTGCAGATCATTTCGTAATTCCGATATTTCAGCCTGTAAATCTCGCAATTGTTGACTAGGATCAACAGGAGGCACAAAAGGTTCAGGTTTAAAGTCTGGCCCAGCTTTACCAAAAGAACGATGAAACCAAATTGCTAGATTCCGCGCTATAACTAAACCACTGACAGCTTCTTTATGTTTTGTCTTAAATTGGTGAGTAGCTTTGTTACCCTCAATCCTTAAAGTATGGAATAAATCACGGACAACTTTATCTAACCGCAGCTCACCACTTAACTTATAAATTAAATCAGCCTGTGTAGTTTGCTCATTAAATTCAATACCAAGTGTTAGCGCCATATGCTGTGCAATAGCCTCACCCAACTGGCGAAGTTTAATCAATGTTGTATTAGGATCACTATAAAAGGCCCTTTCTGCTGCCCCAGCCAATTCAACGAATAAGGGATCGTACTCAGCTAAAAAACCAAAATTTTTCGATTCAGGCGTCACGTTAAGTCTCTCAGTCTTATTTTTTATCAAAAGTAAAAATCCGTTACCCACACTATAATTACATCAAGTTATGATTTGAACTAGGCAACTAAATTTCATCTTAGCTGATCAATGTCCTATATAGCTAAAAAAATTATAATTTTTTCTAAACTTCATAGAAATAATTTTGCGACATAACATGTCGTTCTAATGTTTAATAGTGCTACCTAAGTCATCGTTCTATCTAGACAAATAATAAGATCCCGTTAATATCTTAAGAGGCTAATATATAAAAAATATATTTGCTTAACCTTGACTTAATGCTTATTTATATCCAGAGGTGTCTTTTGAAAATTTTGGAAATAGAAAATGAACTTAGGGATGTTGTAAGCCGGATTATTACCCAAGTAGAATTATCCACTAAGCAGAATAGGTATGATATTAATCTCGCCTTAGAAGATGCTTTCATTCCCATTCTCAAATCGATTTTTAATTTAAGTAATCTCACGAACTTAAACAGGAAACAAAAGAATTATCCTGGAATTGACCTCGGAGATGAATTTGATCGCGTAGCATTTCAAATTACTTCAAGTACAAACTTAGAGAAAGTAAAAAAAACTTTAACTCAATTCAAATAAAAAACTTTTTATAATTCCTTTGATGAATTATTTATTTTAATGCTTACTAAAAAGCAGTCGTCTTATAGCCAAAGTGTTATAGACCAAATAAGGGAGGATTATTTTGAATTTTATGCAAATGAACACATTATTGATTTAGGAGACTTACTTGAACGTATCACTGCCTTAAGAATACCAACTCAAGAAAGAATACTTCGTGAATTTAAGCTAATTTTGGGTGAAATTGACTCACAAATATCCTATTTATCAGAAAATGAAGAAAAAACTCATACCTTACTAAGCAATCTTGTGTCAGTTGAATTTCCTGAAAACATCTATGTTGCTGACTTAATTATCGATGATAAAGAAATCATTAAAGAGGCTAGAACACAACTAAATTTTAAGAAATATAAAGCAAATAAAAGCCTTATCGTCAAGCTTGCCTTATTATTAGCTAATAAATCTTCTGATGCTTGGGTCTGTTATGAAAATAAACTTTTTACTTTTATTAACTTAGAAAAAGATGTCAATATATTCAATGGAATAGTTGATAAAAACAATATAGAAATCTTGTCGTCTCAAGACCTTTGTCATAGTACTACAATAGATAATCTAAACATTTTTAAACAGCTACTTCATAAAGCAACAACCGAAAGGCTCAAACTTAGAGATGTATATTGGAATCAAGAAAATAAAAGCTTTTATTTTACATCAGAAGAAAACCATAGATCAGAAACTTGGGTAGGAAAGAAAAAAGCTACTCGTACCGTTTATGAAAAGGTTCTATCTAAAAAGGACCCTACTAAAATTGCACATCACAAACATCTTAGCTTTTCACTATCTTTCATGAATATTGAAGATCTATGGTTTTGTAATATTATCCCTAGTTGGCTCTATACATATAATGGCTATAAAAAATCACGCTTTCATGAAGATCTGCTTTCTAAACAGAAACGTCTTGAACATAATCAATCAGTAAAAAATCTTGTAAGATTTTTAGCCTACTTTCTAGCACATGATACTCCTTCTAGAGCTAGTGAAATTAGCTATAAAAATCTTTTAGAAATGACAAGTGAAACAGGTCCAATTTTAACTGATGCACTTTTAATCACAGATGATACAGAAGAAAAAATTTGGGAGGGTATAGAATGAAACTTAAAATTTTAGATGAACCAAGTCTTGAGTTCGGAAATGGTATTCATATTTGCCCGAAAGCTGGTATTGAAAATCAAGGAGTTTACGATAAGAAAGATGAACTAAGACGCAATGAACTGCGTGTTGGTATGGTAGGTCGGGGCGAAGGTCTAGATATGCTAGATGTTTGGCTTGATTATTGTACTCATGCGATTCTAGGTAAAGCCGAAACCCCATATCCAAACTTATTTCGTGGTTTTGGAGGGATTAATCAAACTTATGGATTCTATACTCGCTTAATCCGTTCCCCTCAATTTTCTAGACCACTTCAACGTACTGAAATTATGAAGATAATTAAATTACCGACTCGTAATGAAAGAGTACGTAGTTGCGTTGAACTCTACTATGACCAAATTAGATTTTTATCTGAAAATCGATCAATTGATGTAATTATTTGTGCAATTCCCGATGATTTATATAAAGCTTTGACTAAGGATACATCTTCAACAGAACCAATGAATGAAAATGAGGAAAATATTAGAAACGAAGAAATTGAATGTAATTTTCGTCGATTGCTAAAGGCTAAATGTATGCATTTAGGTATACCACTTCAACTTATCCAAGAAACTAGTCTTGATAAAGATAAACTAGCTGGTCGACAAGATATTGCCACTAGAGCTTGGAATTTTTGTACTGCACTATATTACAAAGGCAATAGAACTGTTCCATGGCGATTAGTAGAAGATAAATACAAACCTAAGACATGCTATATCGGTGTAGGTTTTTATTATAGCCTTGATAGAGAAACCGTTTCTTCAAGCTTAGCTCAAGTTTTTGATGAGTTTGGGCATGGTGTTATTCTTAGGGGGAGTCCAGTGTCCTTAGACAAAGACGATAAACGTCCATTCATGAATGAAGAACAAGCCTATGAACTATTACTGAATGCGTTAACAGAATATGATCGTGCTTTATATCAAATGCCAACAAGAATTGTTATCCATAAATCGAGTAAATTTAGAGATTCAGAAATCAAAGGCTTCTCAAAGGCTATAGAAGAAAAAGGAATCCGATCTAAAGATTTTGTATCAATTACAAACACAAATATTAGGCTTTTTGGAGAAGGACATTATCCTCCTCATCGAGGGACTTTAATGACGTTAAATGACAATACAGCTATTCTATATACCAAAGGATTTATAGATTTTTATAAAACATATCCTGGAATGTATATACCAAACCCAATATTAGTTTCAGCACACGAAAATGACTCTTCTTTAGAGGAATTATGTAAAGAAATTCTAGGTTTAACAAAAATGAATTGGAATAATACTCAACTAGATGGTCGATTACCAATTACTTTGGAGTGTACCCAAAAAGTTGGCGATATCATTAAGTATGTTCCTTCCAATGAAAACCCTCAGGTTAACTATAGTTTTTATATGTGAGAATATAAACAATAAATCTTAAGATTAGTAAACGAACACTCATTTAATATTCTTATCACAATTGATTGGAATGGATAGTTTCAATGCTTTTTATCATGCCGATTTTTTGGCTAGACCAAAATAAATAATAATTTAATTTTTTATGCATTTGGTTATAACAAAAATCAATTTTTAGAAAATGATAACTTATGTGTCGTAAAACTCTGAAAATGACACTTTTTGTGTCGTTGAGATTGTCATTATGTGTCGCAAAAATTGCTAAACTCTTGAATTTTTGAAATGGAAAATGACAACTTATGTGTCATCTGACGATTACCTTAAAAAAGAAGCCTCTATGGCTTCTTTTTTATTTGCTAGATAAAGAGGCTATTCCATAATGCGCACTCTGCTGTTTGGTCGTATATGCCCACAACTGATTACCATAGTCAAAATGCCACCACTCAGAAGGCAAATTCGTAAATCCTGCTGAAGTCATTGCCCAGTAAAGAATACGGCGATGCTTACAAGCCATTTGATATTCTTGCATACCTTCCAAAGCGTCTGTAAAACTCAAAGTATGAATTTCATCAAAAGCTGTTCCCATATCCAAAATATTTCCATCCTCATCACATAACGTGACATCTACAGATCCTCCTGTTAAATGAGGGCTTGGTCGATTAGGATTTTCATTTGGTAATGCCACAAACTGATTTAATATTTCTTGTTGTTCGGAGGTACTTAGATGCTTATATTTTTCCTGAATTTTTAGATAAAAACTTTCTCTTAAACGTGTTTGAACTTCTACAGGCCTCCAACCATCTAAGATCATTAAATATATGTTTGGAGGTAAAGATTTGCCAACCTGTATTAACTTTTCTATTAAAGACGCTCTTACATAACAGGTAGGTAAAGCACCTCTAATACCAGCTAAGAAATATGCTGAATGTGTTAAAATACGATGTGACTTTAGAATATCTGTACTCACAAGTCGTTCATTACAGCTATTAATATTTGTTTGAAACATATCATCCCAATGGATATGTGGATGTTTTGGAATACTTTTATAGTACATTTTTAAATAACATTCTTATTCGTTTTAGAAGACAAGCATAGAACTGAATATGACAGATGTAAACCACATAAAAAAAGAGTTCCCTAGGAACTAAGAAACTCTTTTTATTAAACCATATCTTCTATTACACAATAGAACCTGTTTGGTAATGTGCACTAGTGACCGCCGTAGACTGTTGATATGGCGCTTTGAAATCATTTAAGCCAGATGCTGCTTCATGAACATCTTTACCCTCTTTGATGACAAAACTATCAAACCCTGAGCGCTTTAAATAGTTCAGCACATCTTTAAAGATATCTCCAATTGCTCTTAGCTCACCTTTAAAACCGTGACGGCGTAAAAGTGCTGCAAAAGAATAACCACGTCCATCATTAAAACCAGCAAACTCAATAAAAATCGTATCTAGTTTGCTTAATGGCAACTCTATGGTTTCAGGAGAACTATCTACAGTTATAAAAAGTGCTTTCTTACCAGAAATACTCTCCAGTAACTCCAATTGTTCAACAGTCAGCAATACATCGCCTTCAGGAACAATCAGATCGTCCTCTATAAGCTGATAAGTATTTTCAACAATCTCACCATTTTTTAAAAGCACAGGTAATTCAATATTAGGCATATGCTCTCTCCTTAAATGGTGCAATTCCTACACGACGATAAGTATCAATAAATTCCTCTTCAGGCTCACGTAAGTCTAAATAGGTATTTAATATTTCTTCAACCACATCAGGTACAGCCTCTGCTGCAAACGATGGGCCAAGAATATTACCAATTGACGCATCATGATTCGAATTACCACCTAGAGTAATTTGATAGAACTCTGCACCTTTTTTATCTACACCCAAAATGCCAATATGACCAACATGATGATGACCACATGCATTCATACAACCAGAGATATTTAAGTCAAGTTTACCAATATTATAAATGGTATCTAGGTCATCAAAGCGACGGGTAATTGCCTCTGAAATTGGAATAGACTTCGCATTCGCAAGCGAGCAGTAGTCCCCTCCTGGGCAACAAATAATATCTGTTAAGAATCCAATATGTGCACGTGCCATATTTGCATTTTCAAGCGTTTGCCACAATTCAAAAAGCTCAGCTTGTGCAACATCTACAAGCGAAATATTTTGCTCATGTGTTGTTCTTAACTCACCAAATGTATATTTATCTGCTAGATCTGCAATAAAATGCATTTCTTCAGTAGTCATATCACCCGGTGCAATACCTGCTCGTTTCAAGTTAATATTTACAATACGGTAACCTGAAACTTTATGGGCGTGGGTATTTACATTAAACCACTGCTTAAATTTTGGATACTGTGCAAATAGCTCAGCAAAGTCTTCATCCTGACGTACTTCATACTCAAATGGTGTAAATACTGCATCCATTTTTTGTAGTAAAGCTGGATCAACGGTTAAGTTTTCTTTTGTATATAAGAACTCAGCTTCTACTTTTTCAGCAAACACCTCTGGTGTCATTGCTTTTACAAGTATTTTAATACGTGCTTTATATTTATTATCACGACGACCATGCAAGTTATATACACGTAACACTGCATCTAAATAGGCGATAAGCTCTTCACGAGGTAAAAACTCACGAATGACGCTACCTATCATCGGAGTACGGCCAAGACCTCCCCCAACTTTCACTTTATAGCCTATTTCACCTTGCTCATTCTTAACAATGTATACACCAATATCATGAAAAGACGCAGCTGCACGGTCTGTCTCTGCTACAGCAGATACTGCAATTTTAAATTTACGTGGTAAGAACGCAAATTCTGGATGGAATGTACTCCACTGACGGATAAGCTCACACGTAGGACGCGGGTCCGCAATTTCTTCTGCAACCACACCTGCATATTGGTCTGTTGTTGTATTACGAATACAGTTTCCACTGGTTTGAATTGCATGCATCTGAACCGTCGCAAGTTCAGCTAAAATATCTGGCACATCTTCAAGCTCAGGCCAGTTTAACTGAATATTTTGACGTGTAGAAATATGTGCATATCCACGGTCATATTGTTTTGAAATATCAGCAATTTTTCTTAATTGCTTGGTATTCATTAGACCATATGGCACAGCAATACGTAACATAGGTGCATACCGTTGAACATATAGTCCATTTTGCAAACGCAAAGGACGGTATTCGTCTTCTGTAAGCGTACCTTTTAAATAACGTTGTGTTTGGTCACGAAATTGTGCAACTCGTTCATCTACCAGTTGCTGATCGAAATCAGTATATAAATACATGGCGTTTAGCTAGTAAGTTCAAGTTCTATGTTCATAGCATAGAATGATTTAACGTATCAACGAAATGCTTTTTTTGCATATTTAATAGCGGTTTTACTGATAACGCGAAAATTAAGCATAAAAAAGCCCAGTCTAAACTGGGCTTTTTTATTTAAGGTCTATTATTTGGCATCTGGTAATGCATAAGCAACTAAGTAGTCACCCATTTTCGTACCAAATGAACCATGACCACCAGCCATAATCACAACATACTGCTTACCATCAATTTCATAAGTTAATGGAGTAGCTTGTCCACCAGCAGGTAAACGTGCTTCCCATAACTTATCACCGTTCGTAATATTGTATGCGCGAATATAGTTATCTTGCGTACCAGCAACAAACATAACGTTTCCTGCTGTTGAAATTGAACCACCTAGACCAGGAACACCAATTTTAAGTGCTGGTAATTGGAATAATTTCGGCAAGCTATCACGAATTGTACCAATACGTTTTTTCCAAGCAATCTCATTCGTTTTCAAATCGACAGCTGCAACATAACCCCAACCTGGTTGTTTACAAGGTAAACCGAGTGGAGATAAGAATGCAGAGATTTCAACACCATAAGGCACACCGTACATTGGTTGAACACCATGTTCAGTCCCTGCACCTTTTGTTTCAATCTTACGATTTGGATCTTGTGGAATCAAACGTGTTACAAATGGCAATGCAAGTGGATTTGTCAATGCAACCTGACGATCAGGATTGACAGAAATACCACCCCACTCGAACACACCTAAGTTGCCAGGGAATACCAACGTACCATTTTCAGATGGTGGTGTATAAATTCCTTGATAGTTCAATGTCTTGAAGTAAACACGGCAGTATAACTGATCAAGCATTGTGGCACCCCACATATCTTTATCAGTTAATTTATCTTTTGGTGCTAAATTCAAATCAGAGAAAGGTTGCGTTGGAGAGTAACGTTCACCCTTAGTTTCAGGACCAATTAATGTTTTTTGAGGTACAGGACGCTCAGTAATTGGAACAATTGCACGGCCATCGCGACGATCTAGAACAAAGACACTACCTGTTTTTGTAGTCACATAAACAGCAGGAACAACACTACCGTCCTTATCTTTCACATCAGCCAATGTTGGTTGAGACGGAACATCCATATCCCATAAATCATGATGGGTTGTTTGGAAGTGCCATACCAACTTACCTGTAGTTGCATTTAGTGCAAGTACAGAGTTTGCATAACGTTCTTTAAGATCATTACGATCTCCACCCCAAATGTCAGGCGTACCCACACCAGTTGGAATATAAACGATATCTAATTTTTCATCGTAAGATAATGGCGCCCACGCATTCGGTGAGTTATTTACGAATGTTTGACCTGGCGCAGGAATCGCATTTGGATCTTGTGCACCTGTATCAAATACCCATAAAAGTTTACCAGTATTTACATCATAACCACGAATTACACCAGACGGCTCTTCTGTAGAGAAGTTATCTGTTGTTGCACCACCAATAATGATTGTTGTACCAGTTACAACAGGTGGAGATGTTGGGTTATAACCGCCCGGATAAGGGAAAGGCATATCTTTTTGTAAGTCAACTTCGCCATCATGTCCAAAGTCTGTACATGGCTTACCATTGTCTGCATTTACTGCAACTAAACGGCCATCATTTACAGGTAAAATAATTTTACGAGGACATTGAGTAGAAGAAGATTGTTTGAATTTCAAGCTTGTTGCAAATTCTTGAGTGTTGTTCTCATCGTAATAAGACACACCACGGCAAGTTAAATGCTGGAAAGTTACATCAGATTTAAGCTTTGGATCAAAACGCCATTTTTCTTGACCAGTTTTTGGATCTAAAGCAATCAAGAATTGGTGTGCTGTACACATGTACATATTATTGCCAATTTTGATTGGTGTAACCTGATTAGTAATCTCGCCTGGATCATTTGCAGTTTTTAAATCACCAGTACGGAATACCCAAGCTTCTTTTAGATTTTGAACGTTTTTATCATTAATTTGTGTTAATGGAGAATAACGTTGACCATCTTGTGTACGTCCATATGCAGGCCAATCACTATCTGCAACCCCAGGTGTTGTCGTTGCTTGCGCAGGCTGACTTGTTTTAATTTCACCGTTAATTTCTTGCGGATCATTAAAAATAGAGTACACCATGACAATAATTGCAAACGCAAGGGTTGCAGCCAATGTCATACGGCTTGGTGTTTTTGGCTGTTGTATTCCATTCGTTACAGCAGGAATAAGCATCCAAACGCCAATAACGCCTAAAATATCAAGACGCGGTACGAGTGCCCAAAAATCTGAACCGACTTCCCAAAGCCCCCAGATGGTTGTGCCCAACATTAACACAGCGTATACAAGATAAGACGCGATTGAACGACGGAATAACAAAATACCTGATGCCAACAACATCAGACCAGCAATAATATAGTAAAGAGAGCCGCCTAGTACCGCAAGATAAGCACCACCGCCTAGAACGACAAGGCCTAATACCACCAATATAAAGGCAGTAAAGTTCCTCATTCCTGAACTCTTTGAGGGTTGATCCATAATCACCTCTAATTTCCGGCTTGAGCTAATTCAACAGGCACCAACGCCCATTTTAGTCCGAAGCCAACCATTTTATACAAATAAAACAAACCTGAATCACCCGAAGTCTTTACGAAAAAGAATGATTTAGGTTTGTATAAATAAGTACCCTTAACTTATTTTAAGGGTACTGACTCAAAATTAAAATACTGTGATGAATTTAATACCACCCACCCAAGCATTATTCCCATCTTTTAATGCACCAACATGATGAACATATTGTACATTTGGACGAATTTTTAACCAATTCGTAGCATGGATACCATAGTAAAACTCGGCATTATATTCGTCATCATATTGCTCACCTGCCTTATGAATGCGACCTAAACCTAAAGCCAGTTCATCAAGCGGGCGTGCATCAAACAAGCCTGTATATTCTAACCCAATATTTTGCATATTGGAGACTTGACTATCATCTATATCATTTACGTCATGATCAAAAAATGATGTGCTTACAAATCCTGTAAGTCCACGGTTTTTATCACCATGATGCGCTGTAAGCTGTTGCTTCGCAGAGAACCAGCTTCCCTGTTTATTTTTAATCTTCTGATTTGCTGTATTTGTATCTACTGTACTGTAGTAATACCCTAAACGATATTCACCAGGAAGTGCTTCATTTAAAAGCTTAGGTTGCCATACAACTTCTACAGGAATAATTGCACCATTTGAACCGTCAGTACTTAGGTTAAACCCTTTTCCACGTTTTAGATTCTCAGGGTTATGCTCATATGCTCCAACTTGTACATACACATCTGGAGATACATTATATTTAACGCGCATTGCCCATTGGCTTACAGGCCAATTGTACCATTGATCGCCAGCCCAATTACCGACTTGACCACCACACAATGTTAAATTTTGGAAGTTACATTCAAAACTATTAAAATCTTCAGCTTCACCAAAACGCCCTACTTTAACATCAAGCGCTTTATCTAAAAATTGTTTTTTAATCCATAAATCTGTTAAACGCCAAGTCTGACCGCGACCCCAAACTTCTTGAACAGAACTCAGTTGCCCACGAAGTGCATCTGAAGTGTTTGTTAAATTCTGGCCGCTACGATGTGTAATCGTAATCTGTGCTTGAGTATCACTCCATCCTAAAATCTTACTTAAATCAAGATTTGCACCTAAAGCAATTTGATCTGAATATTCTGTACCATGATTTGATGCTGTTTTTGAATCCATCAAATTGGCAAGCTCACCTGCGTATTCTAGTGAAAAATCGTATCCCTGCTCTTTTAATGCCGTCCGTTCGCCATTCCAGTCACCTAACATATAAGGGCTTTGTGCATTAAAAGCATTTTCTGCATGTACTTGGGTCAATCCTGATACCACAAATACAGACATAGATAAACGAAAGATTAATGAAGACATATCCACTTGTACATAACCTTTGTTGTTTTGTTGAATGATATAGAATACTATTATTCTTGTAACAAAGGTTAAATAATTTGTTACCAAATTAAAAAATAAAAACTTAATAATCAATTAGATAGCAACTTATAGAAAATAAGAATAATTGTTTAAATAAATATTTTTTGTTACTAAGTAAAAAATAACCGACATAATAAAGTATTTACTCTATTTTAAGCTTTTATGCTACAATAAGCATGCTATGATTTTAAATACATTGAAGTATTCTCTTGTAGATATTTTCAATAACTCAAGTGACATATTTTATCTTGCATAACGCAATATAATTTGTCTTATTATTCATCAACAATCATCTAGGTTTATTATTTGTGAATATAAAAGCTATTGAAGGACTCAACGTGAGTCGTGATACAATTAGCATTTACTTTGTCAATGCGGCGCTTAAAGGCGTTAAAAAACTCGGTATGGATGTTGAAACGCTTCTCTCCCATGTAGGCATTGAAGCAGAGTTATTGAAACAATCCAAAGCACGTATTTCTCCTGAGCAATATACCCGATTTATTAAAATGCTCTGGATGGTTACGCAGGACGAACATGCAGGCTTTTCTGCACAACCAAGACGCCTAGGTACATTTGCAATGATGTGCCAACTCATTATTCATGCCAAAACTCTTCGAGAAGCACTAGAACTTTCTACACAGTTCTATCGTTTATTTGGCGATGATTGGTTTATTGGTTTAGAACACGATAAACATGAAGCACGTTTTGTACCTTTTGTCCCCAAAACAGAAGACCCAGATCACTTCATGACAGAAAGCATGCTTATGATTTGGCACGGCCTCGCATCATGGCTCATTGATCGAAGAATCCCTCTAGAGCGTGTTCATTTTAACTATAGTCGCCCCGAACAAGCAGATGAATATGATGCCTTATTCTTTGCACCTGTGATTCAATTCGATATGGCAAGAACAGAAGTCACCTTTGCTGCTGACTATTTAGATCTTCCAATCCGTCAGAATGCAGATACACTAGAAGACTTTTTAAAGTATGCACCTGCACAACTACTTGTAAAATTTAAAAATACTAACTCTCTAACCTCTCGTATTCGTGATGTGCTTAAAAGCCATATTGGCGAAGAAATGCCAACATTAAATGATGTTGCTTCCATGCTCTATCTTTCACCACAAACCCTACGTAGACGACTTGCTTCGGAAGGTAGAAGTTATCAAGGCGTGAAAGATGCTCTACGTCGTGATGCTGCGATTCATTTATTACTACAGCCCAAGCTTACATTAGAAGATGTTGCTCAACAGGTTGGATTTAGTGAAACCAGTACCTTCCACCGTGCATTTAAAAAGTGGACAGGCGTAACCCCAGGTCTCTATAGACAATTACACGGATCTTTATAAAAACTTCTCTTTTACCCTCACATTTCGTGAGGGTTTTCACATTTTTTAATATAAATTTCCTTAAATAAAAATAACTTAAGCCTTCCTTAAACAGAAAGATCAATTTTTAGCCATATTTTTATTTTACATAATATATACTATAAATATATAAGGATCATTCGACAGTTTAAATATAACGACCATGGAGCGTACGTAATGCTTAATTGCAGATTTAATTCTGCTATTGCGCCTTTTTTTGCAATAGCAATGGCTTTTTCTGGGATTCAAACCGCAACTGCAGCGGAGCCTGCGTCAGTCACATCAGTTTCCGAAGACAATATTCAAAAGTCAGAACAACTGCCAGCTTGGTGGAAACAAGCCGTATTTTATCAAATTTATCCACGTTCATTTAAAAACACCAATGGAAGCGGTGTTGGAGACATTAACGGAATTATAGAGAAATTAGATTACTTAAAGAATTTAGGGATCGATGCAATTTGGATTAATCCGCATTATGCATCACCAAATAAAGACAACGGCTACGATGTCAGCGATTACCAAGACATCATGAAAGAATATGGCACCATGGAAGACTTCGATCGCCTTATTTCTGAAATGAAAAAACGAAATATGCGTCTAATGGTCGATGTTGTTATTAACCACACAAGTGACCAACACCCATGGTTTATTCAAAGTAGTAGCAGTAAAGATAATCCATATCGCGACTATTATTTCTGGCAAGATGGAAAAAATGGACAAGAACCAAATAATTATCCATCTTTCTTTGGTGGATCAGCTTGGTCGAAAGATGAGAAAACAGATCAGTACTATTTACATTACTTCGCAAAACAACAGCCAGATTTAAATTGGGACAACCCAAAAGTTAGACAAGACCTTTATAAAATGCTGCGTTTCTGGCTAGATAAAGGTGTATCTGGAATGCGTATAGATACCGTTGCAACTATCTCAAAAATACCTGAATTTCCAGATCTTTCTGAAAATCAGAAAAAAGATTTCGATGAGGCATATACCAAAGGCCCTAATCTGCACAAATACATTCATGAAATGAATCAAGAAGTTTTCTCTCATTACAGCGATGCAGTCACTGCAGGTGAAATTTTTGGTGTTCCAGCAACAGACTCTATCCGATTTACAGACCGTCGTCGTGAAGAGCTAAACATGGCATTTACGTTCGATCTTATTCGTATCGATGTTGATCCAAAAGCAAAATGGCGTCGTACGGACTGGACACTTTCTAAGTTCCGTCAAACAGTAAATACAGCAGATACAACGGCAGGCCAATATGGTTGGAATGCTTTCTTCTTGGATAACCATGATAATCCACGTGTTGTTTCTCACTTTGGTGACGATCGTCCAAAATGGCGTGTACCTTCTGCAAAAGCATTAGCTACAGTCATTCTAACTCAACGTGCAACACCATTTATTTATCAGGGTACCGAAATAGGTATGACCAACTACCCATTTAAAGGTATAGAAGATTTTGATGATATTGGTGTCAAAGGTTCTTGGAAAGATCTTGTAGAAACAGGTCAAGTGTCTAAAGAAGAATTCTTAAAAGCTGCTCGTTTTACAAGTCGCGATAACGCACGTACACCATTTCAGTGGGATGCAAATGAAAATGCAGGCTTTACAACGGGTACACCATGGTTAAAAATCAATCCAAACTACAAAGAAGTAAATGCTGCAAGTCAAATTAATGATCCAGATTCAGTGTATAACTACTACCGTAAGCTGATTCAACTTAGACATGCAATTCCTGCTTTAACTTATGGCGAGTATAAAGATCTAGACTTAAATAATGATAATGTGTATGCATATACACGTATCGATGGTAATGAAAAGTATTTAGTGGTTGTAAACTTTAAGGAAAAAGCGATTAACTACAAATTACCGGAAGGAATTTCTATCCAGTCTATTGTCGTTGAAAGCAATGCCAAATCAACTGTAAAAGCAAATGCAACTTCAATTAAGCTTGCACCATGGCAGTCAGGAATCTACAAAATTAACTAATCTTTAAATCCCAATCATAAAAAGCCTTATCATTTGATAGGGCTTTTTTATCATATTCTTCATATTTTGTTAAATAAATAACCAAACTCCATCATACAATCATTATTAATTCAAATAGAATGTTCTATATAGAATAACTTTAGTTATCGCAAATTCTTTTAATACAAATTGATTTAATATTCAAAAATATAGTGGGAAAATTATGACTCAAATTCAAAAATCGTCACAGCTTCCAACATGGTGGAAACAAGCCGTTTTCTATCAGGTTTATCCACGTTCATTTAAAAACACAAATGGTAGTGGCGTTGGAGACATTAACGGTATTATTGAAAAATTAGACTATTTAAAAAACTTGGGTATTGATGCAATTTGGATTAATCCTCATTATGACTCACCAAATAAAGACAATGGTTATGATATTCGTCACTATGAAAAAATCATGGAAGAATATGGAACCATGGAAGACTTCGACCGCCTGATTGCTGAAATGCAAAAACGTAGTATGCGTTTAATGGTTGATGTTGTGATTAACCACTCTAGTGATCAACACGAATGGTTTGTGCAAAGTAGAAGCAGTAAAGATAATCCTTATCGTGATTACTACTTTTGGAGAGATGA
This sequence comes from Acinetobacter pollinis, assembly GCF_015627175.1. GTDB lineage: Bacteria > Pseudomonadota > Gammaproteobacteria > Pseudomonadales > Moraxellaceae > Acinetobacter > Acinetobacter pollinis. Next base: position 33,697 of record NZ_VTDQ01000008.1, on the reverse strand, counting down.
ACCCAATAACTATCCATCTTTCTTCGGTGGGTCTGCTTGGACAAAAGATGATACAACTGGCCAATATTACCTACACTACTTCGCCAAAGAACAGCCTGATTTAAATTGGGACAACCCAAAAGTACGTGAAGATTTATACGAAATGCTTCGCTTTTGGCTAAATAAAGGTGTATCAGGATTTAGATTAGATACTGTTGCCACTTTTTCAAAGATTCCAGATTTTCCTGAGTTTACCCATGAACAAGTCCTTAACTTTGATGAAGAATATACCAAAGGGCTCCATCTTCATGAATATATTCGTGAAATTAATGAAAAAGTCTTTTCAGAGTATGATGTAGTTACTGCAGGTGAAATTTTTGGTGTTCCCACAGAAGAGTCAATTAAGTTTACCGATCACCGTCGCAAAGAATTAAACATGGCATTTACATTCGATCTCGTACGATTAGATGTAGACCATGCCGAAAAGTGGCGTCGTAAAGACTGGACCCTTCCTCATTTTAGAAAAATTATTCATGACTTACACCAAACAGCGGGTGAGCATGGATGGAATGCCTTTTTCCTAGATAACCATGATAACCCACGCGTTGTTTCTCACTTTGGCGATGACCGTCCAGAATGGCGTGCTGCGTCTGCAAAAGCATTAGCAACCATAATTTTAACCCAACCTGCTACGCCATTTATTTATCAAGGTACAGAGTTAGGTATGACCAATTATCCATTCGAAACCATTGAAGATTTTGATGATATTGGAGTTACAGGTTTTTGGGATGACCTCGTAAAAACAGGTAAAGTTCCTGCAGATGAATTTCTTAAAGCTTCCAAATATACTTCTCGCGATAATGCACGTACACCTTTCCAATGGGACGATACAGAAAATGCAGGTTTTACTACTGGCACACCATGGTTAAAAGTGAATCCAAACTACAAAGAAATTAATGCAGCTCGCCAAATTAACGATCCCGATTCCGTATTTAGCTACTATAAATCACTCATTCAACTCAGACATGAAATACCAACCCTCACCTATGGCAGTTATCATGATTTAGATTTAAGTCATGATACAGTATATGCATATACACGGATTGATGGCGATTATAAATATTTAATCCTTGTGAACTTCTCAGAACATGACGTTCACTATTCATTACCAGATCATCTTTCAATTACATCTACTGTTATTGAAAGTAGTGCAAAATCTCCTATTCAAGAGCATGCAACTGAGGTTCAATTAGCACCTTGGCAATCTGGTATCTATAGATTGAGCTAATGATTAAAGGCAGTCGTTTAGACTGCCTTTAATCCCTCAACAACGACATCCTTCTCTTTGTCGATCTACCTGCTCATCTGCCAATAAACGTTCTAGACTATGGTTTTGAATACCATACATTTCTTTTAACTCTTGAATTTGCTTAATAATTTCTTGATTAGGCACGACATCATCAGATTGCTTTTTCACAGCTAAAATCATTTTATTTTTACTGGTATGTTCTAAGGCAACAAACTCGAAAACTTTGGTCTCATATCCATATGCATTTAACAAAAGTGCACGAATAGTATCTGTTAACATTTCTGCCTGCTGACCTTGATGAATACCATATTGTAACATTGGCTGTAATACTTCAGGCGCACGCAATTGGGGGCGTAACTCTTTATGACAACATGGTGCGCACATAATCATAGAAGCATTTAAACGTATTCCACAGTGAATAGCAAAATCTGTAGCAATATCACATGCATGTAGTGCAATCATGACATCTAAATGCTCGGGTGAATAACTACGCACATCGCCTTGGAAAAAATCGAGTGAATTAAACGCATTTTTATCTGCAACTTTTTGACAAAAATTGACTAAATTATCTCGTAACTCAACACCTGTCAAATGCGGATTCCATCCATTTTTATTTAAATAATCATACATTGCAAAAGTTAAATAGCCTTTACCTGAACCAAAGTCCACAACATGTAACTGCTCATCTTTCATATTAATATGATCTAAAGCACCAGAAAAAATTTCAATAAATTTATTAATTTGCTTCCATTTTCTGGCCATACTTGGAATAACTTTATGCTGTTGATCTGTAACACCTAAATCGATTAAATAATCTTGTTGTTGATCTATATATCGTTGCTTTTCACGATCATGATTTGTATTCGATAATACACGTCCTTGTTGTGTCTTTGCTTGTGTCAAAATAACTTTTTTCTTGGCTCTTTTGAGTTGCCATTCATTTTTGTTACTCCACAAATTTGCTTGTTTAGCATGAGGAAGCAATTGTTTTATCTGAAAAATAGCTTCATCTACCGTGTAATTTTTTGTCACATCTTGGGTTTGGTAACGATATACCGATGAAATCATTATACGTTGTTGAATTTCTATAATTCTAAAACTTATTTTTTCAAGGTGCTCCTCTTCACCTTGATACTTACTCAACACAAGACGTTCAAAAGCGTTTGTATTCAATAATGCTTCTATCTCGTAAAAAAACTGATTTTCCTGCTCAGAAGCAAAATGTTGAACTACCATGACAATATCCAAATAAAGTTACAATTCCATTTTAAATCTTCTTACTTTAAAATCAAAATTGAATTAATATACAAGTGTATTTTTAATAATGTGAATATGATGACAACAGATCAAATCTTAAACTATGACATACAAGAGGAACGCTTGAATGTTTTAACACATGGATTAGGTGCTGTAATTGCAATCATTGCAAGCATTCAACTCATTTATAAAACACAATTTCTTGCAGGACTTAGTTGGTTAAGCATTTGGGTATATTGCTTTGGTTTAATTTTCGTACTCTCAAGCTCTACACTTTATCATTGGTCAAAGACTGCTAAAGCAAGACGTTGGTATAAAAAGCTGGATCATACTGCTATTTATTACCTTATTGCAGGTACATACACTCCATTGTTATATCTAAATATTCCAACACCCAAAGCACATTATATTTTAATTGCACTTTGGACAATGACCGCCATAGGTACAATCTTTAAAATATTCTTTGCTCATCGTTTTGGTAAAGTATCACTCATTGCATATATCACTATGGGATGGTTTGCTGTACTCATGTTTGATGATATGAAGAAATATCTCTCTCCAGATTGCCTAAATTTATTGGTTATTGGGGGCTTAGCTTATACCATTGGTGCTATTTTTTATGCTTTAAAGAAAATTCGTTATACTCACGCAATTTGGCATATTTTTGTATTAATTGGTGCAGGCTCGCATTTTCTTGCAATTTATAAATATTCAATTCCTTACTCTATATAAAAAAAGGCTATCATTGCGATAGCCTTTTTTTATATAAATATGTTTAGAGCCCACTTAATAGTACTCTCGCCACCTCATTCATTAAAATTTCTGCCATATATAGTGCTAAGAATGCAACCATCGGTGACAGGTCAATCATACCCATATTCGGCATAATACGACGGAATGGAGCTAATAATGGCTCTGCAAGCTCTTGAATAACTTCAATATATGGAGATCTAGATTGAGTAAACAATACGACCCAACTTAGTATAATCGTTGCAAAAATAAGATAACGACAAATACTAATCAGTGCTTGAATCATGGTCACAAAAGTATAGACAATCAAATACAATGCACTATACGGTGGTGTGCCAGATAAATACATTTCACCAAAATTTTTAAATAGACATAGCACGATTAAAAGTGCAATAGCAGCTAAATTTACTCTGCCTTTTGCAACTGTTGGAAAAATTCGGCTAAACGTATCTACAAACTTTGTTGCCTTCATTGTTGCAAGTACAACTGGATTATATGGACTTACCATAGCCAACTGTATCAAGAACCTTCCAAATATCAATAAAATAACAGCATTCAATAAGATGCTAAAAATTTGCGCACTATTTGCACCCATAAATATTATGTCCTAACTTGATGATTTGGTACTTTCGCTAAGTCCTTGAGCTAGCGTTTGACTACGTTTTTGAGCAGCTGCGAGTGCTGTTTGTATACTTTGAGAAATAGACTCTCGGTCAAATACTTGCAAAGCTGCCTCCGTTACTCCATGAGGTACTACAACTTGTTTACGTAGTTCTGCTGGAGAAAAGCCACTACTAATTGCCATTTGGGCAGCACCTAAAGCGGTTTGTAAGGTAAGTGCTGAAGCTGTTTTTTCATCAAGCCCCATATTTTTACCAGCTCGAATCATACTTTCCATCATATAAAAGAAATATGCTGGCCCCGAACCAGAAATTGCAGTTACTGCATCGAGCTCCTCTTCAGATTTCACCCAAATACACAATCCTGTCACTGCAAAAATTTTAGAGCTTAACTGCTGATCAGCCTCACTGACCGTATCTAATGCAAATACGCCATGCGCACCAGTTTGAACCAATGCAGGTATATTCGGCATAACCCTTACAATATTATATGTATTTGTAAGTTGTGCAAGTATTGAAATTGTTGCGCTTGGAACAACTGAAATAAGTAATTTCTCTTTAAATAGATTTTTTAATGGTTTTAATGTATCTACTAATTCGCTCGCTTCCACACAAAGAATAACAACATCTACCCAATACAACATATCTGCACTGTTGGTAAAAAGGCTAATATCTTTTTCTTGTAAAACTTTGCGTATGCTCTCAGTAGATTCAGTCACACAAATTTGCTCTCGCGGAAAGCCTTGAATGATCAAACCATTCATAATTGCTTGAGCAATATTGCCACCACCAATGAAACCAATTTTACGATTTAATAGTACATTTATATCCATACCGCGCAATTCTTCCTCAATGCTTTTTTATCAGCTTTGGTTGCCAGCCATTTTTTTTGCAATATTTAGACTGTGCCAACCAAAAACCTTGTGGAGTAAACACACCTAAAATAACATTCTTAAATTGCAGAATTTGGACTCTGTGCCTTAGCCAAGGCAAAATTTTAGCCGATTGAATCGCTTTTTTTAGAGGCCAATGCCCGACTCTTCCATATAAATGCACTTTTTCGCCATCTATTCGTGGTCTTATTTGAAGTTCTACATGCAGTAGCTCTTCACTTAAACCGATTTGGTTTTCTATCTGACAACGAAACAAACCACTGCTTAACTGTAATGTTTCATCTTCACTGATATACACGCTTTCAGATTGAACAACATCATACCGCTGTGCTAAATATTCAGACTCAACCAGTTTATACAGCTTTTCCTGAAAGCGAGTATACCAAAATGGCGAACAAAATAATGCAGCTTTTGCATCTGGACGTGCATGTATTACCTCATTTTGGACACGCTCAATCATTGCCAAGCTTGGCCTATAGCCATCGGTGTCTTTCATCCAAAATGAAAGAAGATTCCTTTGCCTCGGTAAAGAGAGTTTAAGAAATTTTTCTAAGTCTAATTTATCGTTTAAAATACATGCATCAATATCTTGTTGAACAACTTCCTGTAAAATTTCATCTGCATCTTGCATAAGATATGCAGTACGTGCAATTGAATTTTGCATCTTTGGGAATCTTTGTTCTAGTACTGGCCACAGTATTGCTCTTGCCCAAGCACGATCATAATGTTCATCAAAGTTTGTGGGATCATCTACAAACTTAAGTTGAAACTGTGTTACCCAATGTAGAAGCTGCTGTCTAGACAAACCAAGTAATGGACGCCAAATTGTTAAATCTGCACGACGGTCAATTTCTCTCATAGCAGAAAGCCCTGTGACACCTGCACCCGAGAACAGCCTTAGAAGAAGTGTTTCTGCCTGATCTTGCTGATGATGTGCAAGAACTAATATTTCATTCGTTTGAAGATTTTTCTTAAATGCATCGTAACGAGCCCGACGTGCTTGTAACTCCAAGTTTCCAGACTGAACCACCACTCGCTCAATAACACATAGTATATTCATCTTTTGACAAAATTGGAAAACAAACTGAGCCCAGTCTTTACTTAAAGATTGTAATTGATGATCTACATAAATCGCGCGAACGCGCTGAGGAAATAAAGTAGAAAAAAGATGAAGCAGCAGCATGGAATCCATGCCACCGCTACACCCAATCAAGAAGTCATGTTCTGAGAAATCAGAATCTGCTCTTGCTAAGATACAATCCCTGGATTGTCGCTGCCAAACTTCATCAAACGTTGGTAACGTGCTTCGCATCTCTCATCAGCATCCATTGGTTCTAGCTCTGCTAAAGCTTCTTTTAAAACTTCTCTTAAACGCTGCATCACTTGCTCAGTATTTAAGTGGGCACCCTCGCCTTCATCAACAACATGCTCAACAATACCCATTTTTACAAGTTTGTCTGCCGTTAATGCCAATGCTTCACTGGCTTGTTCTGCTTTTTCTGCTGTTTTCCACAAAATAGATGCGCACCCCTCTGGAGAGATCACAGAATAAATACTGTGTGACAGCATAATTACACGGTCGGCAACACCAATACCAAGTGCACCACCAGATCCACCTTCACCCAGCACTGTTGCAATAACAGGAACCTTTAGACTTGCAAGCTGTGCAAGACTTGTTGCAATTGCTTCTGCTTGCCCACGTTCCTCTGCACCAATACCTGGGTATGCACCCATTGTATCAATGAATGTAAGTACAGGTAAGTTAAAACGTTCTGCTAAATCTAAAAGACGCTGTGACTTACGATATCCTTCTGGATTACACATTCCAAAGTTATGCTGTAAACGCTCGCGAGTAGAACGCCCTCTATGTTGGCCAACTACCATCACAGGTTTACCGTCAAAACGAGCTAGGCCACCGATCATTGCACCATCATCACCAAATAAGCGATCACCGTGTAAGGTATCAAAGTCTTCAAAAAGCTCATTGGCATAGTCTAAAAACTGTGGACGTTCAGGATGACGTGCAATTTGCACTGTTTTCCATGCTTTCGTTTGAGCCGATTTATTTTTCATAGGTCGAATATTATCCTTAAATTAACTAAATCGAGTTAATCGATAAATTTTTCCGACTGAATGATCAAATCAATGTCCCAATGCTTAAATTGCGTTTGCTCATCATGCAGATCTGCAACCAGTAATGGCCATTGTTTCGCATCGCCAGAAACAGTCAGTTGCCATTGTTGCTCATTCAGTACCTTTAATTCAATGGCAGGAAGCATCTCATCACTACGACTATGATTTAATAAAACCGCCAACCTTAGGAGCAAACAAAGGTAAACGAGTGACATTCCACCATGTCTAAGCGTTTCATTTTTTGCTTCACTTTTAATCTTACGTCGATGATGTGCTACCAACTCAGACAGATGGTTTTGATCAATTTGTGAGAACCCTGGGATATCTGAGTGTTGCAGTAAATATGCACCATGTCGATGATAGCCACCATGACTGATTGCTAACCCAACTTCATGCAAATAAGCCGCTCTTCTTAGTAAGTCACTGTCTTCATTCGTTAATTTCAGATCATCCGCAACATTTTCAAACAAATGCTGTGCTGTTTTTACCACACGATCTGCTTGTTTAACGTCGGCACCATAGCGCCCAACCAAAGCTTGTACGCTACGATCTCTTATATCTTCATGTTTGAATCGGCCCAACAAGTCATACATGACGCCTTCTCGTAATGCACCATCAGAGAACATCAGACGATCAATTTCCATCACTTCAAAAATAGCGTATAAAATTGCAAGGCCAGCTGGCAAAACTGCTCGTCTATCTTCTTTTAGTCCATCAAAATCTAAATCTGAAACATGCTTATATTTTAAAAGTTTATCTTTTAATTTTTCTAGGCCTTCACGTGTGATGCTTTCTTGTTCATCACTTAAACCCATGTTAATCATAATTTGACGACATGCTTTAATCGTACCACTTGAACCTACCGCAGTGTCCCATCCTTCAGCACGATAAGTATTTGCAATCGCTGTTAATTCTTTACAAGCTGCTACAAATGCTTTTTGAAAATTTTTATGAGAAATATCGCCATTTGGGAAAAAACGATTTGTAAATACAACACATCCCATTTGCAATGATTCTGTATGAATGGGTTCAAACTCTTCACCGATAATAAATTCAGTTGACCCGCCACCAATATCAACCACCAAACGACGCCCACCATTTGCCATAGTATGCGACACACCCAAATAAATGAGTCTGGCTTCTTCACGTCCAGCAATAATCTCAATTGGTTTTGGTAATATTTCAGCAGCCTTTTGCATAAACTCGTGGCCATTCTTTGCTTGACGCAAAGCATTCGTTGCAACTATACGCAACCGATTGGTTTGTACAGAGCTTAAACGCCCAACAAAACGTGCAAGACATGCCAGTCCACGTTGCTGTGCCGCTTCTGTTAAATTTTCGTCTTCATCTAAACCCGCAGCCAGTTGTACCTTTTCCGACATTGAAACAACTTTTTTCACCTCACCATGATCAACTTTTGCAATGGCTAAGTGAAAACTATTTGACCCCATATCAATTGCTGCAAGCAATTCTTCATCTATCAGAAAATCGGACATCGTGCAAAAAAACTCAAAATGAATTGTTACTTAGAGTAATCCACTCTCTTTAGATTGAAAAGTGCTTTTACGATTCAAAATCGTGTTTTTTATGATTTATTCAATTGTTGGGAACAATAAAAGATATCGTTAATCTCTGTTAGACAATCTGTATAGACATGATTAAAGTTCTTTTAAATAGCTATACGCTTGAAAATTGCTGTGCAATACTTATATACAACCACAGTAATAAAACTAATTTGGAGTCATTCAATGTCAAACCTTGTAAACACAACAGATGCAGACTTTAAAGCAGACGTCTTAGAATCTGAAACACCTGTACTGGTCGACTTCTGGGCAGCATGGTGTGGTCCATGTAAAGCAATTGCACCTGTTTTAGAAGATTTGTCTCGCGAGTATGATGGTAAAGTTAAAATTGTAAAAGTTGATGTCACTAACTGTGAAGAGACTGCAGTGAACTACAACATCCGCAATATTCCTGCCCTTCTTTTATTCAAAGATGGTGAAGTTGTGGCTCAACAAGTCGGTGCTGTACCACGCTCTAAACTTGTTTCATTTATTGATGAAAACGTTTAAAACCTCATAATAAGAAGATACGTCATAAATTTGGCGTATTTTCTTTCTAAAAAATTGACAATTAACCGTCAGTCACTTATATTTTAAAACCAAGAAATATGCAGCAAAACTCAGCTACACTTTTTCTGAAAAGATACAACACATAAGATCGCCGTTCGGCAAAGCAATTGTTTACTTTTATCTTCAAAACAATTAACCAGATTTCTGCGTTTGTATTGTGCAAAAGAAACTGCTCAATGCTTTGTACATTTGGTCGAATCTTAAATCTATTCTCTTTTTGACTCCGATGTTCTTATCTATATTGAACCACATATGAATTTAACTGAACTCAAGAAAAAACCGATTGGCGAACTCATTAAAATTGCAGAGTTCATGGGCCTTGAGGGGATGGCACGTAACCGTAAACAAGATATTATTTTTGCTATTTTAAAACGCCATGCAATGAATGGCGAAGAGATTTTTGGCGATGGTGTTTTAGAGATCCTTTCTGACGGCTTCGGCTTTTTGCGTTCAGCAGCAGGATCATACCTTGCCGGACCTGATGATATTTATGTCAGTCCATCTCAAATTCGTCGCTTTAACTTACGCACAGGCGATACCATTGCGGGAACCATTCGTCCACCAAAAGAAGGTGAACGCTACTTTGCATTATTAAAAGTTAACCAAATTAATTACGACACACCAGAAAACTCACGTAACAAAATTTTATTTGAGAACCTAACGCCACTGTTCCCTACAGAACAACTCATTATGGAATTAGGTAATGGTTCAAGTGAAGACCTAACAGCACGTGTTGTCGATCTCATTGCGCCAATTGGTAAAGGCCAACGTTCTATCATTGTTGCACCGCCAAAAGCTGGTAAAACAATGCTCTTACAAAACATGGCACAGTCTATTGTTCGCAATAACCCTGAAGTTTTCCTCATTGTCCTTCTTATTGATGAACGTCCTGAAGAAGTAACAGAAATGGAGCGTACTGTTCGTGGTGAAGTTGTTGCATCAACATTTGATGAATCACCTGCACGTCATGTTCAAGTTGCCGAAATGGTTATCGAGAAAGCTAAACGTCTTGTAGAACATAAAAAAGATGTTGTTATTTTGCTTGACTCTATTACTCGTCTTGCACGTGCATATAACACAGTTATTCCGTCATCAGGTAAAGTACTTACAGGTGGTGTAGATGCACATGCACTAGAACGACCAAAACGTTTCTTTGGTGCTGCACGTAATATTGAAGAAGGTGGCTCACTGACAATTATTTCTACTGCTCTTATTGAAACTGGCAGTAAAATGGATGAAGTCATTTACGAAGAATTTAAAGGTACAGGTAACCAAGAGATTACTCTAGACCGTCGTATAGCTGAAAAACGTGTATTCCCTGCAATGAATATGAAAAAATCAGGTACTCGTCGTGAAGAGCGTCTTATGGGTGAAGATAGCTTACGTAAAGTTTGGATCTTACGTAAACTTTTACATCCTATGGATGAACTCAATGCAATTGAGTTCTTACTTGACCGAATGAAAGAAACCAAAACAAATGATGACTTCTTTGAACAAATGAAGAGAAAACAGTAGAAATTTGTTTAAATTCACACATATAAAATTAAAATGAAAATTGCCTCACAAACTTGTGGGGCTTTTTTTATATTTCTTTAATAAATATCTCAAGTGCTTGTAATTACTTAATTAAAATTTATAGATCAAGATTTGTTTTTACATAAAATAACAAAGTATATTCTGCGATTGTGATGCACTTATCAGATATAAATATATACTTTTTTAATAATCGAAAAACCACCTATTTTTAAGTAACTTAATCGACAATTACTCCAATATACTCTTCATTATTGATTGTTATTTTCTGTTAAAAAACAAACAAAAAATGATCATTTTTTCGTTTTTTTTAAATATACCTAGTAGTAATTCCATAAACTCAGTGATAGCATACACGCATGCCAGTTAACTTGCTCCGTGCGTTGTTACCTATCGAAAACGTATAGGGATAATAAAAGCTTAAACAAGTTAGCGTTGGTTTTTTTTCTCTATTATTTTATGAGAGTGATGCCATGTTATTCAAAAAATTCGCTATCGTAGCTGCTGTAGCTACAACTTTAGCTTTCGTTGGTTGTGCTAAGAAAGAAGCTCCTGCTGCTGACGCATCTGCTGCTGCATCTGAAGCTGCTTCTGCTGCATCTGAAGCTACTGCTGCTGCATCTGATGCTGCTGCTCAAGCAACTACTGCTGCTTCTGAAGCTACTGTTGCTGCGTCTGACGCTGCTGCTTCTGTTGCTCAAGCAACTGATGCTGCTCCTGCTGCGTCTCAAGCTGCTCAATAATTCAAATTACTTTGAATTATACAAAAAGAGAGCATTTGCTCTCTTTTTTATTATATAAAAAATAAAATAATGAATTTAGCCTTATTTGACTTCGATGAAACCATTACACATAAAGACAGTTTTGGTCCCTTTCTAACTTTGACAGTAAATCCTATTCAAAAATACTTTTACATCGTCAAACTTAGTCCTTACTTTATTGGATATAAGCTTAAATATATTACAGATCGTACATTCCGTACGAAACTCTGTCATACAGCTTTTAAAAACTATCCAAAAGATAAATTAATAAAGATTGGAAATGATTTTGCAATTAACTATTTAAACAAGATTATACGCTCAAATGCATTAGAGCAGATTCAATGGCATCTATCACAAGGTGACCGTGTCGTTGTTGTTTCTTCCTCTTTAGATATTTATTTAAAACCATGGTGTCAACAGTATGGTTTAGATCTCATCTGCAATGAGTTAGAAAGTACTCATGATTTGTATACAGGTCATCTCCGTCATGGAGATTGCGGTGGAATTGAAAAGGCAAATCGTATTCAACAGCAGTATGAGTTGACCGATTATAATAAAATCTATGCTTATGGTGATTCGCCAAATGATCATGCAATGCTAGCACTCGCAGATATCAAATTTTACCAATGGCAACAGGTATAAAAAAAGCCTTCATTATATGAAGGCTTTTTTACAATTAATCTTGCTCTGTACCGACACGCTGTCTAAATTTCTGACCTGCTCTAAAGGTCACTACACGGCGCGCAGAAATTGGAATTTCTTCGCCTGTTTTTGGGTTGCGGCCAGGACGTTGGCGCTTATCACGCAACTCAAAGTTTCCAAAACCAGATAATTTTACCTGTTCCCCTGCAATGAGTGATTGACTAATTTCTTCAAAAAATAATTCAACCATTTGCTTAGCTTCACGGCGGTTTAGTGCTGTAAGCTCGCTTAAATGATCAGCCATTTCTGCTTTTGTTAATGCTGTCATGAGGCCCTCAATGTTGCTTGATATGTGCTTTCCAGCACTTCGATTATTTGATCCATACCTGCTTTAATTTCAGCATCCTCTAAAGTACGTGATGGATGCTGCCACAATAGTGCAAACGCAAGTGAACGTTTACCACCCTCAACACCTTGTCCAGTATATACATCAAACAACCATGTTGAGTCGAGAAGCTCTCCACCAGTTTTCTCAATCAACTGCTGAATTTCTTTTACACTTATCTTATCATCAATTAAAAGCGCAATATCACGTCTAACCGACGGAAAACGTGATAATTCTGTAAAATTAGATACATAAGATTGCAAAATGACATTTTGATCAAGTTCTGCTACCCAAGTTACACCTAAATCTAGTGAAGATTCAAAAGATGGATGTAAACGTCCCAAATAACCAATCGATTGACCGTTTACAATAACTTCAGCAGACTGACCAGGATGCAACCATTCACGCTCTGAACGAATGTATTCAACATTTAAACGACTTGCAGCAATAACCTCTTCAATCTCACCTTTAAAGTCAAAGAAGTCCATGTCTTGTGTTTTTGCATGCCATTGTTCAGGCACACGAGAACCGACAGCAATCATTGCAACTGTTGGAATCTGCTTTAATTCATCTAAGTTCGATGCTGTTTGATAATCGAAACGCAAACCCAACTCGAAGAAACGTACACGGCTTTGCTGACGATTTAAATTATATTGAACACACGGAATTAAACTCGACAGTAAAGTACTACGCATCGCTGCCAAATCACTTGATATTGGGTTGGCCAACATGAGTGGTTTCACAGCAGAATTTAATTGTTTTTCTAATTTAGCATCTGAGAAACTAAAACTAATAGCTTCTTGATATCCCAAAGTTGCAATCGTTTGACGTAATTGAGAAACTTCAAACTGATCTTTATAGTGAGATAAAGCGACATCTATTTGCGGCAATTTGATTTGAATATTATCGTAACCATGAATACGTACAATTTCTTCAATAAGATCCTGATAAATGACCATATCAAAACGATGCGATGGTGGTACTACTGACCATTCATCTGTAGCCGTCTCTGTGACTTTGCAACCTAGACGCTCTAGAGCATCAGCAATAAAGGATGACTCAATACCATAACCTAGTAAGCGCTCGACTTGACCTTTGTTCAACTGAATTGTATTTCTTTGTGGAAGGTATTCACGTTGTTCAGTTTGAACGATAGGACCGAACTCACCACCAGCAATGTCTGCAATTAAAGCAGAAACACGTTGAAGTGCTTTTAGTGGAAGTTCAAAATCTACACCACGTTCAAAACGCTGAGAAGAGTCAGTATGTAGACCATAGCGACGTGCACGCCCTGCTACAGCCAACGGTGCAAAGAAAGCACTTTCTAAGAAAATATCAGTAGTTTCATCTGTTACACTCGATGCAAGGCCACCCATAATTCCTGCAATTGCAAGTGCTTTAGCATCATCTGCAACGACCATGATATCGTCGGTTAATACTACTTCCTGTTCATTTAAGAGCTTAAGTTTTTCATCTTTTGTTGCTTGACGAACCTGAATATCACCTTCTAGTTTTGCCAAGTCAAAAGCATGCATAGGTTGACCTAATTCAAGTAATACATAATTCGTCACATCAACCAAAAAACTATGTAAACGAATACCTGAACGAGATAAGGCTTTTTCCATCCATACTGGTGTTTTCGCTTGCGTATTTACATTACGCACGATACGCCCTAAATAGCGTGGCACACCTTCAGTGTTTAAATGGACTTGCTTTGTTTCTTGAAGAGTACTGTGAACATCTTCTATTTGAGGTTCATGAATACTTAACTGATTAATTACAGCAATTTCGCGAGCAATACCTCGAACGCTAAAACAATCACCACGGTTCGGTGTAATAGAGATATCAATCACTTGATCATCAAGTTCTAGATACTCACGAATATTTACACCAATCGGTGCATCATTCGGCAATTCTAATAAACCATCTATCTGATCTTCTAAATCAATTTCCGAAGCACCACATAGCATGCCATGTGAGGCAACACCACGTAGCTTACCTTTTTTAATTTTAAAATCGCCTGGTAATACAGCGCCAACAGTTGCAACAGGCACACGCAATCCAACACGCACATTCGGTGCACCACAAACAATTTGTAAGGGCTCACCTTCACCTATATTAACCGTCGTTACACGCAGGCGATCTGCATCAGGATGCTGCTCAACTGTAAGCACTTCACCAATAACAACACCAGTAAATAGTTTTGCTACAGGTGCAATTTCATCGACCTCTAGACCAAGCATGGTCAATTGATTTGCAAGTGTTGCGCTATCAATTGCAGGGTTAACCCACGTACGCAACCAATTTTCACTAATTTTCATTTGATATATAACCTTAAAACTTTTTGGATCTATTTTGAATATCGATTGAACTAAGCAAATTGGCGCAAGAAACGCACGTCATTTTGATAGAACATACGTAAATCATTAATGCCATAACGCAACATTGCGAAGCGCTCTACACCTAGACCAAAAGCAAAACCTGTATATTTCTCAGGATCAATACCAGCAGCACTCAATACATTTGGATGTACCATGCCACAACCGAGTACTTCAAGCCATTTACCACGCTCATCCATAATATCCACTTCTGCACTTGGCTCTGTAAATGGGAAGTATGATGGACGAAATCTTACTTTTAATTCTTTTTCAAAGAAGGCCTGAAGTAAATTTACCAATAAACCTTTTAACTCAGCAAAACTCGTCTTCTCTGCAACATACAAACCTTCGATTTGATGAAACATCGGTGAGTGTGTTTGGTCTGAGTCACAACGATAAACACGCCCTGGACATACAATACGAATCGGTGGTTGACGTTTTTCCATTGTACGAATTTGCACACCTGAAGTATGCGTACGTAACAAATGGTTGGCATCGAAATAAAATGTATCGTGCATTGCACGTGCAGGATGGTGTCCCGGAATATTCAGTGCTTCAAAATTATGGTAATCGTCTTCAACTTCAGGGCCTGTTTCCACAGTAAATCCAGCTTTAGTAAAGAATTGGCAAATACGCTCTTGTACCTGAGTCACAGGGTGAATACTACCCATTTGCTGGCCACGACCCGGCAATGTAATATCAATTGTTTCACTCGCTAGTTTTGCTTCTAGCGCTTGTTGTTGTAATACTTGCTGTCTTTCGGTGAGTGCCTTATTAATTGCTTCACGCACAGCATGAATTTTTGCACCCTCAACTTTACGTTGTTCAGGATCCATTTTACCCAAAGATTTTGACTGCTCAGCAAGCTGACTCTTTTTCCCAGTAAATTGCACTCGGGCTTGGTCTAAGGTTGCAAGGTCTTGAGCGGCTGCGATTGCGCTCAGTGCTTCATTGGTCAAAGCTTCCAGTGACATAATTACTCTCAAAGCATCTATAAAAATTAGAAAAATTATTTTGCTATTCTAACAGCTTTTCATAGACTTAATGAAGTTTTCACAGTAAGTAAAATTTCCCTACACCCGTACCTATGAAAAATGTTAAAATCGTAGTTATAAAAGATCGTATTTCATCTAAAAATCAAAACTATTTATCCCCTACTTGCACACTATAGAGAATAATTATGGCTTTAGATCCAATTTGGAAACAACAGCTCGTACTTGTGACTTATGGAAATGAGTTTCTGAAAAATCAATTGAGCTTTAATACTTGGGTAAACCATGACATTTTTCAAAATGTTCTACTGCAATTTCGAAGTTTACAAACACAACATTTACTTGCACAGCATTTTCAAATTTGGCTAGAAAATTTAAAAGCTCAAGGCGTTACACAGCTGAGTTTACATGAAGCCAGTTTATTAAAAGAGGGTACTAACCCAAATCCAAACATTGAGCTATTGCAATTTTCACATTTTATTGTTGCTCACAGTGCCCAAAAGAAAGTAGCTTGGCTTTTTGGTCAAGAGCTTGCCGAATGGTATACCGCAGATAACGAATATGAGGTCCCAACAGCACAGCAATTAAAAAGTAAAGTTATGACAATGTGGGATTTTGAGTTACCACAACAAGTTATTAAACAGGTTAATTTAGACTTAAACCGTCCAAACTGGGACAATATTAGCGACTACCTTGAAAAAGAGATTTTCAATCAGTCCTATATTACAAACTTTACGGTAAATGAACTAAATACCGCTTATTATACGGGAACATCTAATCCCGAAAGTCAGTCTCTTTTACCTCAAGATTACCACGCAGAAATTTCACATGAGTTTCTTTTTAAACTTGAGCAATTAGATCAACAGATTGAAAAGCACAGAAAAGAATCAAATAGCTTAACAGCGGAAATGCAATCCTTCTCGCAAAAAGTAGATGAATTGTTTTCAAAACTTATTGTGAAAACAGCAAACCATTACAAGGAAGCAAAACGTAAAGTTATTTTAGGTAACTCACCTTTTGATCATAACGAGAACTCAAGCCCAGAGCACAAACCAAGTGCTTCTACTAAAAGTGTGATAGCACTTATTTTAATTACAATTATTATTGGTGCACTGGTTTATTATTTTGGATTTTAAATAAAAAAAGACCGCAAAAAGCGGTCTTTTTAGAATCTCTAAACTTATGCAGCTAGAGCAGTTTTAGCCTTTTCAGCTAAAGCAGCGAATGCAACTGAATCATGCATAGCGATGTCAGCTAATACACGACGGTCAACAATCACTTGTGCTTTTTTCAAGCCAGCAATCATACGGCTGTATGATAAACCGTTTTGACGTGCACCAGCGTTAATACGCGCAATCCATAAAGCACGGAATTGACGTTTTTTCTGACGACGGTCACGGTAAGCATATTGTCCTGCTTTGATTACTGCTTGGAACGCTACGCGATAAACGCGTGAACGAGCACCATAGTAACCTTTAGCACGAGCAAGAATTTTCTTGTGACGACGATGCGCCACTACACCACGTTTTACACGAGCCATTTATAATCTCCTTAAATGTATGGGCACATACGACGAACTGAAGCAACGTCACTAACGTGAACCATTACACAGCCGCGTAATTGACGGATACGCTTAGCAGATTTTTTGGTCAAAATGTGGCGTTTGAACGCTTGTTTACGCTTGAAACCGTTTGCAGTCGCTTTAAAACGTTTAGCTGCACCACGGCGAGTTTTTAGCTTAGCCATAGTAACCTCTTTTGGACACCTGTTTAGCTTGCTTACACCATGTAAGTAGCCTGCAGGTAAGGAAGCGCGTATTTTATATTATCTTTGCTTAAAACGAAAGCAAATTTGTTATTCGTTTGAATACATTCATCAAGGACTCACAAATTTATCTGCATATACAGAACCTTTTACTACATCTAACGCAGAAGATGACTGTGAAATTGGCATGATCTCAATACGATTAATATTTATATGTTTGGGCTGTGAAATTAACCACAATACAGTATTTGCAATATCTTCAGGTTGAATAGCATCTACTTCTTCATATAGTGCTTTTACTCGCTCTGTATCCCCACGAAAACGCACATACGAAAATTCTGTTCCAGCTGACAAACCTGGCTCCACATTCGATACACGAATACCCATTCCAGCCAGATCTGCTCTTAAATTAAGACTAAACTGCTTAATAAATGCTTTGGTTGCACCATATACATGCCCTCCAGGATAGGGATAACTTCCTGCGATAGAACCCATATTAATGATATAGCCAGATTTCTTTTTTACCATAAATGGAAGTACCAGTTTAGTCATGGCCAATACGCCTTTAATATTTACATCGACCATCTGATTCCAATCGTCTATTTGTGCGTTATCGGCACGCTCTAAACCGAGTGCTAAACCCGCATTATTAATTAAAACATCGACATTTTCCAAAACAAAGCGCTCAGGAATAGACTTAAATTTCTCTTCAAGATATACATATGGCTGTGAAAGGTCTAAAGCCAATGAAAAAAAATCACGTCCTAACTCTTGTTGCAAATGCTGGAGGTGCTCTACTCTTCTTGCAATTCCTATTACACGATGTCCGTGCTGAATAAGTTGTTTTGAAATATGATAACCAAATCCTGATGACGCACCTGTAACAATAATTAACATGGCTATTCCTTATCTTATTTGAAAAATTAAAGTAGTTATCATGAACATAACTGTAATAATGAGAACTTTTTTAACAGCTTGTCCTTGTGTCTTTATTGCATATTTACTTCCCAGGTGATTCCCTAAGAAACTGGCAAAAATCATCGGTATTCCAATCATAATCCACATTTTCCCAGCGATAAAAAAACTAATAAAAGCACCAATATTGGAAGTAAAATTAAATATTTTTGATGTTGCGGTTGCCTGTAGTAGTGGAAGCTTATTTATTAAAAATAACGCAATTATAAAGAGGCTACCCGTACCTGGACCGAAAAAACCATCATAGAAACCGACGAAGAAACAAACCGTCATTAATAATAATTTAGAGATCGATATATTCTGATGTTGATTATCCATACGAGCTAAACGACTTTTTAATAAAGTCATGATTAACCCAATTGGTAAAAGACAGATAATAAGATAGGTTAAAATTTCTAAAGGAAGTCTAATAATTAACTTTGCACCAATATATGCACCTACAAGTGCAGTTACTGCTCCAAGGGGTATAATTCTCCATATAATGGAATCACTTTTAGCAAAATTTTTAATGGCTGCAAGTGTACCTACAGTGCTGACAAGTTTTTCCTGACCAAGTGCGACATGTGGCGGAATACCACTCACTATAAAAGCAGGAATAAGTACAAGCCCCGCTCCGCCTGCAATGGAGTCAATATATCCTGCTAAAAAAGAAATAAATGTTAAAAATAATATACCCAATATAAGGCTTTGTGCCAGCAAGCTATCTTCAATAAATACCACATCACTACCCTAAACTATTTTCTTCTTTTATCTCAAAATATCTCTAGTAAAAGGAGTATCAGCCCAATACAATCAAAAAGAACTGTTTGGGTGTTAAGTTGCAACTGTTATGGTAAAAAAACAAACTACAAAGATTCAGCAAGTTATTCAACTTATTGAAGCACGTATCGAAAGCCATGAAATACTCCCCGGTGGCCAACTTCCCTCATTAAGAAAATTGGCAAAATCACTTAATTTTTCTGTATCTACAGTACTTGAGGCTTATGAGAGATTGGTTGTAGAAAATAAAATTGAAGTTCGACATGGCTCTGGATACTTTGTTAAGCAAATGCCATATACCAACCATAAAATAGACCTTTCATCACAATATAAAATGCAAACAGATCCCTTCTGGATCGCACATCAATCTTTAATTGCGTCCGATGATCACTTAAAACCTGGGTGTGGTTGGTTGCCTACCAGTTGGATGCCTGAATCAATTGTAAGAAAGTCGCTTAAAGAACTGAGCAATAAACCCGCCAAAGAGTTACTTACCTACAGCACTGTACTTGGCTATGAGCCTTTAAGAGAAGTGATAGCTCAACGCATCAATTATTATGGTACGTCTATTCATCATGACCAGATTTTACTTACAGAAAGTAGCACCCAAGCATTAGATATTATTTGTAGAGCACATCTAAATGTAGGCGATACGATTCTTGTAGATGATCCATGCTATTTTAATTTTTTTACATTATTTAATTTATTAAAGCTTCAAATTATTGCTATTCCTTTTACCCCTCAGGGGCCTGACTTAAATTATTTCAAAGAAGCCTTAAAACACTCGCCTAAAATGTACATTACCAATTCTGGGATACACAATCCAACAGGCGCATCACTTAACATTAGTACAGCCTACAAAGTATTAAAAATGGCAGAAGAAGCAAATGTAATTATTATTGAAGATGATATTTATAGTGATTTCGAAATAATTCCATCTCCACGATATGCTTCTTTATCTAATTTTGAGAATGTAATTCAAATTAGTAGTTTTTCTAAATCCCTTTCATCCTCTTTTAGATGTGGCTATATTGCAGCAGAGACTCAATATATAAAACGTCTGACACAAGTTAAAATCGCAACTAATTTTAATTGCAATCAACTTAGTAGTGTTTTGGTACATCAAGCTTTGAAAGATACTCAATACAGACGCCATTTTGAATATATCAATCAAAGACTCAGCCATGCACGTGCTTTTGTCATTCAAGAATTAAAACAACTTGAAATTGTTCCGTGGACGATTCCTAAAAATGGAATGTTTCTATGGTGTCAGCTTCCTGAAAATGTAAGTGCGACTGCATTAACTGAAAACTGCCGTAAAGATCATTTAATTCTTGCAGCAGGTACAGCCTTTAGCCACTCAAAACATGCAGATCAATTCATGCGGTTTAATGTCGCACAATCTTTAGAACCTCATATTTTTAAAACACTTAAAAAACATATACAAATATGAACCACGAACATGGTGATTACACTATAGATTTACAACAAAAAATAACCCTAACCTCAAAAAGCAAATTGATAAAATTGCTCTCTATAATAAGCCAATAGGTCTACTATGTATCAGTTTAAAAAGTTATTTATTTTATCAGCTCTTTGCTCTGTCAGTTTTCTTACACAAGCGACACTTCCTATTCCATCAAATGCGAAAATTGAGCGTATTACAGACCAAGCAAAATGGAGTGAAGGCCCTATCGTATTAAAAGATGGTACGGTACTTTGGAGTGATATTGTGAATAACCGTGTTCTAGAATGGAATGAAAAGACAGGGGTTCGCACTTGGCTCTCGCCTGCTCAATTTCAAAACGGTCATGCCATAGATACTGAAGGAAGAATCATTGCTGCCTCACATGGAAAACGTGCTATTGAACGTTTAGAAGCAGATGGTTCTTGGAGAGTTTTAGTCGATCTATATGGGAAAAATAAACTCAATAGTCCTAATGATGTCATTGTCGATAAAGACGGTGATATTTGGTTTACAGATCCTATTTTTGGGATTAAAAAAGCAGATGAAGGCTATGGTGGAAACCCTGTGCAAGGTGGTGAGTTTAGTTATCGTTTTTCGCCAAAAACAAACAAAATTGTACGACTAAATACACCTGAAGTAAAAACACCTAATGGTATTGCATTTAGTCCAGATCAGAAGAAATTATATTTAACTGACTCTCAAATTGCACATGACCAAAAAGATAAGAAGCTACATAGACATTTATTTGTTTATGATATTGATTCAAATAAACAAACAACCCATGGAAAAATGCTTGCACAAATTGACACAGGCGTGCCCGATGGAATTGCTGTAGATGATAAAGGAAACATCTGGGTGACAGGTGGAAAGTATATCCATGTATTTTCAGAAAATGGAACAGCTTTAGGTAGCCTTAAATTCCCAACCACTGTTGCAAACATGGTATTTACGACGTTGCCAAATGGCAAGAAAATTATGTATGTCGCAGGTGGAAGCTCATTATATAAAATTGCCGTTAACGTCAGCGGTGCAAAGTAAATCTATCTATTTAAGAGGCGCCTCATGCGCCTCTTGCAAGCGTTCTATTAATTATAAAGTGGACGAAAATTTTTTATTTTTTATCATTTTCTGATGATTCAAAGCTATTCGAACTTCCCCCGCCACTAAAATCTCCTCCAAAATTAGACTCATTACTTCCATCACTTTTTGTATTATGATCACGTGCAGAAGATAAAATACTAATCACTCCCAGTACGATATCTATGGCTGACTTTTTTTCTTTTTTACGTTGGAACAATTCTGTTTTGCGATCTATTTTTATGCCGTTACGGGTAAATCTAAAGCTATAGCTAACTCTTGAATATTTAATTTTATTAGAAATAAATATAATTAATATTAAGAAAATAAACAGTAAAAAGTCTTTTATAGAATACGAACTCTTTGGCTCACTTTCATCACTCATTTTGTGGTTTGAGTTTGAAGCATGCGCTTGCTCTAGCATCACCGTAGAGTTTTTATCTATTACTAAACTAATTTTTTCTAGAACAAGGGATAACCCATTGAAATACGCTTTATTCTTAAACTCGCTTGATGTTTCTCCTAATATTCTATGAATTTTGGCATCAGGTAAATCCCCCTCTAGCCCATTACCCGTTAAAATCTGGATTTTCTTATCTTGAGTACTTAATACAATTAATAAACCATTGTCTGTCTTTGCATTACCTAATTTCCACCTTTCAGCAACTCCTATTGAAAAGTCAAAAATAGATTCTTCTCCCGTACTTGGTACGACAATGATACCCACATTTAAAGATATTTTTCTTAATGCGTCTATCTTGTACTGTAAGCTTATTACTTCTTGTGGAGATAAAACTTTAGAAAAGTCATATACCCTAGATTGAGTACCACTTTTCTGAATTTCATTCAGTGCAAGCGTTTTATAATCTACACTTTCTTCTGCTCTGACATGAGAAAAAACAAATAAAAAGCATGTTAAAAAACATGCTAACAATAATCTATATTTCATAGAAACCTTTCAGCCATCAATCTCTATTAGATAAAAAGTCCTGCGTAAAAGCAGAGACTTTCTTTATATACTCATTAGTGCTTATCAAATGAGATCTGAGGTGCACGATCTGAATTTGGTGTAATCGTACTAAAATTAGGCTTTACTTCAGCATGAATAATTTTGGCTGTAATGACAGTTGGAAATTGGCGAATAAAAGTATTGTAAGACTGAACACTTTTGATATAGCGGTTTCTTGCAACAGTAATCCGATTTTCTGTGCCTTCTAATTGTGCTTGTAAGTCTCTAAAACCTTCATTGGCTTTTAAGTTTGGATAACTTTCAGTAATCATCATTAAACGAGACAATGAGCCTGAAAGTTGATCTTGTGCTTCTTGATAACGCTTAAACTGTTCAGGATTATCCAACAATCCCTTATCTACCTTAATGCCTGCAACCTTCGATCTTGCCTCAATCACAGATTGTAGCGTTTCACGTTCATGCGTTGCATAACCCTTTACAACACTTACCAGATTCGGAATTAAATCTGCTCTACGTTGATATTGATTATTTACTTCTGATAAAGCGGCATTTACATCTTCATCTTGTTTTTGAATAGTATTGTATCCACAAGATGTCACTGAAATAGCCATGGCTAAGATGCTAAAGAGTTTCAATGATTTTGATTTCACGTTCAGGCCAATTATGCAACTAAGATTTACGTGATTCTATTGTATGAAATTTGTAAAATCAATCTTATTTTATAATTATAAAATACAAACAAGCTAATGATTTTATTAATTTTAATTTAAATTTCAATATTTATTTACCGTGAAAATTAAAGTGATATTTATGAATGAAACCACTCCTTTTCTACAGTTTTTCAAACCTGAGTCCAACCCCAGAGATGGTAGTAATGTATTTTGGTGTTGATGCATGATCACCTATCTTATCTCTAAGTTTCTTGGTAAGAATTCTTAAATAGTGCGTATCTTCTGTATGTGTATTTCCCCATAGTTCACGAATAATATCTGCTTGTTCTACAATTTGACCTTCAGACTTCAATAGAAAAGCCAATAATTGGAATTCTTTTTTAGTAAGACTGATAACAATGTTATTAATTTTAACAATATGCTCTGCAACATTAATATATAGATACCCATCGTTAAAGACTTGAGGTACATCGATAGTAATAGGTCTATTTCTTATTGCTACACGAATGCGTGCAAATAGTTCCTGAATATTAAATGGTTTCGTTACGTAATCATTTGCCCCCGCATCTAACAATAAGACTTTTTGATTTTCATCTGGTCGTGCCGATAAGACAATAATGGGTATAACTGACCATTTCCGAATTTCTTTTAATACTTCATAGCCATCCATATCTGGTAAACCAAGATCTAAAATCACTAAATCAGGTGTTTTCTCAATCATAATTTGAATGCCTTTCAAACCAGTTTCAGCTAAGAACACATCATAACTTTGAGTATTTAATGCAATTTCTATGAAACGTCTAATTTTAGGCTCATCATCTATGACTAAAATTTTATGATTACTCACAATGTTTCCTAATGGTTCGTTTCTAAATGAAAAGGAAGTTGTATTCTTACAAGCGTCCCATACGTTTCAAATGCAGATAAGGCCTCAATTTTTCCCATATGCGCACCTACAATTCCCTTAACAATGGTTAATCCTAAGCCCGTCCCTGTCGGATTACGATCTCCTCGTTGCATGGTATAAAACATACTAAAAATTTCGTCTCTTTCTACTTCAGGTATACCTGGCCCTTCATCAATTATATCTATTTGTAGTATTCGATCTTGCAAGGTAATGGCTTTGACTACAATAGGAACATTTACAGGTGAAAACTTTGCAGCATTCTCTAAAACATTAAAAATTGCTTGTTCAATTAAAGCAGGATGAATACTCATTGGAGGTAAAGAAGCAGGAATATAGCATTCGACCTTTAAATCATCTTGATAAGAAATTAAGCGTTTGACTGCAGAATCAATCACATTTTCAATGGACACTTCTGTTCTTGCAAGCGTTAACCCCTCATGCCCTAATCGCGTCATATCTAATAAATTTTTTATATAACGATCTAAACGTCCCCCTTCACTATGAATCATATCAAGCAGTTCCATATACTCAGATTCTGATATATCTTTCCCAAAATAACGAAGCGTATCTGCAGCACCAATCATCGCTGCCAACGGCGAACGTAAATCATGTGATACAGATGATAATAATGCTGAGCGTAGTTTTTCTGTTTCATTGGTTACCCGAGCATCTTCTAACTGTAACGACAACTGTATTCGTGAAGCAGTTTGAATAATATCTTCGATCATTAAATCGATCAGGCGATGCTCCTCAAAACTCAGTTTTTTCTTTAGCGAATGATATCTTATACCAATTACACCGCTCTCCTTTTGTAAAGGAAGAGGTGTAAACCACCAATCAGATTGGTTTAATGTTTTTGTAAAACGACCACACGGCTGAAGATTTTTTTGTGTCCAATCGGCTGCAATAATTTCTTTTTCAGATAAAACATCTATTGTTTGAGAGAAATCTCCGAAACGTATCCAAATATCGACGTGTAAATTTCTTTCTAGATGATCTTTTGCAATACTCATCACATCATTTAGACTCAAACAGTTTGAAAGTTTACGTTCTAAATCTTGAAGTTGCATCGCAATCGAGTTTGCAGTTTTTAGACTACTTATTTTTTCTTTTAGTTGACTCGCCAACCTAGCGACAATAAGAGCACAGCCTAAAAATAAAAATATGGTAATAACACCTTCGTGAGCGCTAATCTGTAAGGTATATCGTGGTTCAATAAATAAATAGTTATAAAGAATAAAACATAAAAATACACTCAAGATCGTCATAAGCATCTGTGTACGTACAGCAATCATCATTACTGTTAAAATAAAAATAATTGCTAAATCATTGTAACCCACATAATGATCTAAAATACTTGCACACAGTACCCCTAAAGCAATAATAATGACACTTTCAATACTTTCTTTTAAAGTTATTTTTGAAGTAAAGATCATCTTTTTTATAGACTGTTGAGTATTTTTTGTAGAGTGTTTATTTTGCACTAAAGTAACTTCAAAAGGGTGTGATCTCGATAAAATCTGTTGCACCATCCTTCGATATTTCCATGAAACTAAAGACCATGATACTGGATATTCAAGAAGTATTTGAGAAATACCATGGTGATATGCTGTATTGAGAATACTAGAAAGAACATCATCAGAATAAATATAGTGTGTTTGTGCACCAAGCTGTCTTGCTAGACTTAAAACTTTTGTTACTAATAAAGATTGAGCACCTTTTACTTTGGTTCTCCCAATATAAACCACACTCCACATTGTATTAGAATGTTGCACTAGCCGATGTGCTCTTCTTACCAAGTCTTCAGATGCATGACCATCATACATGATTAACATCAGATGACTTTGAATAGGAACCGTTTTTCCTAAGATTTGCCCATTTTCTCTATAACGAACATCGACATTTTCAGCAACAAACTGTAAAGCAAGGTCACGCAATGCTGTTAAATGATTGGCTTTAAAAAAGCCATTTAATGCATATTGTGCTTGTTCTGGAATGTAAACCTTGCCTTGTTTTAAACGTTCTAATAATTCAGAAATTGGTAAGTCAACTAAGCGGATGTCTTTTAATCGTTGAAAGAAACCGTCAGGTACGGTCTCTGTCACACGTATACCCGTTATTTTATATATGACATCATTTAAACTTTCCAGATGCTGAATATTCAACGTACTATAAACGTCAATTCCAGCATCTAAAAGTTCATTTACATCCTGCCAGCGATGTTCATGTCGACTTGTTTTTACATTAGTATGTGCAAGCTCATCGACCAAAACAATCCGTGGTTTTACCCGTAAAATCTCATCTAAATCCATTTCCTCTAGGAAATAATCATTGTATGAAATTCTCTTTCTGGGTATCACATTTAATCCTGCCACAAGTACTTCTGTTTCCACAATTCCTACAGCAATATGAATTTGTTGAGCCATTAACTCATGAGCACGACTTAACATTGTATAAGTCTTACCAACACCCGGAGCAGCGCCAAGAAATAATGTAAGGCGACCTTGCTCATCACGTTGACTATGAGATAGCCATGCATCTGCTCTTACATTACGATCAATGTCCATGACACTACATCCTTGTCTGCTCTTTATGAATGATTATGTTGCAAGGCATCAAGTGCAAGATTTAACTGTAAAACATTAACACGAGGCATGCCTAAAAAACCAAATTGCTTGTCGTAGGTATAGGCATTCACCAGTTTCTGTATTTCATCAATAGCGATATGTCTTTGTTTTGCTACTCGACTTATTTGTAACGCTGCACTTTCAGGAGAAATTTCAGGATCAATTCCACTTCCTGAAGCAGTTAACATATCTAAAGGTACACTCTGTAAATCGGCATCATTGAATTTTGCAAACTGCTGTCTACGTTCAGAAATATGTTTAAGTAGATCGGGATTACTTATTGCTAAATTACTTCCTCCCATTGCCATTGGGTCATAATTAATTGCACTCGGTCGTGCTTGAAAATAACGAGGGTTATGAAAGTTTTGAGCAACTAACAACGAACCAACTACTTTACTCTGCTGTTGTATAACACTCCCATTGGCCTGAAATGGAAAAATCAGTTGTGCAATATTTGTTTGTAAAACACAATAAATTAGACCCGTTCCAATAAACCCTAAAACCATTAACCCAATACTTTGTCTTATTACAGGCTGTTTCTCTTCAGAGATTAAAGCCATATCATGTGTATTCATTTTTCTCTCCAAACTCTATAAGAAACAACTTACAAGTAAGTCAATCATTTTTATGACAATAAAAGGTAAAATTACGCCACCTACGCCATAAATCAGCATATTACGGCGTAATAAACTTAGTGCGCTCGCAGGTTTAAATTTAACACCACGTAATGCAAGTGGAATTAGTGCAGGAATAATCAAGGCATTAAAAATAAGTGCTGATAACACTGCGCTTGTTGGGCTAGAAAGCTTGAGAAAATTAAGTACATTTAATTGAGGTACAGCCACAGCAAATAAGGCAGGTAAAATAACAAAATATTTTGAAACGTCATTTGCAAGTGAGAACGTGGTTAGAGCACCTCGTGTAATCAATTGCTGTTTACCAATTTCAACAATATCTAATAATTTAGTAGGGTCTGAGTCAAGATCAACCATATTTCCTGCTTCTTTTGCAGCTTGTGTTCCTGAGTTCATTGCCAAGCCAATATCTGCTTGTGCTAATGCAGGGGCATCATTTGTTCCATCTCCAACCATTGCAACCAAATGACCCTTTTTTTGCTCTGCTCGAATACATGCCAATTTATCTTCAGGTCTAGCCTCTGCAATATAGTCATCTACACCAGCCGTTGCTGCAATTGCTGCTGCTGTAAGTGGATTATCACCAGTAACCATTATGGTTTTTATACCCATTTCTCTAAAGAGATCAAACCTTGCCTTGATGCCTTCTTTAATCACATCAGACAATTCGATAACACCCAATATTCTCTGATTCAATGCCACGACCAATGGAGTTGCACCTTTGGATGCAACTTCATCTACTTTGATTTTTAATTCACTCAGTTGCGCAATATCCATTGCTGTAAATTTTAAAATTGCATCAAGTGAACCTTTACGAATGTTTGTACCATCTTTCAAATCGACACCCGACATACGTGTAGCTGCACTAAATGGAATAAATACAGCATCTGAGGCAGACTCAAGCGTTTCTCCCAAAGATTGGGCAAGTTTCACAATTGACTTTCCTTCAGGTGTTGGGTCGGCAAAAGAACTACTCATCGCTGCTTGTCTTAAAAGCGATGAGGCAACTCCAGTCAGTGGATAAAATGCAGTTGCTTGACGATCACCATAGGTAATTGTTCCCGTTTTATCTAACAGTAGTACATCTACATCGCCTGCTACTTCTACAGCCTTACCCGATTTGGCTAAAACATTTACTTTGAGTGCCCTATTCATCCCTGCAATACCAATTGCAGGAAGTAAACCACCAATTGTAGTTGGAATAAGACAGACAAGAAGCGCAACCAAAAGTACAATATTTATTTGAATATGAACGATTGATCCAATAAAAGGGAGTGTGACCACAACTGCAATAAACGTTATTGTCATGACATTAAGTAAGATACCCAAAGCAATTTCATTGGGTGTTTTTTGGCGGCTTGAACCCTCTACAAGTGCAATCATTCGGTCTAAAAAGCTATTGCCAGCCTCATTACTCACTTTGACAATAATTTGGTCCGTTAAAACTTTTGTTCCACCAATCACACCCGTTTTATCTGTACCAGCTTCACGCAGCACAGGCGCAGACTCACCTGTCACTGCTGACTCATTAATCGTCGCAAAACCTTCTATAATTTCACCATCGGCAGGAATGAGTTCGCCAGCTTTTACAATTACAACATCATCTTTTTTAAGAAGATGAGCTGCAATTTTTTCAGTTTTACTTTGATCATCGATAAGACGATAGGCAAATAAATTTTCACGTGCCTGTCTTAAAGAAGATGCTTGTCCACGACCTTTTGCCTCTGCAATTGCTTCTGCAAAATTTGCAAACCAAATGGTAATAAATAGAATAAAGCTTAAACTAATACCTAACCCAAGTTGGCTATAACCAAATATTGTTGCCCCAATAGTAAGAATTGTACCTAGCCATACACATGCCATCACAGGGTTTTTAAATGCGTACTGCGGTAAAAATTTAATAAATGTATGTTGAACAATCTCTTTATTCAAAAAATTTGCTTTAGAACTGATCGCATGTTTCATATCTTTGCCTCTTAAACTTGAATAGATAGGAAATCTGCAATTGGGCCTAGTACTAAAACAGGCATAAATTGCAACAATGTAAGAATAAGGACAATACCTATAAGCATGAGCGCAAAGGTCACTGACTCTATATTTAATGTGCCTTTGCCCTGAGCTTTTTGCTTAGATGCAAGGCTTACAGCAATCAGTAAAGGAACTATTAAGGTACTATAACGACCTGCAAGCAAAGCAATACTGGCAGATACATTCCACCATACGGTATTATTTCCTAGTCCCGCAAAACCCGAACCATTGTTTGCATAAGCAGAGGTATACTCATAAAAAACTTGTGAAATTGCATGAAAAGCAGGGTTTGAATTCCCTGTAAGTGCTGGGTTCGCCAATGCAATTGCTGTTAACATAAGAATGACGATAGGCTGTAGTAAAATAACCACAGATAATAACTTAATTTCTGTCGTTTCAATTTTATAGCCAAATATTTCAGGTGTTCTGCCTGTCATTAAGCCTGCAATAAATACAGCCAAGAACAGGTAAATAAGAAACTGTAATAAGCCACATCCAATGCCACCCCAAATGGCATTAATCAGCATATTACACATCTCGATCAATCCTGTTAAAGGTGACTGCGAATCATGCATCATATTTACAGAGCCATTATTTACCTGTGTGGTTAATGCACTCCACAATGCAGAAGATTCAGCACCAAAACGAACTTCCTTTCCTTCTAATAAAGCATCATTGGGTTGTAATGAATATTGTTCTGTCCATAAACTCAAACTTGTAGAAATAATCGACATAAACAACATACTGCCAAAAATCATCCACATCAGTTTTTTACGCTGTACGAACCTTGCCACCATAAAAATAACAGCTAGTGGAATAAGTAAAATTGCGACCATTTCGAGCCAATTAGAAAATGGCGTTGGGTTCTCTAAAGGCGCTGCACTGTTTGGACCATACCAACCACCACCATTACTCCCCAATTGTTTGATTGCCACCATCGCAGCGACAGGGCCAAGAGGAATATGTTGTGAATTATTTTCTATAGTTTGAACAGTAGGCCCTGCAGACAATGTCGAAGGTACACCTTGGCTATTAAGTAAAAGTGAAAAAGCAAAAGTTATGGGTAATAAAAATCTAAATAGCACTCTAACAATATCGCGCCAATAATTTCCTAAATTAATTGAAGCCCATGTTTTTTCATTTTTGTTATGATTAGATTGTAAAAATAAAGCGCGTAAGACGGCAACAACAAGGGTTAGACCAATTAAGGGAGAAAGAAATTGTAAGCCCGTAATCATCGTCATTTGTGAAAAATATGATAATTGTGCTTGGCCTGAATAATGCTGTTGATCTGTATTGGTTAAAAAAGAAATAGAAGTATGAAGTGCTAAGTCCCAACTCATATTTGGAACATGGTCTGGATTTAATGGTAACCATGCTTGAGTCATTAAAATAATAATACTAAAACTAAGCAGACATACATTGCTTAAGAGAAAAGCAGATAGGTATTGCCTCCAATTCATTCCATTATTTTTAACACCCATCAGCGCATAAATAGGTTTCTCAATCCATTTAAATACACTGTCACTTTTCATGGGTCGATCTTGCAAAATCGTTGCAAGATATCCGCCTAGAGGATATGCCAACAATAATGAAACAACAAATACGGAAAGAACTTCCCACATGTCAGATACCATTTACAAAAATGTGATCTGAATTATCTAAAGTCTTCCCGTAAATTTTCTATAAAGGAAAATAATTTCGCGTAAAATTTACGTAAATTTTTGATCAATCCTGACAATATTCGCCAAGATTGATCAATTTCTTATAAGCTAGTACGCAAAATATAAAAGTAATTTAAACATACCCGCAATTAAAGCTAAGGCAAAGAATCCCAAGAGCCATAATAGAATAAACCATTGTGTCGATGAAAAATGTTTAAAAGACTTCTTCATATAAACCTCCTTAATGGTATCCCTCATCTCCTACTCTCACTTTATCTTTAAACACCCAATAAGACATTGCGGTATAGATCATAATAATAGGAATAAGGATAACTGCCCCAACCAAAGCAAATAACTGACTAGAACGTGGAGAAGCTGCTTCCCAAATTGTAATTGACGGCGGAATAATATATGGATATAAGCTCACCATAAATCCAATAAAAGCAAGAAAGACTAAACCTAAGGTATAAATAAATGGTTTTTTATCATGCTCGCCTTTACATGCTTTAAGAATTAAATAGCTACAAAGCAGTACCAAAATTGGTATAGGACTTAAATACCAAATATTAGGTATCGCAAACCAACGTGTGGCTATTGCGGCATGTTGTAATGGCGTATATACACTAACTGCCAAAAATATAAACAGTAATGCCCATGTTAGTTTAGGCATAAGCGAATACATTATCTGCTGTAAACTGGCTTCAGTCTTTAAAATTAACCAAGCACAGCCTAAAGCAGCATACATGACGACGACCCCAACACCGGTAAATAGAGAAAATGGTGTAACCCAATCTAAAGCATTTCCAGCAAACACACCATGTTCAGTTCGAATACCTTGTATATATGCTCCTAAAATTACCCCTTGAAGGAAACTAGCAAAAATTGAACCCCAAATAAATGCAATATCCCACAAGTATTTAGTTCTATGTGCTTTAAAGCGGAATTCAAATGCAACGCCTCTAAAAATCAGTGCAATGACCATAAGAATAATAGGCATATATAGTGCAGATAATACTGTGGAGTACACCAATGGAAATGCAGCATATAACCCCGCACCACCTAAAACCATCCATGTCTCATTACCATCCCATACTGGAGCAACAGTATTCATCATGACATCACGTTCTTGATGATCTTTAATAAAAGGAAATAAAATGCCTATTCCCAAATCAAAACCATCAAGTACAACATAAGTAAATACACCAAAGGCAATAATGACAACCCAAATTAAAGAAAGATCAAACATCATTATTCTCCTTTCTTCGTTGTATCTAAATCATCATCCACTGCACTCAATGGTCGCATTGGTGTTTTAAAATGCCCATGACCCACTGGCTCAGATAAGTCTGAATATACAATCTCAGGACCTTTTCTAATGACTTTCAACATATAGTAAATACCACTACCAAAAACTACGGCATAGACCAGAACAAAAATAATAAGTGTAATTCCAACCTGATCTGCAGACACTGTATGAGACAAACCATCTTGAGTACGTATAACGCCATAGACAACCCACGGTTGACGACCCACTTCAGTCGTAACCCAACCTGCAAGTAAAGCGATATATCCCGTTGGTCCCATTACTGTAGCGAATCGATGAAACCAATGTGATGTATACAGTCTTTGTTTTTTTCTAAGCCAAAGTGCTATGAGTGACAATGCAACCATAAGCATTCCTAAGCCTACCATCACCCTAAAGCTCCAAAATACAATAAGTGTATTTGGACGATCTTGTGGTTGATATTCTTTTAAGCCTTTGACAGTACCATCTAGGCTATGTGTCAAAATCAAGCTACCTAAATTCGGAATACCTACTTCAAACTTATTTGATTCACTTTGCATATCTGGAATTGCAAACAGAAGTAAAGGCATACCTTCGTCATGATTTGTGTGCCAATGCCCCTCAACTGCTGCAATTTTTGCAGGTTGATATTTAAGGGTATTTAAACCATGCTGATCGCCAATAAATACTTGACCTATAGAGGTGACTAACACCATCCACAGTCCTAGTGAAAAAGACTTCTTAACCAACTCATCTCGACGCCCTTTAAGCAAATGCCATGCAGCTACACCAACAACAAGTAAAGAAGACACTAAAAATGCAGCCGTTGCCATATGTGCAAAGCGATAAGGAAATGATGGATTAAAAACAATCGCAAACCAGTCTGTAGGCACAATAATGCCATTTTCTATAGCAAAACCTTGTGGCGTTTGCATCCAACTATTCGATGACAAAATCCAAAACATGGAAATACATGTTCCAATTGCCACCATTAAGGTAGCAAAGAAGTGTGCTTTTTTACTTACACGCCCCCAACCAAATAGCATAATTCCTAAGAATCCTGCTTCTAAGAAAAATGCACTAAGTACTTCATAGGTTAATAA